>NZ_JAFCLX010000088.1:0-15127 GCF_018130205.1 Bradyrhizobium sp. AUGA SZCCT0222
GACACATGACTTGCACCCGACCGCAAGCCGAACGTCAGAATCTCCTTGCAATGCGGGCGTCGTCCACACATGACCCAAAGCCGTCCTTCCACCCCTACAGCGCCACGACAAAAGTGCTACGCTCGTCATTCCATATGCTTTGCTTGGTCTCTGGAAGGAGAGGCACATGCGACGGCGGGACCTTCTCGCGGGATTGTTAGCCACCACCACAACGGCGACTGCGCTGTGGGCAGCCGAACAAAATAAGGTCTACCGATTGGCAGTTTGCAGCCAGTCAGGAATGGACAGCTTCGGAGGACCTTTCTGGATACTCCTCTTCAATCGCTTGGCTCAGATGGGGTTCACGGAGGGCAAGAACCTAATCGTGGATCGATATGCCACTGAGGGTCGGCCCGAACGCTACGAGGAGGTCGCGCGCAAGATCGTGCAAGCTAAACCCGACGTCATAGCGGTTGGGTTCGATCATCAATTCATCCTGCAGGTCGCAAAAGAGACGACCGCAATTCCAATTGTTGCCACGTTTGGTGATCCCGTCGCCGCTGGAATTTTAAAGAACATGGCTAGGCCGGAACGCAACATCACTGGCGTCTCTTTGGATGCCGGGATCGAGATGCAAGGGAAGCACCTCGAAGTTCTCCGGCAAGCCGTGCCTTCGGCATCGCGCGTTGCCTATCTCTCGAACCGCGCAGAATGGGAAGGGGCTTGGGGACAAGCTGTCAGAGAAGCGGGCCAGCGGTCGGGAGTTTCAATCATCGGCATACCGATGGAGCGTTCGGCGAGAGAACCGGAATATCAGCAAGCCTTCGAGACGATGGCGCAGCAATCGGTTGAAGGACTGATGGCCAATGGGCTTCCTCCCAACTTCGGACACCGTGAGCTGATACTTGGACTTGCAGTGAAATATCGGCTGCCATCGATTACTTGGTGGACTGACATTGCCGACAGTGGACAGGTATTCTTGGCCTATGCGCCGGACTATTCCTATTCTTTCCTTCGCTGGGCGGATGAAGTCGGCCAAACTCTCAACGGTGTTCCGCCAGCTGAAATTCCTATCCAGCAGCCAACGAAATTCATACTTGCGATCAACCTGAAGACCGCGAAGGCGATTGGCCTCGATGTGCCTTCGACACTGATCCTCAGGGCTGACAAAGTGATCGAATGAGGGAGCCATTTGCTGCGGTGCATGAGTCTGGAAATGGCACCTTCGAGACATGCCTTGTGTGTCCTCCGGATGTCCGCTTTCGCGGGTTGATCGGAAGTCGTGTTTTCGGGACCATCAGGGCAGCTTTTGACCCCAGAGCGGACATCAGCCTCTGGCACACATTGCTTTCTTTCGGTCGGCGTGTAGAACGGCACTCGGGTGCTCGCTGCATGTGGCAGTGACAGGTCAAGCGATGGTCGGGCCGCCACGCGGAAAGCGCGCACCCGATGCATTCCCGACGTTCAACCGAAGAAATCCTCCGTGCCCAATCCCTCGCCGGAAGGGCCGTGAATGTGCCCCTGCTGCTTGTTGCGGCCGCTGTGGCTCTGCCAGGCATCCTGTTTGCACATCCAGCCGCGGCAGCATCCACGACCGGTGTATACTCGGCCCAGCCCATCTACCTGTCCGGCATACCGATTGATTTCATTCTGTTCGGCCTGACACTGCTCGGCGTAGCCGTATTCCACCACAAGACGCTTGCGGTGGCATTGACCGGGCTCGTGGCCGTTACGCTTTACAAGCTGCTGATTACCGGCTTCCGGCAAGGCGAGGGCTTGATTGGCCTGATGTTCCAGCTTCACCACGAATGGGTTGTTCTCGCCAATCTGTTTCTGCTGCTGATGGGTTTCGCCATCCTGTCGCGGCATTTCGAGAACAGCCGAATCCCCGACGCGATGCCCGCGTTGCTGCCCAACGGCTGGAGCGGCAGCCTGGTTCTGCTTGCCATTGTTTTCGTGATGTCGGGCTTCCTCGACAATATTGCCGCGGCCCTGATCGGCGGCACGATGGCGCGGCACCTGTTCAAGGGCAAAGTACATATCGGTTACCTTGCCGCCATCGTTGCGGCCGCCAATGCTGGCGGCGCTGGCAGCGTAGTCGGCGATACCACCACCACCATGATGTGGATCGACGGCATCAGCCCGCTTCGCGTCGTCGAGGCCTACGTCGCCGCCGTCGCCGGCTTCCTGATCTACGGGATACCAGCCTCATTGATCCAACACCGCCATTCTCCAATAGAGAAGGATGCCCAGCGCGGCCGGCGCATCGATTGGACCTATGTGGGAATTGTCGCTGCAATCCTGACCATCGCCATTGTGGCCAACGTCATCGCCAACCTGAAATTTCCGGCGGTGCTCGATGCCGTCCCCGTGATCGGACTTGCGGTGTGGATCGTCATTCTCGCGGCCGCGCCGCTGCGTCGGCCGGATTGGGCGATCATGCCGGAAACGTTCAAGGGCACGGTCTTCCTTCTGGCCCTTGTCACCAATGCGTCCTTTATGCCGGTCGAGGAATTGCCGGGGGCCTCGTGGCAAACCGCGCTGGGGCTCGGCTTCCTGTCTTCGGTGTTCGACAACATCCCGCTAACGGCGCTTGCGCTCAAGCAGGGCGGCTATGACTGGGGTTTTCTTGCATATTCCGTGGGCTTCGGCGGATCGATGATCTGGTTCGGCTCGTCTGCCGGCGTCGCGATCTCCAATATGTACCCGGAGGCAAAGTCGGTCGGCCTGTGGTTGCGGCACGGCTGGTTTGTCGCGGTAGCATACATTGTGGGCTTCTTCGTTATGTTCGCCATTGTTGGTTGGAATCCTGACCCTCCACACAAAAAGCGTGCTGCGCTAGATGTGAACTATCAACTGGGCGTGGCTGGCCACCTGTAAGGCGAGCCTAGCGCGGATGGAACGTCGGCAATCGGGCCCTTAGCGAAAGTGGTCGACGGAATAGCCGATGTCAGCTTTCCCTGAACGGTCATATGATGTTGCGTTCGACATGCGCTCTCAGCTGCCAATCTGTTCCCATAGGGCTGGAAGGGTACTGTACGTACTTGACCCGTAGTGTCCTCATCTCATGATGATAGGGTGTCGTAATTCGCAGTATGACCGGTGAGGACACCATGGGATGGTTTGACCGGCTGTTTGGAAGAACCTCGGAGCCTACTAGTCGTCTCTTTGCCGGATTCCGAAGGAAATCACAGGCACCGACTGATCCTGATCTTCTGAAGATTGCCAAAGATCGAAAAGGGCATATTTCACGGAGAGAGTAGAGAGAGATGAGTATAATCGGCTGGTTTTGGAGAAGTACGCGCACGATAAGGATTGATTTGCCGCGCCTCGCCAGAAGGCTCTGACCAAAGCGTAGGGCCGCCTCATGTTGACGGCCTCTTTCTTGGGACCGGAATATTTTCAATCGCTCATGCGCTGATATTGCGGGTCGGGCCACCTCAGTTGGGTGTGAGTCAAACAGCGAGAGGGGCGATTAACAACGCTGTTAACCACCCCCTTGTGATTGTGAATCAAAAAGGCCGCATTTCGCGCGACCCTCGCCGGTCAAATTCAAATTTTGTTCGGGATGAAAAGTGCCCCGGCAAGAGCAATATGAAGATCTTCCCCAAATTCTGTGGAGTCAGGAAAAGCCCGGCACTTCAAACAGGCAGTGGCAATTGTTGAGCGCCCTTACCCAAGCTCAAGCTCGGGCGCGTCCGCCTCTGGAAGGAAGTAAAATCAAAAAACCGCCGCTTGAGCGACGCCTTGAGAACTGCGTCGCCTCGTGCGCAAGAGCATTGTGAGCGCGGCGGGTGCGGCAAATCAACCCGACGGGCAAATCAGTTCTGATTTACGGAAATGATGTCAAGCCCCAAAATAAAAAATATTTCTGTTTACCAGAATGAAAATCAAGTACATACATTTGTCCATCCCGTCCTGGTCAGAAGGGCGTCGGCCGTCGTCACGGACGTTGGGCGGGTTGCGGTGGACGCTGGTTTACGCCTCGACGACGGCGTGGATTAAGCGTACGGCAAAACCGTGTGGTCCTGGCGCCCGTTGCAGGTGTCAAGCCGTCGGCTAGGCGTGAGCTGAACCGGCGGTGACGGAGTCAACCAAGAACTCGTCTCCGGGGAGATCACGGCATAAGCCGTAAAGCCATTGCGCAGGGAATGTCGGATGTTCTCCGCTGCCCTGTATGCTCATGTGCAGCATTTTTTGTGCTAACCGCACATGAGACCGCGGGTGCAGCGCGCATCCGGCATTCCCTGCGCCCTCATTTTGGAGAGGGCGGGAAGTTTCTGGCAAAGCTCGGGCGTATCAGGCCGCGAGAATGCGAAGCTGTGTCACCTCGGCCCAAATGGGCAACAAGCCGGTATCCCATAGCCGCCGATGCACATGTTAGATCGGGCGATGCCCAAGTTGGATTTGGCTGGAACTTCAATCCCTCTCACAATCAAGATGGAGGGCGTCACCTGTACGCGATTGCGAGCCACCGACAAGACTGAAACGCCGTCGTTGCGAAAACGGACCGCTTTGGAACACCCTCCCCTACAAAAAGTTTGCAACGCGGCATCTAGATCGCGCCGTTTGGTTGCGCTATCACTAATCCAACTGGTCAAAAACCCCGGCAAAAATTCAGGGAGAACAACGTGAGATTCAAGGGAATTGGTGCAGTTTCACTCGCGGTCGCAGCGGTCGGGCTGTTTTACGCCACAGCGCCTGCGATGGCCCAGCAAAAAACGATTACCGTCTGGTTCGGCAAGGGCTTCTACAAGTCCGAGGACGACGCGCTGCTTGAGGCGATCAAGAAGTTCGAGGCCAAGACCGGCATCAAGGTAGAACTGTCGCAATACGCCATTCAGGACATGATCCCGAAGACGGTGGCGGCGCTGGATTCCGGCACCGTGCCTGACGTCGCCTATTCCGACAGCTACGACGTGCAGGCGCAGGGCAAATGGGCCTATGAAGGCAAGCTCGAGGACCTCGGCGACATTCTGCTGCCGATGAAGTCGGCGTTCGCGCCGAACACGCTGGAGACCGCGCTGCTCTACAACGATGTGGCCAAGAAGAAGGCCTATTACGGCTATCCGCTGAAGCAGCAGAGCATGCACGTCCAGATCTGGAGCGACATGCTGGAGCAGGCCGGCTTCAAGCAAAGCGACATTCCGACCAAATGGGAAGATTACTGGTCGTTCTGGTGCGACAAGGTGCAGCCCGCCATCCGCAAGGCCACCGGCCAGCGCATCTACGCCGTCGGCCAGCCGATGGGCGTGGAATCCACCGACTCGTTCCAGTCGTTCTACACCTTCATGGACGCCTACAACGTCAAGCTGGTCGATGACGACGGCAAGCTTCTGGTCGACGACCCCAAGGTGCGCGAAAACCTGATCAAGGCGGTGAAGGACTACACCGATACCTACACCAGGGGCTGCTCGCCGCCCTCCTCCACCACCTGGAAGGATCCGGACAACAACGTCGCGTTCCACAACAAGACCATCGTGATGACGCACAACTTCACGATCTCGATCGCGGCAAAATGGCTCGACGACGCCAACAACCCGGCGCTGACGCCGGAACAGCGGGCGCTCGGCAAGAAGAACTACGACGAGACCATCATCACGGCCTCGTTCCCCAACAAGCCGGACGGTACGCCGATCAAGTACCGCTCCGACGTCAAGACCGGGCTGATGTTCACCGCCGCCAAGAACAAGGCCGAGGGCAAGGAGTTCATCAAGTTCCTGCTGCAGGAGGAAAACCTTCGGCCCTATATCGAAGGCGCGCTCGGCCGCTGGTTCCCGGTGACGACCGCAAGCCAGCAGAGCCCGTTCTGGCAGGCTGACCGGCATCGCAAAGCCGTCTACACACAGTTCACTGGCGGCACCACGCCGTTCGACTTCACCAAGAACTGGAAGTTCACGATCCTGAACAACGAGAACGTCTGGGCCAAGGCGATGAACCGGGTGGTGAGCGAGAAGGTTCCGGTCGACAAGGCCGTCGACGAACTGATCGCCCGCCTCAAGCAAATCGCGGGTTGATCAACGACGCCGGCCGCCGCGGAAGTGTCGTCCCTGCGAAAGCAGGGACCCATACGCCGCGGCGGTCGTTTTAGATGAAACTGGTCGATGGCCTTCGTTCAACCACGAAGGCCTGTGGTTATGGGTCCCTGCGTTCGCAGGGACGACGACGTAGATTAGAGCAAGCACAATGGCGATTACGATCTCGGGCGATCAGGCGATGCCAGGCCCGCCGCTGTCGGCCCGGCTGACCACCCCGCAGGTCTGGGGCATCGTGCTGGTGGCGCCCTACCTGCTGGTGTTTCTGGCCTTCGTGGTCTACCCGGTCGGGTACGGGCTGTGGCTGGCGCGTCATCCGGCGAGCTATGTCGCGCTCTATCACGATCCGATCTTCGCGCGCGCCGCGGTCAATACGCTGATCTTTCTCCTGGTCGGCATCAACCTCAAAATGATGATCGCGCTGCTCCTGTCCGGCTTCTTCGCCCAGCAGCGCCCCTGGATCAAATGGCTGTCGGTGCTGTTCATCCTGCCCTGGGCAGTGCCTTCGATCCCGACCATTCTCTCCGTACGCTTCATGTTCAACCCCGAATGGGGCGTGGTCAATACGCTGATCTTCAAACTCACCGGCGATGACGGCCCTAACTGGCTCAATGACCCCACCGTGGCGCTTTCCATGGCGATCGGTGTGCACATCTGGAAATCGCTGCCGTTCTGGACGCTGATCCTGATGACCGGGCGGCTTGCGATCTCGCACGATCTTTACGAGGCGGCCGAAGTCGACGGCGCGAGCCGGACGCAGAAGTTCCGCTTCATCACCTGGCCATCGATGCAGGCGCTGTATCTGACCTGCACCCTGCTCTCGATGATCTGGACGCTGGGCGACTTCAACAGCGTGTATCTGCTGACCGGCGGCGGCCCCGCCGATCTCACCCATGTGCTGGCGACCCTGGGGATTCGCTATCTGCGGCTCGATCAGCTCAGCCTGGCGATGGCGTCCATCGTCTGCGCGCTGCCGTTCGTGCTGCCGCTGATCTATTTCATGATGAAACGGTTGTCGCGATGAAACTGCCAACGCCAAAGCTTCCAACCTGGCGCGAAGTCGGCGTCGAAGCCCGCCTCCTGCTGATCGGGATTCCCGTGTTCCTCTGGACCATGATCCCGATCTACCACATGTTCCTGTTCGCGATTTCGCCGAAGGAAGATGCGTTCTCCGGAAAGCTCTGGCCGGCGCATCCGACACTGAACAATTTCCGCATCGTGTTCCATCAGGAGCATTACTTCCTGCGGGATTTCTGGATCCAGTTCTGGAATTCGATCGTGATCGCGCTGGCCGCCGGCGCGCTGACGCTGCTGATCGCAACCGCGGCGGCGTTTGCGATCTCGCGGCTCAAGGTGCCCGGCGGGCGGTGGGTGATGAATCTCGCGCTGTTCACCTATTTCATCCCGGCGGCGTTCCTCGCGGTGCCGATGTACCGGACCATGGGCAATTACGGCCTGCTCAATAATCACTGGTCGCTGATTCTGGCGATGGTGACGATCGCCTCTCCCTACGCGATCTGGGTGCTGAAGCAGGCCTCCGACAAGCTGCCGGTCGAACTCGACGAAGCCGCCGTCATGGACGGCGCGACCATTCCGCAGCTGTTCAGGCTGGTCTATGTGCCGCTGATGATGCCGTCGCTGGTGGCGATCGGCACTTACGCGATCCTGCTCGCCTGGAACGAATATCTCTACGCGTTCCTGCTGCTCTCCAAGGACACCGAAATCACGCTGCCCGTGGCGCTCGGCAACTTCCTCGCCGCCGACGATTCGCCCTGGGAATTGCTGATGACCACCGGCTTCATCTACGCGCTGCCGCCGGCCGCGATCTACTACGCGTTCAAGCGGTATATGGTGGGCGGGCTGACGGCGGGCGCGGTGAAGTCGTGAGGAACGAAATCTAGATTGCCGTCATTGCGAGCGAAGCGAAGCAATCCACCTCACGGCATAACGGATGGATGGATTGCTTCGTCGCTACGCTCCTCGCAATGACGACGATTACAGCGGCGCCGCGCTCTCGCCCTGCGACCTCGACAATTTCGACGCGAACGACGCAATCACGATCACCACCGCGATCAGCGCGATCACCATCGTGCAGATCGCGTTGATCTGCGGCTTCACGCCGAGCCGCACCTCGGAATAGATCCGGATCGGCAACGTCGCCGAACCCGGGCCGGTCGTGAAACTCGCGATCACGACATCGTCGAGCGACAGCGTGAAGGCCAGCATCCAGCCCGCCGCGATCGCCGGGACGATCAGCGGCAGCGTCACGGACAAAAACGCCTTCACCGGATCGCAGCCGAGATCCATCGCGGCTTCCTCGAGGCTGCGGTCGATGGAGGCGAGGCGCGACTGCACCACGACGGTGACGAAGCACATCGTCAGCGTGGTGTGCGCGATCGTCACGGTCCAGAAGCCGCGCTCGGCGTTGAGCGCCACGAACAGCAGCAGCAGCGACAGGCCAGAGATCACCTCCGGCATCACCAGCGGCGCATAGAGCATGCCCGAGAACAGCGAGCGGCCCTTGAAACGCTCGCCGCGCGCCAGACCAATCGCGGCCAGCGTGCCAAGCAGGGTTGCAACCGTCGCCGACACCGCGGCGACGCGCAGGCTCATCCAGGCCGCGTCCAGCATGGCGCGGTCGTTGAAGAACTCAGTGTACCAGCGCAGCGACCAGCCGCCCCACACCGTCACCAGCCGCGAGGCGTTGAACGAGTAGATGACGAGAATGACGATCGGCAGATAGAGAAACGCCAGGCCCAGCGCCAGCGAGGTGATGTTGAACGACGAAATCCGGTTCACCTGCCGCGCCATCAGCCCCCTCCCCGCAGCGTGCGGCGCTGCAGCCGGTCATAGAGCAGCAGCGGCGGTATCAACAGCAGCAGCAGCGCGACGGCGGCAGCGGAAGCAACCGGCCAGTCCTTGTTGGTGAAAAATTCGAGCCACAGCGTCTGCCCGATCATCATCGAACCGGAACCCGCGAGCAGATCTGGAATCACGAACTCGCCGACGATCGGGATGAAGCACAGCAGCGCGCCGGCGCCGACGCCTGGCAGCGACAGCGGAAACGTCACCAGCCAGAACGCGCGTCCCGGCGAAGCGCCGAGATCGGACGCCGCCTCGATCAGCACGCCGTCCATTTTGGCGAGCGTGGCGTACAGCGGCAGGATCATGAACGGCAGATAGGAATAGACGATGCCGATATACATCGCGCTGTCGGTCGACAGCCACACCACAGGCGTTGATACGATATGCAGCGCCAGCAGCACCTTGTTGAGCAGGCCGTCATGCTGCAGGATGTTGATCCAGGCATAGATCCGGATCAGGAACGAGGTCCAGAACGGCACGATGACCAGCATCATCGCGATCGGTTGCCAGCGCTGCGGCAGCCGCGCCATGCCATAGGCGATGGGGTAGCCGATCAGCAGCAGGATCGCCGTCGAGGTCACCGCGACGAAGATGCTGCGCAGGTAGGACGAGATGTAGAGACTGTCCGAAATCAACAGCTTGAAATTATCCAGCGACAATTGCCCAAACGCCGCCTTGATCGCCGCCCAGCCTTCGGTGAGGTCGAACAGCGGCACATAGGGCGGCTGTGCGATCGCGGTCTGCGACAGGCTTATTTTAAGCACGAAACCGAACGGCACCAGGAAGAACAGCACCATCCACAAATAGGGCGCGATCGCAGCCAGCCGCGCCGGACGGGCGAAGATGCTGCGCGCGCTCATTGTTCCAGCACCATGCAATCGTCAGGCGTGAACCAGGCCACCACGCGCTGGCCCGCGAGATAGGCATCCATGTCGAGCCGCGCGGTATTGGCCATCGATGCGCGCACCACCGCGCCGGATTCCAGCTTGACCTGGTACGCGGTGAGCCCGCCGAGATAGCTGACATCTGTCACCACGCCCTCGAGCCGGTTGATCGCATGTGTATTGGCCGCATCCGACACCGGGGCGCGGCGCGACAGCTTGACCTTCTCGGGGCGGATCGCGACACAGACCGTGGCCTTGGTAACCCGCTGGCGCGGCTCGGTGACGGCAAGCGTGACACCCTCCCTGGTCGTGACCAGCAGCCGGTTATTCTCACGCCAGCCAACCTCGCCGTCGAACAGATTGACGTCGCCGATGAACTCCGCGATCCAGCGTGAACGCGGCGCCTCGTAGAGTTCGCGCGGGGCGGCGACCTGTTCGAGGCGGCCGGCATCCATCACGCCGATCCGGCCCGCCATCGTCATCGCCTCTTCCTGGTCGTGGGTGACGATGATGAAGGTCATGCCGAGCCGGCGCTGCAGGTCCATCAATTCGAGCTGCGTGCTCTCGCGCAGCTTCTTGTCCAGCGCCGCCAGCGGCTCGTCGAGCAACAGCACCTGCGGGCGGCGGGCCAGCGAGCGCGCCAGCGCCACGCGCTGCTTCTGGCCACCGGAGAGCTGATCGGGCTTGCGCTTCTCCATGCCTTCGAGCTTGACCAGCGCAACCATCTCGGCGACGCGGGTGGCGATCTGCTCGCGCGCCATGCCGGCGCGCTTGAGGCCGAACGCGATGTTGTCCCGCACCGACAGATGCGGAAACAGCGCGTAGTTCTGGAACATCATGTTGACCGGACGCAGATGCGGCGGCACCTGCGCGATGTCCTTGGCTCCAAGCAGGATGCGGCCCTCGTCCGGCGTCTCGAAACCGGCGAGCATGCGCAGCAGCGTGGTCTTGCCGCAGCCGCTCGGACCGAGCAGCGCAAAAAATTCCCCGGCGCGGATATCGAGCGACAGCCGGTCCACCGCGCGGAAACTGCCGAACGACTTGCCGACCGCCTCGATGCGCAGCAGCGGCATGTCGGCGGCCGGTTCGAGCTGCGCCGCCGGGCCTACAGGCGCTTGGGGTGGCGACTCCGGCTTTGCGGGGCCCGCGACCCCATCGGCCTTCGGCGTAATTTCCGGCGATTCCTCGGTCATGTCCCCTGCCAGCCCTCGCTGCCGCACGCTAGCGGCGGATCGGCACCGGCTCAACCGCTTCGCGCCGCACAGTCACAATATTATCGCTGTCAGCGGTCATGTCTCTGCTAGGCTTGGCACTCACCGCGCGCATCACGGAACAAGAAAATGAACCGGGACCGATATGACCTGCCGCTGACGACGACCTCCGACCGCGCCGCCGCGCATTATCGCGACGGCATGGACTGCATGTTGTCGGCCTGGCACGGCGCCGAGGACGCATTCGACCGCGCGATCCGGGAAGACCCCGGCTTCGCACTGGCGCATATCGCGCGCGCCCGCCTGCATCAGCTCAATATGCAGGGCAATGAAGCGCGCCGCATGGCCGCCCATGCACGGCAACTCGCCGCCGGCGCCGACGCCCGTGAGCGCCATCATATCGATGTCATGGCTGCCGTGATCGAGGGCAAGCCGAAAGTGGCCGTCAGCGGCGCGGAAGCGCATCTCGAGGAATATCCCCGCGATGCGCTGGTGCTGTCGATGCTGCTCGGCGCCTTCGGGCTCTACGCGTTTTCAGGCCGTGCCGACCACGACGCCGCCAAGCTTGCGGTATGCGAGCGTGTCGCCAGGCATTACGGCGAGGACTGGTGGTTCCTGAGTTATCTCGGCTGGTCGCATACCGAAGCCGGCAATCTCGCCACTGGCCGCGCCTTTAGCGAACGCGCGATGGGGTTGCGGGCTGAAAACGCCAACGCCGCGCACGGCCTGTCGCACGCGATGTTCGAGCAGGGCGACCTGGCGGCGGGCCGTCAGTTTCTTTCCGCGTGGCTCCCCGCGCACGACCGCAAGAGCTTTCTGCACGGGCATCTGTGGTGGCACATCTCGCTGACCGCGCTCGACGAAGGCGATCTCGAAGGCGCGCTTGCGATCTACGAACAGCAAATCAAGCCGGCCGACCGCCCCTACCCGCCGCTGAATATTTTCACCGACGGCGCTTCGCTGCTGTGGCGGTTGTCACTCGCCGGCAAATCCGGGCTGGAGCCGCATTGGCGCGATGTCGCCGCCTATGGCGAAAAATATTTCCCGCAGGCCGGGGCGCATTTCGCCGACGTGCATCATGCGCTGGCCGCCGCGGCAATCGGCGGCGAGGCGCTGGACACGCGGCTGGCGCAGCTGGAGGCCCGTGCTTCCGACGGTAAACTGCCGCCGGGCCGCGCGGCCATCGACATGTGCCGCGGCATGCGGGCCTTCACCGACGGCGATCATGACGGCGCGATCCGCCTGCTTGAACCCGCGATGGCCGAATTGGTGCGGATCGGCGGCAGCCATGCCCAGCGCGAATTGTGGGAGGACACATTGATCGTGGCGTATTTGCGCGGTGGACACCGCGAGAAGGCCGCCGGGCTGATCTCCACCCGGCTCGAGCGCAGGCCGTCCGCACGTGACGCGGCCTGGTCGCGGGAGGTTCAGGCGCGGCGTTGAACGGCGAACACGTCGATCGCCGCCGCGCGGCCGCGCAACTGGGCATGACCGAGCGGTTCAACGAGGATATTTGAATTGGGCCGGACGCGGCTGAGCAGATCGGCGGAGACCAGCAGATTGCGGCCGGCCTCCTTGCAGTATTCCTGCAGCCGCGCGGTCACGTTCACGGTGTCGCCGAAATAGGCCAACTGACGCCGCGAGTTGCCGCATTCGCTGATCACCACGGGACCGGCATGCAGGCCGGCGCGGAAACCCGGCACCATGCCGAACTCTTCCCGGTAGGAATCCGCCTTTCCCGCGATCGTATCCGCGATCGCAAAGAAGCAGTCGATGCAGTTTCCATCCGATTTCTTGCGGTCCAGCGGTCAGGTGACGATGACCTCGTCGCCGACATAGGCATGGACTTCGCCGCCATGCGCGACGATGGCCGCATCGATGTCGTAGAAAAACCGGGTAAGAAGGCCTTGCACGCGCAGTTCGCCTATCGCCTCGGCAAGCGAGGTGGAGCCCGCGAGGTCGAGGAACATCAGCACGCGCTCTTCCCGCACCGGGCGGCGATATCGCCCGAGCGCGACGTTGAGCAGCACCCGGTTGCCGACGAGACGTGTCAGCTCAAAGGCCAGTCCGACAAGCAGGGCCCCGAAAAACGCGGCCACGAAGATCTTGGGGAACGTATCAACCAGCCAGGCGGCTTCTATCCTGTGCCAATAAAGCAGCGGCTCCAGACCCAGAAGAACGGATGCAACGACGACGGCCATAGTTGCGGAACGCAGACCCAAATCCATCAACAGCGGCCATCTGCTGATCCACTCACTTCGCCGCGAAGCAAAATAGAGATGAGTCGCCCAACCGGCGAGTGCAACGCCGATGCCGTGGAGGCCGCTTCGCAGGTAGTTCGCCACGGTTGCTTCCAGTGGATTGTCCACGAGGTAGCGCAGCGTCATCCCGAACAGCATGCCGAACACGGCGATGACCAGAGCCTGAAAAACAGAGCGGTTCATTTGCAATCCGTCCCCGACATCACCGTCGCCATGAATGCCGCCAGCGCCTCGCGGTCCGCCGGCGGCATGGTCAGGCCGAGCTTGGAGCGCCGCCACAGAATGTCGTCCGGGAAGCGCGCCCATTCGTGCTTCATGAGATAGCGGACTTCCGCGCCCGTCAGTTGAGGCCCAAACGCCGGGCCGAGATCGCCGCGATCCCTGGCCTCGCCTAGGATCGCCTTGACGTTCGACCCATAGGCGCCGACCAGGCGGCGGGCGTGATCCTCGCTGAGAAACCGCCAGCGCGCGCGCACCTCGTCGACCTCGTTCTCGAACCGGCTCCAGGCAAAATCGCCGCCGGGCAGCGGCGCCGTCGCAGTCCAGCGCGGCGACATCGGATAGAACGGCGTCAGCCTGGAGACGGCCCTTTCGGCGCGCAGCCGCGAGGTGGTGACGTCGCCGCCGAAGATCGTGATCAGCGGCGCCTTGCGGCGAGTGTGGTCGAAGCTCATCGCGCCGTCCCACGCTGCCCGGTTGTTCGAGGGGTTCATCACCAGGTTGGCGCCGGAAACCGTCCGCACCACGTCGAACGGCTCGATCCGCTCGCGGAAATACCGGTTGGCGGCATCACAGAGATAAGCGACGTCCTTGGCCGCCATCGCGACAATGGCGGGATCGCCCTTAAAGGCATGGCCAACGGTGCCGATCAGGGTGAAGTCGCGCTCATAGGGGCTGGCGAAAATCAGCCGGCCGTCGCTGTTCTGGAATACGTAGACGTTGTCGGTATCGAACAGGCGGCGGACGACGATCTGGCTCATCTGGATCGTGGCAAGCCTGGGTGGCGGCTGGCGCAGCACGGTCTCGGCGACGGTCGCGGTCCAGGCTCCGGTGGCGTTGACCAGCGCCCGCGCGGTCACGACCTGACGATGGCCACGATCGATCGTCACCAGCCGCCAGGTCTCGCCCCGCTCGGCGCGGGTGCAGCGGGCGCCAGTGCGGATCGCGGCCCCCCGCGCCGCGGCATCGACGGCGGTCAACACCACCAGGCGGGAATCATCGACCACGCAGTCGGAATATTCGAAGGCGGTTCCGAACGGCCGCTTCAGCGGGTTGCCGACCGGATGGTGGGTAACGTCGACGGTGGCGGAGCGCGGCAACGGCGCGCGCGAGGCCAGCCGGTCATACAGCAACAGCCATGACCGCAACTGCCAGGCCGGGCGTTCGTCGGTGTGGGCGGGGATGGCAAAGCGCATCGGGCGCACCAGATGTGGCGCGTTCCGGAGCCAAATGTCGCGCTCCGCCAATGCCGCGCGGACGCGAAGGAAGCGGCGCCGCTCCAGCCCCGCCAGATCGCCATGGACGAGCCGCGGCGAGGCCGAGGAGGCGCCCGCACCGAGATCGCCCTGCTCCAGCAGGATCACGCGCAGGCCGCGGCCGGCGGCATCGCGCGCGATGCTGACGCCGTTCAACCCGCCGCCGATGATCGCAAGATCGTAATCCGCCATGCAACGCTTACAGTCGAGAACCGAGGTGCACGACAACATAACGTTTTCGCGCGAAGTGGATACCGGTTCGCATAGCAGTCAAGTAGATCGCGTAGACTTATCTGCGGCAAAAACACGTCAAACAAAAACGTAGAGCCTGCGCGCAGGCTCTAGGTGGTGTGGACTCTAAGGATTCCCTTTTAGGCGCAAATCAGATTCAAGGCTTCTTTTTGGGAGGCAGTCTTG
>NZ_JAFCLX010000089.1:0-11901 GCF_018130205.1 Bradyrhizobium sp. AUGA SZCCT0222
AATCGAACGCTTCTGCGCTTACAACTCGCCTGCGAAGGTCTAAAATGCCCCGAACTTTTGGTTCAGGACACTAGAGCTCCGTTCCGATTTCCATCGGAACGGAGCTCTAGGCTTTTTGGGGCCTTCTCATCGACCCGGCTTTAGCGCTAAAAGGCAGTTGAAAACTGCCCTTTGGCGCGCTTTTTGCTGCTTTCATCCCTGAAAGCCACCCATCAACGCCGTTTCTGCCCGAGAAAGCCCATCATGAATCGTGTCGATGCCCACGGATTGAAGATCGCCCCTGAACTGTTCGATTTCATCGCCAAGGAGGCGACCCCCAAAACCGGGATTTCCCCCGACGCATTCTGGGCCGGGCTTGCCGCCATCATCGCCAAATTGGGACCGAAAAACCGCGAACTGCTCGCTGTCCGCGACGCGCTGCAGGCCAAGATCGACGGCTGGCACCGCGCCAACAAGGGCAAGGCGTTCGACATGAACGCCTACACGGCCTTCCTCAAGGAGATCGGCTACCTCTTGCCGGAGCCCGCGAGCCACAAGGTCGAAACCGCTGATGTCGACGAGGAAATCGGCAAGATCTGCGGACCGCAGCTCGTCGTCCCCCTCACCAACGCCCGCTATGCGCTGAACGCGGCGAATGCCCGCTGGGGCAGCCTGTATGATGCTTTCTACGGCACCGACGCGATCCCGCACGATCCGAGCGAGGCTGGCCGCGGCTACAACAAGGCGCGCGGCGACAAGGTGATCGCCAAGGCCAAGGCGTTCCTCGACGCTGCCGCGCCGCTCGCGACCGGCAGCCACACCGACGTGACGTCTTACAGCGTGATCGCCGGCCAGCTCGCGGTCAAACTGAAGAGCGGCAACGCCACCGCGCTGAAATCGGCCGAACAGTTCGCCGGCTATCTGGGCGACGCAGCCGAGCCGACCGCGATCCTGCTGGTCAACAACGGCATGCATGTCGAAATCAAAATCGATCGCAGCAGCACCATCGGCAAGGACGATCCTGCCGGTGTCGCCGACATGATCCTGGAATCGGCGGTCTCGACCATCCTCGACATGGAAGACAGCGTCGCCGCCGTCGATGCCGAGGACAAGGTGCTGGTCTATCGCAACACGCTCGGCCTGATGGACGGCACGCTGTCGGCCGATTTCGACAAGGGCGGCAAGACGCTCAAGCGTTCGCTCAACCCCGACCGCGTCTACAAGACGGCCGACGGCAAGGACCTCACGCTGCACGGCCGCAGCCTGCTATTGATGCGCAATGTCGGCCATCACATGTTCACCGACGCCGTGCTGGACTCAAAGGGCGAGGAGATTCCCGAAGGCCTGCTCGATGCCGCCGTCGCCGGCCTGCTGGCGATCCACGATCTCAAGGGCGGCTCAAAGACCAGGAACAGCCGCACCGGCTCGGTCTACATCGTCAAGCCGAAGATGCATGGCCCCGACGAGGTCGCGCTGACCTGTGAGCTGTTCGGCGAGGTCGAGAAGATGCTGTCGCTGCCCGAGAACACCATGAAGGTCGGCATCATGGACGAGGAGCGCCGCACCACGGTCAACCTCAAGGCCTGCATCCAGAACGCCTCGAAGCGGATCTGCTTCATCAACACCGGCTTCCTCGACCGCACCGGCGACGAGATCCATACCTCGATGGAAGCGGGTCCGATGATCCGCAAGAACGACATGAAGGCGCAGCCCTGGATCAAGGCCTATGAAGACTGGAACGTCGACATGGGCCTGATCGACGGCCTGCCCGGCCATGCTCAGATCGGCAAGGGCATGTGGGCAGCCCCCGACAAGATGGCCGACATGCTGACGCAAAAGATCGGCCATCCGCAGGCCGGCGCCACCACCGCCTGGGTGCCGTCACCGACCGCCGCCACGCTGCACGCGCTGCATTATCACCAGATCAACGTGCAGGCCCGACAGCAGGAGCTCGCCAAGGGCGGCCAGCGCGCGAAACTCTCCGACATCCTCACCATTCCGGTGTCGCAGTCGAACTGGGCCCCCGACGACGTGAAGCAGGAGATCGACAACAACTGCCAGGGCATTTTGGGCTATGTGGTGCGCTGGATCGACCAGGGCGTCGGCTGTTCCAAGGTGCCTGACATCCACGGCGTCGGCCTGATGGAAGACCGCGCCACCTTGCGCATTTCGGCGCAGCATCTGGCGAACTGGCTGCATCAGGGCGTCATCACCAAGGATCAGGTGATGGAGTCGCTGAAGCGCATGGCGGTGGTTGTCGACGGTCAGAACAAGGGCGATGCGCTGTACAAGCCGATGGCGCCCGGCTTCGACGGCATCGCCTTCAAGGCCGCATGCGACTTGGTGTTCAAGGGCCGCGAGCAGCCGAACGGCTACACCGAATACATCCTCACCGCCCGCCGCCGCGAAGCCAAGGCGGCCGGCTGACCGGCCGGCCTGAGTTCCGTCCGGATATCAGGCCGCGCGTATAGTCTGCAGGAATTTCCCGACTTCGAGCTTGAGGGAATGGCCTTCCTGCGAGAGCGAACGGGCGGAACCATGAACCTGTTCGGCCGCCGCCTGCGTGTCGGCCGAACCTCGGCTGACATCGGCGAGGCAACCGCCAACTTCGATGGCGCCCTGAGCGGCTTGCTGAACGTTGCGCGCAATGTCCTGCGTCGCTGTGCCCTGCTGTTCGACGGCTGCGGCAATCGCCGTTGAAATCTGGGAGATCTGCCCGATCGTGCCGCCGATCGCCTTGATCGCGGACACTGACTGCTCCGTTGCCGACTGCATCTGCGTGATCTGGGCGCCGATTTCCTCGGTCGCCTTGGCGGTTTGGGCGGCGAGCGCCTTGACCTCGGAAGCCACCACCGCAAAGCCGCGGCCCGCCTCGCCGGCGCGCGCCGCTTCGATGGTCGCATTGAGCGCCAGCAGGTTGGTCTGCGCGGCCACCGCCGCGATCAGCTTGACGACTTCGCCGATGCGGCCGGCCGCCTGCGACAGTTCAGCGATCCGCTCATTGGTCTGTTCGGCCTGACGCACGGCTGCATGGGTGATGTCTTCCGATTGCTTCACCTGGCGGCCGATTTCGGTCACCGAGGAAGCCATCTGCTCCGAAGCGGCAGCCGCCGATTGAGCATTGGCCGATGAACGGTCGGAAGCGGATGCCGCCTCTGCCGTATGCTTATGGCTGGTTTCGGCCGTCCTGGTCAGGCTGCCGGCGGCGAGTTCAATTTCGGAAGAGGCCGACGAGACGGCCTCGATGATCTTGCCGATCGCCTGCTCGAAGCCGTCGGCGACCTGGCTCATCGCCAGCTTGCGTTCTTCCTCCGCCCTGAGCTTGAGGCCGGCCTGCTCGGATTCCATGGCCTGAACGCGCAGCGCGTTTTCCCTGAAAACCTGGACGGCGCGGGCAATGGCGCCGACTTCATCCGTTCGTTTGAGGGACGGTATTTCAATGTCCAATCCGCCGCCGGCGAGCCGTGCCATCACGCCGGTCATACGGGTCATCGGCCGGATCACACCGAGGCCAACGCCGACAAGGCCGCCGCCAATGATCAGGAAGACCAGGGCCGAGATGCCCCACAGAATAACGTTGAACGTGCCAACACGCAGGGTCGCGGCAGTTTCGATGGCCCCGTTGTCGTCAGTGGTCTTCTTGACGATTTCGTCGATCAGGGCGCGGTGCGCCAGATAGGCGGCCGAGATTTCCGAATACGCCTTTGCCGCGGCGGCGGCATCCGCCTTGGCCAGGGCCGGCAGGAACGCCTGCTCGATGGCGGTCCAGAAGCGCTGCACCTCGCGATGCGAATCCACGACCATCCTCGTCTTGACCACAGGCTCGAGGTCCGACTTCACCCAGAACTCGTGGCGCTCGTCATATTCCTTCTTCAATTGCTTCAGCCGTTCGCGACGGTTGGCGAGTTCAGCCGGATTGTTCAGGGCAAGGGTGGCTTCGAGATAGGATTCGATCACGTATTCCGGCGGCGGCAGGATGTCGGCGATCAGATCGTTGCCGAGCTTGAGCTTGTTGTAGAGGGGTCCACCGACCTTGACCTCGCCGAGCGCGAAGATGCCGGTGAACACCACGGCTCCCAGACCGATTGCCGTGACAAGGCCGAACAGGACTATGGCGCGCGTGATCGTCAAACGAAGCTTCATTGCCAACGCTTCCTCAAAATCGATCCGGTTCCGCTCTTCGCAGCCGAATTTAAAATTCTATTGAGACGCGAGGACTATTTATCACTCGCGTTAACGTTCAGTTTGTGTCGGTACTCCGGTCCGGAATATTTGATTGCCCTTTGACGGTGTAGGGTCCGTTCAAATACGGGAGGCGTCGCGCGATCTGTCGCACGGCTGACGCCGATTTGCCGCACCGCAGGAACGTTTGGATCGTGCGCCCGTTGAGAATTCATCTCAACTCACAGGGAGAAATGACGATGGATTGGAACCGGGTTGAAGGAAACTGGAAACAGTTCAAGGGCGCCGCCAAGGAGAAATGGGGCAAGCTCACCGACGACGATCTCAATGTGATCGAAGGCCGTCGTGAGCAACTCGAAGGCAAGCTGCAGCAACGCTATGGCTTCGCCAAGGACCAGATCCGCAAGGACGTGGACGACTGGTTCGGGACCCTGAAGTAGGGTCATCACGAATGAAAAGCCCCGGCAGCGCCGGGGCTTTTTGTTTGGGCGGTTTGTTTGCGCGGTCGCTAGATCACCGCGATGTATTTCAACAGCGAGATCACGCCGAGGATGATCACGACTACGCGCGCGATCTGTTTGGCGCGGCCATCAAGCGGCAGCAGGTTGATGAGATAGAGAACGAGGATAACGACGAGAAACGTGACGAGTACGCTGACAATCATGCGGGCCCCCTCGGCTGAATAGCGCTGTTGATATTTTGTTAACGTGTCAGGTCACATTGGGTTCCGGACAGGGAACCCGCGTGCAAACAGAAAAACTACAACCATTTCAATGGCCCCCGTAGTTCTACGGCGCCGGCGCTGTCTAAGTATTTACCCTTTTACCCCCAAATGACCCCGGCTTTGGGGGAGCATCATGTTGAACCGTCTGACCGTATCCACGCTGCTGAAGACCGTCATCCTCGCCACCGCGTTCTGCGTCGTGGTGGGATTCTCGCTCAACGCCTGGGATGCCTGGGGCCGCCTGCAGGTGGCAAACCGCATCTCGGTGGTCACTGACGCATCCGCCAATATGTTCAAGGCGATGCATAATCTGCGCACCGACCGCTCGACGACCAACCGGCTGTTGAATGCCGATGCGCCGATGGACAGCGATATCGAAAAATATCTGCGCAACATCCGCGATACGCAGATGCCCGCCTTGAGCAACGCGCTGACGCTGCTCCCGTCCATCGAATTCGCGCAAGCCCAGACACTGGTGCCTGAGCTCGATCGTCTGTTCAAGAAGCTGAGCACGCAGCAGAAGGAATTCTGGGACGAGGTGAACAAGCCGAAGGCCTCCCGCCGTCCGACGCAAGGCAAGGAATACATGGAGACCGCGACCGCGCTGCTGGAGACGCTCGACAAATTGTCCGCAGCGCTTTCCACCGTGGTCAACCATCAGGACCCGATGATCGACCAATTGCTGGCGATCAAGCAGATCGCCTGGCTGCTCCGCAACACCGCGGGCGAAGCATCGCTGCTGGTTTCCAACGCGCTCTCCGCGGGAAAGGCGGCGCCGGAAACACAGCTCAAATATCTGAAATTTTCTGGCGGCATCGACGCCGCATGGAACGCGCTGGAACTGACCGCCTCGGGAATGCAGTTGCCGCCGGCGCTTGTCGCCGCGATAGCCGCGACCAAGACCGCCTATTTCGAACCGGACTACATCACTTTGCGCGATCGCCTGATGACGACAATGGTCGCCGGCGGGCAGCCCGAACTGACCGCAAACCAGTGGACGCCGATTACGGTCGGGCGCCTCGGCAGCGCGGTCAAGGTCGCCGAAACGGCGCTCGACGCCGCCCGGGACCACACCGTGCTGCAGTATTCCTCGGCCCGCCGCGCGCTGGTGGTACAACTGGTGCTGCTCGTCGGCGCGTTGGTGTTGACGTGCGGCGCGTTGATTCTCGTCACCCGCCGCGTCATCAAGCCGCTGCACAATATGCGCGACGCCATGTTGAAAGTCGCCGCCGGCGACCTGACGGTCGACACCGGCTATGCGGTGCGCAAGGACGAAATCGGTGCGCTCGCCGGCGCGCTGGAGACGTTCAAGCAGCAGGCCGAAGACAAGGTCCGGATCGAGGCGCAGGAGCGCGAACGCAACGCCGGCGCTACCGCGCGCCAGCAGGCGATCGAAAGCTATGTCGGCGAATTCGAGACCATGGTGCGCCAATCGCTCGACCAGCTGGGCGACGCCTCCGGCCAGATGCGGACCACCTCGGACGGCCTGTCTGCGGTTTCCCGCCAGACCAACGCGCGGGTTGAGGTGGCCGAAAAGGCCTCCAGCGAAGCCTCGATGAGCGTCGAAACGGTCGCGGCCGCGTCGGAAGAACTGAGCGCCTCGATCAACGACATCAGCCAGCAGGCCGCGCACGCCGCCGGCATCGCCAGCCGCGCGGTGAGCCAGGCGCGTGAGACCGACGGTACCGTGCAGGGCCTTGCCACATCGGCAGGCCGGATCGGCGAAGTCGTCGGGCTGATCAACTCGATCGCCGCCCAGACCAATTTGCTGGCGCTGAACGCGACCATCGAGGCCGCCCGCGCCGGTGAAGCCGGCCGCGGCTTTGCGGTGGTGGCTTCCGAAGTCAAATCGCTGGCAAGCCAGACCGCGAAGGCGACCGAGGAAATCTCGGAGCAGATCTCCGACATTCAGAAGGTCGCGAATGAGGCCATCGAGGCCATCAAGGGCATCGGCGGCATCATCGGCGAGGTCAACGAGGTCGCGACCGCGATTGCGGCCGCCGTGCAGGAACAGGGCGCCGCGACGCAGGAGATCACGCGCAGCACGCAGTTCGCCGCCCAGGGCACCAAGAACGTCTCCGACAACATCTCGGGCGTGAAGACCGACGCCGATGCGGCAGCAGCCGCCGCCGACGACGTCAAGCACGCCTCCGAGACGCTGGAAACGCAGAGCAAGCAATTGGGTACTCAGGTCACTCAGTTCCTCGGCAAGATCCGCGCGGCGTAGTCGCGCGCCCGTATGTCCGTCATCCTGAGGTGCGCGCACTTGCGCGCCTCGAAGGACGACGGCCCGGACTGTGGCCGATTCATCCTTCGAGGCTCGCTCCGCTCGCACCTCAGGATGACGGATTTGACAGGAGACTTGGATGGCCGGGTCAAGCCCGGCCATGACGGAAGTTGGAATGTCACGTCCCCTAACCGCGCCCCATCACTCTCGCGCCACCACCGGCACGCGTTCATACTTCGCGCGTACCTTGTCCGACGCGGGTGAGAAGTTCAGCTCGGCGCCGCGCTTGTCGGCGCTGCGGCCGGCCACCAGCAAACCGTTTTCGCCGGCGACAATGTCGCCCTTGCGCAAGGTCGGATCGGCCTCGATCTTGACCGGCGCGAGCCCGGTCTGATCCTTGCCGTTGCAGGTGCACCCGGCCACCAGCTCATTGCGATAGCGGAACGCGTTCGGCAGTTCCGAATAGGGCTTTCCGTTCTCGGCGGCGGCGTTGTCGATGTTGCTGCCGTAGAACACTTTGGTCTCGCTGGCCGGGCAGAAGCTGTCGCAGGACGCCGCACGGCTGGCATTGTCGGAGGCCGTCACGGGGAAATAGCGCCCGTCGCAGGTACGCACGCAAAACGCCTGACCGCCGCCGCCATAACGCCGCGACTCGCCGCGCTGAAGGGGCATCGGTCCGCCGTCGTTCACAAACGGCAACGAAATATGGGGGCCCCTCGCCCGGCCCATGCCGCCGAACAGGGCCGAGAAGAAGTCCTGGGCCTGCGCCGCAGGCGCCAGCGCGGCAGCGCCTGCCAAAGCCGCCGCGCCCAGGATTGCCATTCTACTCACGGCCATTCGCGTCTCCCGTTACGTTCGGCCGCTCAGTTGAGCTGCGACGCCGTCAAATTCATTGCCTGCCGCCCCGACGGCGGCGTCGTCACCGCCGGACGCGCCGGCCGCACGCTGATGGTGGTGCGCGTTTCCATGCGCGGCGCATTCTTCGGCAGCACCACGACCCTGGTGCCGACGTCGACGCGGCTGAAGAGATCGCTGACGTCCTCATTGGTCAGGCGGATGCAGCCTGAGGAAACGAACTTGCCGATCGTCGAGGGATCGTTGGTGCCGTGGATGCGGTACTGGCTGGAGCCGAGATACATCGCCCGGGCGCCGAGCGGATTGCCGGGGCCTCCGGCCATGAAGCGCGGCAGATAGGGCTGGCGCGCGATCATCTCGGCCGGCGGATGCCAATCCGGCCACTCCGCCTTGCGGCTGATGGTCTGTACGCCGGACCAGGTAAAGCCTTCGCGGCCGACACCGACGCCGTAGCGAACGGCGCGGCCCTGACCGAGCACGTAATACAGCGCGGTGTTGCCGGTATCGATCACGATGGTGCCTGATGCCTCCGACGTGTTGAAAGCAACGACGGCACGGCGCAGCCGCTCCGGCACGACGCCCGCGTCGGGCGTTACCGGCTCAACCATCATCTCATCGGAGGGAAACGCGTTTGGCTGGGTGGACGCGTAACCCAGCAGCTGCGCGCTCGCGGCGCTGGAAAATACCGAGGGGGCCAGCAGCACGGTGCTGATGAAGACGAGCGCGTGGGTTACGCGCGACTGACGCCGGCGATGAGAGGACTGTGTCATGGGACTGCCCCGGTTGGATACGCATCGTGTGATGCTCTGAATTGGCAACGCGACCGGGGCTGTGCAGTTCCCTGCGGCTCACGTTGACAGGCCTGCTGTCAAGCGCGCCCCTGCTCACGCTTCCGCGATGGAACTTCTGCTCCCGGCGCTCGTTAGGGCGGTTGAGAATTCGGTTCGCGGGGCGACGTCGCGGCTGCCATGTGAACACCGCCTCGCGCGGGGGAGAACCTTGTGCGCGTATTGCCCCCCAAGCCGTTGCCTGAAGAACGCAGGGCGCCTGAAGATCGCAAGGCACCGTCCGATGAAAACAAGCCGTCGGAACGAAAGCCGGCGCAAGGCGAGCACAAGACAACCGAACGCAAGACAACCGAACGCAAGCCATCCGACCGCAAGCCTTCTGACAACAAGTCCTCCGACCACAAGGCCTCTGACCACAAGGCCTATGACCAAAGGACTTCGCCGGGCGACCGCCAGAAAGCCAATGCGCCGGAAGGCAAACCGCTGCCCGACGGTAATGTCGAATTGCCTCCGCTGATCAGCCGCGCCGAAATCGTCGCCTTTTCGCTGGTATCGCTGCTGATCATCTGCATCGTCGCCGTGCTCTATGCCGCGAAAGCGTTCTTCCTGCCGATCACGATGGCGTTCATCGTCGGCACGATGCTGTCGCCGGCGGCGAGCTTCCTTGAGCGCTATCGTATTCCCCGTGCGCTGGGCGCCGTCCTGATCGTGGCCGCCGTCGTCACCGGCGCAGCCTTCATGATCGGCCTGATTGCATCGCCGGTAATGGAATGGAGCAGCAAGCTTCCGGAACTGGGGGCGCAGCTGAAGGAAAAAATGCACGTCTTCGACCGGCCGCTGGCGTTGTGGCAGCAGCTGCAAGGCATGCTCGGCAGCTCGGACACGCTGGCGACATTCCACATGCCGAAATTCGAATGGGTGCAGCCGACGCTCGAATTCCTGTCGCCGACCCTCGCCGAGTTCCTGCTGTTCGTCGCCACCCTGATCCTGTTCATCGCGAGCTGGAAGGACCTGCGCCGGGCCATGGTGATGAATTTCGGCGACCGGCCGGTACGGTTGCGAACGCTGCGGATCCTCAACGAGATCGAGGAGCATCTGGGCAGCTATCTGATCATGGTGACGATGATCAATGTCGGCGTCGGCATCGCAACCGGCATCATCTGCGCGGTCACGGGCATGCCCAATCCGGCCGGCCTCGGCGCGCTGGCCGCGACGCTGAACTACATTCCGATCATCGGACCGGTCGCGATGTTCCTCGTGCTGATCGTGGTCGGCCTTATCGCCTTCCCGACGATCAGCGCGGGGCTGCTCGCGCCGCTGCTGTTTGCCGCGATGACCTTCCTCGAGGGCCATTTCGTCACGCCGACGATCGTCGGCCGCAGGCTCGAGCTCAACGCGCTGGCGGTGTTCATCGCGCTGGCATTCTGGACCTGGCTGTGGGGACCGATGGGCGCGTTCCTGGCGTCGCCGATCCTGATCGTCGCACTGATCCTCAAGGAGCATCTGATGCCGGTCAATTCGCCGCAGTTGCCCTAGAATCAAAGGGTTTCGCAGCAGGAACTTCCGCTTCAGGCAGGCGTTTCCCCGGTACGCAAATTTAGTAGCTTGGAACATTTGCTGGAGCTTTTGATGTCGATGACGAATGGCGACGCCGCAAAGAACCTGACGGATAAAGCGACCTACGAACGCCTGGAAAAGGATGTAACCGCCGTGAAAAACGATATCGCAGCCCTCACCGACCAGATCACCGATGCGCTCAACAGTTTTGCCGGCACCGCGGGCAAGCAGGCCCGCCGCGGCTACAAGCAGGCGCGCGCCAATGCGGAGCAGGCGGTGGACGACATGTCCGAGCGCGGCAGCGCCATGATGGACGCGGCTCAGGATGCGGCCTCCTCGATCGAGGAATCGCTGGAAGACGTCATCACGCAGCGGCCGCTGGCAACGGTAGGCCTTGCACTGGGCGTAGGCTTCCTGCTCGGCGCAATGTGGCGCCGGTAATCCGGCGATGATGCAATGATGACCCGCGCCGGAAAGCCAGCCTTGATCTGCCGGCGCTGGCGCGAGGTCGTTTCTTTTATTGATGTTCTTTTCAGATCGAGGCGGGCCCATGTTTCAGCGACTGATCGATGATTTCAAGGATTCGACCGGCACTGCGCTCCGGCTGACCTCGCTCGCGGCAGCAGCCGCAGTTGCTTTGCTCGTCACCACATCGTTTCTGTGCGCGGCCGCGTTCATCTTCGTGCTGGAGAAGTACGGCCCCGTTTATGCTTGCCTGACCGGCGCCGGCATCTTCTTCGTGGTGACGATGATCGCGGCGATCTCCTACATGGTGCGCAAGAAACAGATCGAGTCGCGCGTCAAGGAGACGACAAAATCCGCCGCCCAAACCATGCTGGCCGATCCGATGCTGGTCGCGGCCGGCATCCAGGTGGTGCGCGCGATCGGAATCAAGAAACTAATTCCGATTCTGGCGGTCGGCGGCTTGGCGCTCGGATTTTTGGCCAGCCGCGGGCAGAGCCAGGCCGGTGGCGAGGCGCCGGCGGAGTAGGTTCGGCAGCTGTCGTCCCGGCGAACGCCGGGACCCATACCGCGTGATCTCTCGATGAAGGCTTGGTCGCAGAGACCTTTCGCATAACTTTTCCCTGTGGTTATGGGTCCCCCGATGCGCAATTGCGCATCTGAGCTCAAGGCCGGGACGACAGCGGTGTTTGTTGCTGCACCGAGGTCCAAATATGTGACCGCATTCTCGCGACGCATTGCGCCCGAGCTTTGCCAGAAATTCCTTGCCCCCCAAAATGAGAGGGCGCAGGGAAGACCGGGTGCGCGCTGCACCCGCGGTCTCGCGTGCGGTTTGCACAAAACAAAGTGCACACGAGCATACAGGGCAGCGGAGAACACCCGGCCTTCCCTGCGCAATGGCTTTACGGCTTATGCCGTGATCTCCCCGGAGACGAGTTCTTGGTTGACTCCGTCGCTGCCGTTCAGCTCACGCCTATCCGACAACTTGACACCTGCAACGGGTGCCAGGACCACACGGTTTTGCCGTACGCTTATCCACGCCGTCGTCGAGGCGTAAACCAGCGTCCACCGCAACCCGTCCAACGTCCGTGACGACGGCCGACGCCCTTCTGAGTAGGACGGGATGG
>NZ_JAFCLX010000009.1:0-217785 GCF_018130205.1 Bradyrhizobium sp. AUGA SZCCT0222
CATCCGACATTCCCTGCGCAATGGCTTTACGGCTTATGACGCGCTCTCCCCGGTGAGACGGCCTCTATTGCCACCGTCACCCCTCGGAAGCGTTAGCTTCCTCAGAGCTTGACGCCGTTACGGGCGCCAGGACCACACGCTTTCACCGTACGCTTCAGCCGCGACCGTCAATCGCAACATCAGCGTCCACCGCGACCCGCCCCTCGTCGTGACGATGGCCAACGCCCCTCTGAGTGGGACGGGATGGCTATTGATGTGCAGGTGATTTGGGGTCGAAGGAAAGGAAAATATTTTTGGTTTTCGGAAATTTTGGACTTGACACGATTTCTGTAAATCGGAACTGATTTGCCCGTCGGGCAAATTTTGTTGATTGCGCTCGCCTTTTTTGCGTCATTCCCGATCGGCAATTGCGTATCGTACAAGGCACCTCAATCAGCGTCGGTAATTTTTCCTTTGCCGGTACAGGCCACGCACTTGGCCGGATAGATTCTGCGGGTTGCCAGCACAGGCTGCTTCACCACGGGGAAGCCCGTTCCTTTGCAGGCGGAGCACGTATGCTCCCTGATTTTTTGTGTCATGATTTTCATTCGCTGCCTCCTGGGTGGTGATCCCGCCAATTTGCACGCTGGCCGCCCCAAGACGCTGATCAATATTGCTCATCCTGTGCGAATTTGTACAAGCTGCGGCGGGTCGGGAAAAAGCGCAGCCTGGGTCGATTTGGCGATACAGCTATCATTTCCTTGAAATGAGAGACGCCAATTTCATGTCATTGTGCAAAATGGACTGTTCAGCCCGATTATCCCATTTAAGGGATACGCCCGACCAGTTCCTCTCCGTGACGGTTGCCTGATCGCCTTCATCTGCACCCCAGCGAATGCGACTACCGACCTTGAGATTCCTTGATTCATCGCCGGTCATGGTCGGCTCATGTCCCCGGTGGCCGCGGCCCCTGGAATTGGATGCCGCACTTCTTGATGTTTGCGGCTTGTTCAATGGCAACCATCTGCCCCTTCATTTGGGCAAGCTCGGCTGCGGTCTGCTTGTCGCCGCCGACGAAAAACGCGGCTGGCCAAAAGATGACAACGGCCGCAGCGGTTGCCAGGCCGTCGTTGGTTCGCTTTTGATCCTGAACGCCCGATAGCGAAGCGGCCCGGGTTGAAACGGCCTGTGCTTCCTGAGCCAGTTGCTGACACGTATAACTCTGATACGCGACCGGCGAGACGTAAGCCGGCATGATATCAGATGAACTCGACGCGCAGCCAGCCAGCGCGGTGCAAAGCACCACGATCCCGAGATTTCGCATTTTTGACTTCCCCCTGCCCAGGAGGTGTTGCGCCTACTGTGGCGGGAACACAAGGCACTCGCAGGCAGTTTGGCGCTTCCCGGTATTAGTACTGCCTTCCCGCCAAATGATGCGCGGGATTTCCATGGCCAACAAAAGGTTGCTGCTTAGCGAATCCACGACGCATCGCGCATCCTGTGAATTACCCCCCACCCACCAACGCCAGAAACACCCGCCGCACCTCGGCCTCGGTCTCACGCACCCTCGCCTGCAGCGTCGAGAAATCCGGGGTGTCGCCGGCTCGCGCCATCACGCGCTGCAGGTTTTCGCCCGCGGTTTCCGGGTTGAACTTGCCGTTCACGCAGAGCCGCAAAATCTGCGTCAGGTCGTGATAGAGCCGCGTCGCCGAGCGCAGCACTTCGGCTTCGGCTTGCGGCAGCACGCCTGACCGGGCGGCGTTGTCGAGCACCTGCAGCGTCGAGACGCTGAGGATTTCGGGCTTCTCAGCGGCGTAAGCGAGCTGCAGATATTGCGCGATGAAGTCGATGTCGACGAGGCCGCCGGCGGCGAGTTTCAAATCCCAGATATCGTCCTCGCCCTTTTCCAGCGCGATGGCGCGGCGCATGTCGGCGACATCGGTCGCCGTGCTGGCGGGATCGCGTGGCCGGACCAAGACGCCGCGGATAATGTCCTCGATCTTCTTGCGGAACGCAGGAGATGCCGAGATCACCCTCGCGCGTGTCAGCGCCATGTGCTCCCAGGTCCAGGCTTCGCGTTCCTGATAGTCGGCGAATGAATCGATCCGCGACGCCACCGGGCCGGCGCGGCCCGAGGGGCGCAGCCGCATGTCGACGTCATAGAGCACGCCGTAATTGGTCCGCGTCGTGAAGGCCGAGATCAGGCGTTGGGTCAGACGTGCAAAATACTGCGCGCCGTGCAGCGACCGCTCGCCGTCGGAATCCGGATGCTCCTCGTCAAAATCATAGAGCAGGATCAGATCGAGATCGGAAGACGCCGTCATTTCGCGGCTGCCGAGCCGGCCCATCGCGAGGATCGCGGTCTCCTGCCCTTTGATCCTGCCGTATTGGGTCGCGAACTGGTCGGTGACGAGGCCATGCACGGTGTTCACGATGCCTTCGGCAACATCGGCAAAGGCGACGCTGGCCTGCTGCGCCGATACGGTGCCTGAAAGAATGCGCGTGCCGATCAGGAACAGGCTTTCCTGGCCGAACAACCTGAGACGGTCGAGGAAGTCCTCGTAGGAATCCGCGTCCTTCAATGTCGTCGCGAGGCGCGCGGACAATTCCTTCTGGTCCGGCATCGCGCCGAAGAAACGAGGGTCGATCAAGCCGTCCATGATCTGCGGCTGGCGCGCCAGCATGTCGCCGAGCCGGGGCGCGGCGCCGAGGATCAGCGCCACCAGCGCGACGAGATCGCGGTTCTGGCTCAAGAGCGAGATCAGCCGCCCGCCGCGCTGCAGCGCGCCGAGGAAACGGTCGAACGCCGTCACGGCATCGTCGGGGTCCTCGGCATGCGCGAGGCCGTCGATCAGGCCGGGGATGAATTCGATGAACGCGCTCTTGGTGGCCTCGTTACGCAGCCCGCGATAATCGCCCGCCATCCATTGCTGCAGCGTGCCTGCGACCATGACCGGCTTCTTGAACCCGAGCGCGCCGAGATGGTCGAGCAGCCGCTTGTCTTCCGGACCCGCGCCGTAATCGACGTCGGGCAGTTTCACGGTGCCGGTCGGGTCGCCCTCGAACAGCTTGCTGTAGTGCCCCTGCACTGTCTTGAGGTGCCCGAGCAGGTCTTTCGCGAAGGCGGCGCGGCTTTCATAGCCGAAGAGGTTTGCAAACCGCTCCACGGCATCAGGATCGTCCGGCAGCGCGTGGGTCTGCTCGTCGGATATCATCTGCAGCCGGTGCTCGACGCGGCGCAAATATTCGTAGGCGATGGTGAGTTCTTCCAGCGCCTGAAACGTGATCCAGTTGCTGGTCGCCAGCACCTGCAACGCCTGCAGCGTCGGCCGCACCCTCAGATGCGGATGCCGGCCACCCGCGATCAATTGCTGGGTCTGGGCGAAAAATTCGATCTCGCGGATGCCGCCGCGGCCGACCTTGACGTTGTGGCCCTCGACCGAGATCTCGCTCTGGCCTCGATAGGTCTGCATCTGCCGCTTCATGTCGTGGACGTCGGCGAGCGCGGCGAAATCGAGATGCTTGCGCCAGACGAACGGGGCCAGTTCGGCGATCAGCGCCTCGCCCGCCCTGGGATCGCCGGCGCAGGGCCGCGCCTTGATCATCGCGGCGCGTTCCCAGGTGCGCCCTTCCCGCTCGTAATAATGCAGCGCCGCGTCGGTCGACATCGCGACCTGCGTCGAGGCGGGATCGGGCCGCAGCCGCAGATCGACGCGGAACACATAGCCGTCACCGCTGCGCTGCTGCAGAATCCGTGCGAGCGCCTGCGTGACGCGCACGAAGAACGGCGCCGGCTCGATGTCGGCGACGAGCGAGGTCGCGGCGGGATCGAAAAACACGATCAGGTCGATGTCGCTGGAATAGTTCAGTTCGCCCGCGCCCATCTTGCCCATCGCGAGCACGATCAGGCCGCAGCCTTCCTCGGGCCGGTCGGGGTTGGCTGCATTCATCCGGCCGCGCACGACCTCCTGTCGAAGCAGGAACCGCAGCGCCGCCTGCACTGAAGCGACCGCGAGATCGGTCAGCGCCGCCGTCACCCGCATGACAGGCCAGACCCCGCCGATGTCGCACAGCGCGGTCATCAGCGCGGCTTCCGCCTTCATGCGGCGAAGCAGATGCATCACGTCGGCTTCGCTGGCCGCATTGAATACGTCGTCGGTGGTTTTCTCGATCAGCGAGGAAAGGTGCGACTCCGGGTCGCACGCCAAGAGGCGGATCAGCCGCGCGGCGTCGGCGCGGATCAGATCGAACAGATAGGGCGAGAATTCCGCGATGCCCAGCAGGATGCGCCTGGCGAACGGCTGCGCCAGCACGGCCTCGAGCGCAGCCGACTGCGCCGGCTCCAGTTCGGAGAGCCAGGCTGAAAATATCTGTTCGGCATTGCTGGAAGCGGAGACATGCGGCCCGTCCACGAAGCGCGCGGCGAGGCCCTGTCCTTCCGCGTTGCCCGGCGCGGATGAGTTCATGCCACCTTCTGTGGCACATCCTGCGTTTGAGCCGCAAGCCTGTCACCGGAGGCCGCGCGCGCCGGAATGGCCAATGTTGCGACCAATCCCGGATGCGCATCGCCGAGCCGCAGTTCGCCGCCATGCAGGGTTGCCACCGCCGAGGCCAGGCTGAGGCCGAGGCCGGAACCGGGCAGCGTCCGGCTGGCTTCCAGCCGCACGAACCGTTCCACCGCGTGCTTGCGATCGCCTTCGGGAATGCCGGGGCCGTGATCGGTGACGCTGAGCAGCACGGAATCGCCCTCGCGCCGCGACTCGATCAGAATTTCCTTCGATCGCGCCGCCACGGCGGCGTCCAGCGGCTGCACCGCCGGATCCGGCTTGCCGTATTTGATCGCGTTCTCGACCAGATTGGCCAGCGCCTGGCTGATCAGTTCGCGGTTGCCGTGCAGCGGCGCGGCTGCGGCCCTGACGCGCAATGTCAGCCCGTCGTCTTCGGCCAGCGGCTCATAGAGTTCGTGGATGCCTTTTGCGACGTCGGCGGCGTCGAAATCGTCCATGTTGCCGCGCGCCTGCCCGGACTCGGCGCGCGCGATCATCAGCAGCGCGTTGAAGGTGCGGATCAGGCCGTCGGATTCCTCGATGGTGCGTTCGAGCGCGGCGCGGTATTCGCTCTCGCTGCCGGAACTCGCCAATGCCTCCTCGGCGCGGTTGCGCAGCCGCGTCAGCGGCGTCTTCAGGTCATGGGCGATATTGTCGGAGACTTCCTTGAGCCCCGTCATCAGGGCCTCGATCCGCTCCAGCATGGCGTTGAGGTTTTCCGCGAGCCGGTCGAGTTCGTCGCCGCTGCGCCCGACCGGCAGCCGGCCGGAAAGATCGCCGGCCATGATGCGCCGGGTGGTGCCGGTCATGGCGTCGATCCGGTGCAGCACCCGCCGCGCCACGAAGATGCCACCGCCGAGACCGAGCACGATGACGACCAGCAGCGACCATTGCGCGGCGTTGGCGACGATGCCGAACATACGCCTTCGTTCCTCGAGGTCGCGTCCGACCAGCAGCCGAAAACCGTTGTCGAGTTGGGTGACGCGCACCAGCGCGCGATGGTGGGCGGTGTCCTGCTCGTCGAGCCGGCGGTACGCCGTCTCCGACCAGCCCGAAGAGGCCATTACGCCCGGAGAGAGCGATTCGACATTGCCGCCGAACGCCGTTCCTGCCGGCGTGGTGACGAGATAGAGGTTGGCGCCGGGCCGCAGCGTGCGGCGGCCGAGCGTGAGGGCAAGGCCTTGCAGCCCGCGGCGTGCGTAGATGATCTCGATCTCGGCGATCTCGGCGTTGACGGTCGCGGTGATCTGCTCGTTGATCAGCCGGCGCGTATTCCAGGCGAAATAGCCCAGCAGCGAGGCGGCAAACAGCGCAAACAGAAACAGATAGACCAGCGTCAGGCGAAACGCCGTGGTGCGGATCAGTTTACCGAATGCCGTCACGGATCATGTATCCGGCGCCACGGATCGTGTGCAGCAAGGGCCGCTCAAAACCCTTGTCGATCTTGGAGCGCAACCGCGAGATGTGCACGTCGATGACGTTGGTCTGCGGATCGAAGTGATAATCCCAGACGTTTTCCAGGAGCATGGTGCGCGTCACCACCTGCCCTGCATGCTTCATCAAATATTCGAGCAGGCGAAACTCGCGCGGCTGCAGCGTCAGCTCGTCCTTGCCGCGGGCGACTCGGTGCGACAGCCGGTCGAGTTCGAGATCGCCGACCTTGTAGGTTGTTTCCTCGGCCGGACCGCCATGGCGGCGCGACAGCACTTCGACACGCGCGAGCAGCTCGGCGAATGAATAGGGTTTTGGCAGGTAATCGTCACCGCCGGCGCGCAGGCCCTTGATGCGGTCATCGACCTGGCCGAGCGCGGAGAGGATCAGGACCGGCGTGCGGTTGCCCTTTTCGCGCAAGCTGCCGATCAGCGACAGGCCGTCGCGCTTCGGCAGCATACGGTCGACCACCAGCACGTCGTAATCGCCGCTGTCGGCGAGCGACAGCCCTTCCTCGCCATCGCTGGCGAGATCGGCGACATAACCGACTTCGCGGAACGCCTTCACCAGATAGTCGGCGGACTCGCGGTCGTCTTCGATGATCAACAGGCGCATTTGGGAGGCGGTTGCGGTCTGAGAAGCGGTTGTGCTCACGTTGTGGGCCTTTTCTCACCATGGCGCGTGGCGCATGCCGATGCAAGGCAACGGGGAACCCGCGCAATTATTTGTGTTCCCAGAGATTCGGTTTCCGAAGCTCTGGATTCTTGTTTTGACGCGTTTTCTTCACGCAAACCGGTGCCCACTTTGCTCGAAAACGCTTTCGAGCAGAAAAAGCGGGCGGCGAGGCTGGGGGACCCCGCCGCCCTTTTCCCTTCCGACAGAGGGGGGCGTATTCCATCGAAAGGTAGCTGGAGGGAGCGAGTTTTGCACCCGCTCCCCGGAAGGAGCCGTCGGCGGGGGCGACTGTTGCCGGCGAAACCCTCCATCTCTTATTTAACCCTTCGCTACCGGCACTGCCACGAACCGCGACGAACCGCCGCTCTTCACGCGCATGAGAACGCTGCTCTTGTTGTCGGTGCGCGCCGCGTTGATCGCATCACGCACTTCGCCAGCGGTAGCGACGCTCTTGCCGGCCACTTCCAGGATCACATCGCCTTCCTTGAAGCCGCGCTCGGCCGCCGCACTCTTCGGGTCGACCTCGGTGACCACGACGCCTTCCTTGCCGGCGCCGGCCACGCTGTTGGCGGGAGCAACCGTCATGCCGAGCTTCGGCACGTCGGTTCCCTTGTTCGGCTTGGCCTTGTCGCCGTCGTCGATGCTGGCCTTGGCCTCAACAGTGTTCGGCAACTGGCCGAGCGTGAGGTTGACGACCTTGTCCGTACCCTTGTGCAGCACGTTGAGCTTAACCGCGGCTCCCGGCGCCAATCCGCCGATGGTGCGGGCGAGTTCGCGCGCATCCTTGACCGTCTCGCCATTGACAGCGGTGATGACGTCGCCGGATTCGATGCCGGCCTTGGCCGCCGGACCATTGGCCTGCGGTTCCGCCACCAGCGCGCCTTCCGCCTTTTTCAGGCCGAGGCTGTCGGCGATATCCGAAGTCACCGGCTGGATCTGGACGCCGATCCAGCCGCGGGCGACCGAACCCTTGTCCTTGAGCTGGGCGACCACGCTTTTTACCGTCGAGGCGGGAATCGAGAACGCGATGCCGACGCTGCCGCCGGACGGCGAATAGATCGCGGTGTTGACGCCCATTACCTCGCCGGCGGTATCGAATGCCGGTCCACCCGAGTTGCCCTTGTTCACGGGCGCGTCGATCTGGATGAAATCGTCATACGGACCGTTGCCGATGTCGCGGCCGGAAGCCGAGACGATGCCGGCGGTCACGGTGCCGCCGAGGCCGAACGGATTACCGACCGCGAGCACCCAGTCGCCGATCCGCGGCTTGGAGTCGGACAGTTTTGCGAACGGGAAGTCGGTGCGGCCGGCGACCTTGATCAGCGCGAGGTCGGTGCGCGGATCGGTGCCGATCACCTTGGCGGAGTAGCTCTTGCCGTCGTCCATCGTGACTTCGACCTTGTCGGCGCCGTCGACGACGTGATTGTTGGTCACGGCATAACCGTCAGGCGAGATGAAGAAGCCGGAGCCCTGGCCGGTCACCGGGCCACGGCCGCCACGCGGGTTACCGCGCAGGCCGGGCGGCAAACCATCCGGTCCACCGAAGCGGCGGAAGAAGCGCTCCATCGGCGAGCCCGGCTGGAACGGCGTATCGTCGTCCCGGTTGGCGCTGTCGTCCTTGTCCTTGCTGGCAACCTTCTCGGCGATGTTGATCTTGACCGAAATCACCGACGGCTTCACGCGTTCGACGATGTCGGCAAAGCCGATCGGCCGCTCAACCTTGCGGACTTCGTTGTTGACCTGCGCGTGCGCCGCGCTGGTGAAGACATCGACCGGGCCGGACGAAGGGCTGAAACCATAAACCGCGGCGCCGAGGCCGGCGACGACGGACGCCATCAGCGCGAATTTACGCGCCGAGAACAACTGACGGCGCGGGGCGCCATAGGACGGAAGCGAGGACAGATCGACGGGACGTTCAGTCATTTTGGGAAATCTCCAGATCCAGAATTCGACGGTGCGGGGGGCTGGGCACCTGACAGGACGGAAGATGGGGTCTGGCGCCTTACCGCGCGCTGGCGAGGGAATTAAACTTTTGTAATGGAGGCGGTTATGGCTGCGGCAGTTTAGCGCAGGCAATCCAAGGGCTTAGCGCCGGCCGAAAGTGGCGTTTTGAGGGGCGTTGCGGCCTCCCTCATTTGCTGCGAATGGCGCTGCTAACCGCCGCCCTTGGATTTAATGGATTTACTGGACTTTCTGGACTTGTTCCCGGATTTGCTGCTCGCGCCATTGGCCAGAATATCCGCCATCTTCTCGATTTCGCTGGCGTCATCCCATTTGCGGTCGGGGGCGAACACGCACCGCGTCAGGAAATACCCGACATGCATGCAGTGCACGGCGCGGGCCAGCACCTCGACATCGACATCGCTGCGAAGCCTGCCGTCGTCACGCAGGTTGTCCAGGCTTTCGAGCATCGGTTCCCAGATATGCCGCTGCCACAGCCCGGCCATCGCGCCCCTGATGTCGTCGTTCTGTATCATCTCCGCGGTGACTGTGCGGGCGATTCCCGGGTTCTTGACCACCATCGCCATCTCCTCGCTGGCGGCCGCGATGAACCAGTCCTTCAGGCTCGGGGCCCTCGCCTTGATCTGCTTTTCCCGCGTCTCCCACTGCCGCGTCAGGCCCCGCTGCAGCATGATCGGAAACAGCACGCGCCGGACCAGATCGTTCTTTGAGGGGAAGTAGCGAAACATCGTCTTCTCGGTGACCCCTGCGCGCCGCGCGATCTCGGCTGTGGTCGCGCCATCGACACCGCGCTCGCCGATCAGGGCGACCGCGGCATCGATGATCGCCTTCTCCTTGGCCGTGGCCGGTGTGAGGAATTTTTCGGTCTCGCGTTCGAGATCGGCCAGCGACAGGCGGGATTTTCGGGAAGGCTTTTGATCCATGACCTTGCAAATTCTCGCTTTTCCCGGGGAGTATAGTGATCACTTTCTTTTTGTATAGTACCTACTTTACTCGAAGTATAGTGCGTACTATACTCCTCGCCGTCGTTACGCAAGTGCGCCGAGGCGCCGCCGCCCGCGATACTTGCCCGGAAACGGAGATCACAATGACAGCTTCACGGCAAACGCTGCTTCGCACCAACGCCATCTTCCTGCTTGCCGCTTCGGCCGGCGGATTTTGCAGCGACGTGCTCGGCATCTTTTTCGCAAGCGGGCCCGTCGCCAAAATCGTCGCGGCCGCGCCCTATTCCGGTCTCGGCTTCATCGAGGCGCACGGGCTGGCGTTCCTGATCGGCATCCAGATGTGGCGCGCCGAAGCGTCGCGCGCCTGGCATCTCACCGCCGTGGCGATCCATGTCCTGCTCGGCACCGCCAATCTGGTGTTCTGGCAATTCTTCATCGCCGCGGACATGCTGGTCGTCGGCTATGTGACGACGGCGCTGCACGGGCTGTTCGCGGTGCTGCAACTGATTGCCGCGAGCACGGCCACGCGACCGATCGCCGGTCATGCCCGGGCCTGACCTCTCATTTCCATTGCTGTTTGACAAACTGAAAGGAGCTAGCTGTGACACGCGAACAGAAGACCGTTGCGATCGGAGCCGCGAGCGGTGTTTTGACGATGGTGCTGGCGGTTGCCGGCATCTACCGGCTTTGGCCGGATACCGCAGCCCTCACAGATGTTGCCAGCCGGCTCGCCTTCACCCTGAAGGCCAATGCGTTTGCGGCGATCCCGCTGCTGGTCGGCATCATCACCGTCGGCAACAACCGGTTTCTCAGCGAAGCCATCGATCCGACGCTGCACAAGGAAGACGCCGCGACCGAGATCAACGGCCGGGTGCTCGACAACACGCTTCAGCAATACGTGCTGTTTCTGGCGGGCACGCTCGCCCTCAGCGTCACCCTGACGGCAGCGCAGACCAAGGTCATTGCCGCCGCCGCCATTGTGTTCTTCGTCATGCGGTTTGCGTTCTGGGTGGGGTACCGCATCCATCCGCTCTATCGCGCCTTCGGCATGTCGTCGACGATCTACCTCAACGTCGGCATTCTCGGCACGGCGGTTTGGAAGACCCTGTGGGGATAGACCAGCCCTCAGGTCTTCAACTTCAAGCGTCCCATAAAATCCCGTTTGCCGAGCGGAACGCCGTTGGTGCGCAGGATGTCGTAGGCGGTGGTGGCGTGGAAATAGAAATTCGGCAGCGAGAACGACATCAGGAAGCCTTCGGCCGTGAACGGCAATTTGCGGTCGCCGAGCGCGAAGATGACGTCCTTGCCGCCGAGCGCATTGACCGCCTCCGGCGTCAGCGCCGACAAGGCCTCGCGGGCCTGCGTGACATGTGCTTGCAATCCGGCGAAGTTGAACGGGGTCTTGAGGGACGGCGGATTGAAGAGGCCCTGCTGCACGCCCTCGATGGCGCCGCGGGAATGCTGAACGACGGAAATGATCTGGAAGCGGAACGGCAGCATGTCCGCAGCCAGCCGCTTCTCGACGATCGCTTCCGGATCGATGCTGTTCTCTTCAAAATGGCCCAGCGCGCGGTCGAGGAAGCCGCTGACCGCGCCGAGGGTCTGCAGATAGTTCGCCACGCTGGCGTCGTAGAGCGAAAGAGCCATTGCGAATTCCCCCTTTGGCGATGTTGTTTTTGACGGCCGCAATGTAGCGGCGGAACCGGCCGGCTTGCAATCGGTACAGGCTTCAGGCCGGCTTTTCCGGCGACGTTTCCTTGGCGATCAACTGCTCCATGCGGGCCTCTTCCTCGGCCGTCAGCTTGAGCAAGCCCTGATCTTCCGTGCCCGGGAATTTCGAACGGCGCCGGCTGTAGATCCACAGCGCCAGTCCGCCACCCAGCAGCGCCAGCGGCGGCAACAGCCACAGCACCAGCGTATGCGGGTTGAAGCGCGGCCGCAGCAGCACGAACTCACCGTAGCGCGCCACCAGGAAATCGATCACCTGCGAATTGCTGTCGCCGGCCGCAATCCGCTCGCGCACCAGCAGCCGCAAGTCGCGCGCCAGCGGCGCCTCGGAATCGTCGATCGACTGGTTCTGACACACCATGCAGCGCAGCTCGCGCGATAGATCGCGCGCGCGGGCTTCCTTGCCCGGGTCCGCCATGATCTCGTCGGGCTGCACGGCATAGGCCGCCGGGCATCCGATCAAGAGAAACGCGGCAAATGCCCAGGCCAGGATCGCTTTCAATGGATCACTCCGCGGCCTGCAACGCCCGCGAAGCCTTCGCAGGCTTCGGCGCGCCGACGCGCAGGCGCCGGTCCGACAGCGACAGCATGCCGCCAAACGCCATCAGCACGGGGCCCCACCAGATCAAGAGCACCAGCGGCTTGTGATAGATGCGCACCGCGACCGCGCCTTCGTTCGTGCTCTCGCCGAGCGAGATATAGAGCTGGCTGGCGCCGCGCGTGAGCAGCGCGGCCTCGGTGGTCGACGATCCCCGCGTCGTGAAATTGCGCTTCGACGGCGTCATCACGCTGAGCTTCTCGCCGTCGAGACGAACCGTGAACTGCGCGATCATCTCGCGGTAATTCGGTCCCTGCCGCTGCGTGACGCCGTCGAGCTTCAATTCGTAACCGGCAACCCTGGCAACCTCGTTCGGCTTCAAGGTGCCGATATATTCGCTGTTCCAGGTGGTCTCGCAGACGATCCCGATCAGGGCCACGCCGACGCCGGCATGCGCGAACGCGGTGCCCCAGGTCGCCCGTGGCAAGCCGCGCGCGCGTTGCATCGCGGTCGCAAAGGGGGCGCGGAACAAGGCCGTGCGCTCGGCGAGATCGCACATCGCACCGGCGATGACGAAGATCGCAAGCCCGATCGCAAGCGGTGCAAAGGTGCCGCCGCCATAGGTCCAGGCATACGCCACGGCAATCGCGACCAGCGCCGCGATGCCCGCTGCCGTCAGCCGCTGCGCCGCGCCGAGCAGGTCGCCGCGCTTCCACGCCAGCAGCGGCCCGAACGACATCGCCATCATCAGCGGCACGAACAGCGGCCCGAAGGTCAGATTGAAGAACGGCGCGCCGACCGAAATCTTGTCGCCGGTCAGAACTTCCAGCGCCAGCGGATACAGCGTACCGACGAACACCGTCGCGCAGGCCGTGGTCAGGAACAGGTTGTTGAGCACCAGCGCGCCTTCGCGCGAGATCGGTGCGAACAACCCGCCCTGCTTCAGCGTCGATGCGCGCCAGGCATACAGCGTCAGGCTGCCGCCGATGAAAAAACAAAGGATCAGCAGGATGAAAACGCCGCGCGTCGGATCGGTCGCGAACGCATGCACCGAGGTCAGCACGCCCGAGCGCACCAGGAAGGTGCCGAGCAGCGACAGCGAGAAGGTCAGGATCGAAAGAAGTATGGTCCAGACTTTCAGCGCGTTGCGCTTCTCCATCACAACGGCGGAATGCAGCAGCGCAGTGCCGGCGAGCCACGGCATCAGCGAGGCATTCTCGACCGGATCCCAGAACCACCAGCCGCCCCAGCCGAGTTCGTAATAGGCCCAGTACGAGCCCATCGCGATGCCGAGCGTGAGGAATATCCACGCCACCAGCGTCCACGGCCGCACCCAGCGCGCCCAGGCCGCATCGATCCGCCCTTCGAGAAGGGCTGCGACCGCAAACGAAAACGAAATCGAGAATCCGACATAGCCGAGATAGAGCATCGGCGGATGCACCGCGAGGCCGATGTCCTGCAGCACCGGATTGAGATCGCGGCCCTCGATCGGCGGCGTGGCGATGCGCAGGAACGGATTCGAGGTCATCAGGATGAACAGATAGAACGCGGCCGCGATCCAGCCCTGCACCGCCAGCACATGGGCGCGCAGCGACAGCGGCAGATTGTTGCCGAAGGCCGCGACGAGACCGCCGAACAGCGCAAGGATCGCCACCCACAGCAGCATCGAGCCTTCGTGATTACCCCAGACGCCGGTGATCTTGTAGAGCAGCGGTTTGGTCGAGTGCGAATTCTCGAACACGTTGGCGACGGAGAAATCGGAACCGACATGGAGCATCACCAGCGCCGTGAACGACACCGCCACGAACAGCAATTGCGCCAGCGCCGTGGAGCGCGCGACGTTCATCAAGGCGACATCGCCCCAGCGCGCCCCGGCGATCGGCACCGTCGACTGGATCAGCGACAGCGCCAGCGCCAGCACCAGCGCGTAATGTCCGGCTTCCGCGATCACTTGGGCGCCCCCTGCGTGGGCGCCGCCGAAGCGCTCGGCTTGGCGCCGTAATCGTCTTTCCAATGCCCCTGCTTCTTCAGCGCGTCGGCGACGTCCTTGGGCATGTAGGTCTCGTCATGCTTGGCGAGCACGGTGTCGGCCCTGAACACCCCTGATGCGTCGATCGCGCCCTCGGCGATGACGCCCTGCCCTTCGCGGAACAGATCGGGCAGGATTCCCTTGTAGGCAACCGGCAGCACGGCGCTGCCGTCGGCGACCTTGAAATCGACAACCAGATTGTCGCCGCGCACCAGCGATCCCGGCTGCACCAGGCCGCCGAGGCGGAAGCGCTTGCCGGCCGGAATCTGCTTTTCGGCCGCCATCGAGGGGGTGGAAAAGAACACGATGGAATCGCGCATCGCGTTCAGCACGAGCGCCGCCGCCACCGCGAGCACCGCGAGCGAACCGCCGATCATGGTCAAACGCCGCTGCTTGCGCGTCATGATAATCCTTTGGTTCCCTGCATGATGGGTTCCATCATCCGTCAAGCCCGAGATTCTTCAGGCCCTCATTGAGCTGGCGCAAGCGTTCGGCATCGTTGGCAACCGCCTGGCGTGCATCGCCCAGCGCGCTCACCGCCTTGTCGCGCTCGCCCATCACCATATAGGCCCGCACCAGCCGCAACCATCCCTCAACATCGTCGCCGTTCTCTTTCAGCCGTGTGGCAAGGCGGTCGACCATGCCGCGGATCATCGCGCCGCGGTCGGCCTCGTTCATGTCCTTGGCCGCAGCCATCGCATCATTCGACAGCGCGGGTGCCGCCGGACCGCCGACCCGCACCAATGCGGCCTGAACCAGCGGCCGCCACGGCGCATCGGCCGGCGCCTTGGCCAGCATCGCGCGCCAGATCGCGGCGGCGTCGGTGCGACGGCCGTCCTGCTCGGCGGCAAGCCCGAGGAAATAGCCGGCCTTGGGCTCGTCGGCGTTCAGCGCCGCCGCGCGTTCGAATTCGGCTTTGGCCTGCGAGGTCACGACGCCGCCCGCCGAACCGGTCAGGGCTTCGCCGAGATCGGACCGGCGCTCGGCGCTGTCGCCATTGTAAGTGATCGAATTGCGCAGCGCGCGGATCGCGTCGTCGTAGCGGCCGAGCCGCGCCAATGCCGGGGCCAGCACGCTCCAGCCGCGGCCGTCGGTCGGATTCTTTTCCAGATGCGCCTCGACCTGCGCGATCAGATTGTCGATCGGCTGGTTGACGTCGGGGGCGCGGCTGCGGCTGGCGAGCGGGAAATCACCGAGCTGCGGCGATCCCAACGAAAGGTAGAAAGCAACCGCCGCAACCGGCAGCCCAACCAGCGCCAGGACGGTCGAGGCCCGGCGTAGCCCGAGGTTCGCCTGTGCCGGCAGGTCATCCCTGCCATCCGCGGCCGCCAGCAAGCGACGGCTGATCTCGACGCGCGCGGCTTCCGCTTCCGAGGGCCCAATGAGGCCGGCGGCGACATCGCGATCGATCTCGGTGAGCTGGTCCCTGTAAACGGCAGCCTCGCTGCCACCGGCTTGCACCGCCGAACCGCGACTCAACGGCCAGAGCACGGCAAAGATCGCCGCGACCGTCATCAGCGCGAACACAAACCACAGCGTCATCAAGCGGTTCCCGGGCGGAACGGCGCCTACGAAGCAGGCACCGATAGCGCCGCTTTACACCACCGGCGGCAAGCCCGGCAATTGACAATTGCGGCAGAAAAACCGGGGAAACCGGAGTGGTCGCAGACTCACCCGTGTGGGCGCCGCAGAGTCAGCCGGCGCGACGCGCGAACCCACGAGAAACTTCGCGCAGATCCTGCAATCCCCGGAGAGTGACGCGTGAGTCACGCCACCCAGCCCGAGCGCCGCACTTACTCAATCTTAAATTGATTATAAATATTTATACATCCGAAGACATGCAGGTGCCTACCTTTTGGTCTTAGCGACGGAAATCTGGCGTGTGCGATCAAACATTCCCGACGCGGCCGCTGGAGGATGCAGCACCAGCTATAGCATTTGCACCAAGACGTAGGCGATGCTACACAATGGGGTGAATACGTTAATTCCCAGCCCCTTAGAGGCAAAACCGATGCGATCCTGGAAAGCTCTTCGACGCGACGCCCTTCCCTTTGGCCTTGTTGGAATTTTGGATGGCCCGAAGGTTCGCCGCGGCGCCGCGTTACTTGCACTCCCGTTCTTGTTCCCATCGCTTGCGGCGTCGGCACAGGATGGAGTGGACAAAACCGCGATCGCGGCCGCGCTGCTGCCCCGCGATCTCAGCCCCTGGGGCATGTTCATGCAGGCCGACATCGTCGTCAAAGCCGTGATGATCGGCCTGGTTTTTGCGACCGTGGTGACCTGGACGGTATGGCTGTCAAAGACGATCGAACTGATCAAGGCGCGCCGCAATGCGAAGAACGCTTTGCGCGAACTTGCCAACGCAAGAAACGTGGAAGACGCCGTGCGGCAGGTGCCCGAGGGGGCGGTTGCCCAATTGCTCGAAGGCGCGATGGCGGAACTGAAATTAAGCACCGACCGAATGGACAAGGAAGGGATCAAGAACAGGGTTGCGTCCCGGCTTCAGCAGATCGAGGCGGCGGCAAGCAGGCGCATCGGGTTCGGCACCGGCGTGCTGGCAACCATCGGATCGACCGGCCCCTTTGTCGGACTGTTCGGAACGGTGTGGGGAATCATGAACAGCTTTATCGGGATCTCGAAGTCGCAAACCACCAATCTCGCGGTGGTCGCGCCCGGGATCGCCGAAGCGCTGCTGGCGACAGCGCTCGGGCTGGTCGCGGCTATACCCGCCGTCATGATCTACAATCTGTTCGCGCGCCAGATCAGCTCCTATCGCGCGCTGCTCGGCGACGGATCATCGGAGATCACCCGGCTGGTCGGTCGTGACCTCGACGGCGGCGCCATACTCGTCCGGCGGCATCTCGCAGCGGCGGAGTAGCGGCGATGGCTGTCAGCGTGAACCAGAGCAATGGCGATCTTGCAGAAGTCCATGAGATCAATGTGACACCGTTCATCGATGTCATTCTTGTCCTGCTCATCATCTTTATGGTCGCCGCACCGCTCGCAACCGTCGATATCGCGGTCGATCTTCCGGCGTCGAATGCGGAGCCGCAGCCGCGGCCCGACAAGCCGGTCTATCTGACGGTCAAGCCGGACCTTTCGCTGTCGGTCGGAAACGAGACCGTCGGCCGCGCCGCGCTGCCCGGCGTGCTCGATGCGAGCACCAACGGCCACAAGGACAGCCGAATTTTCCTGCGCGCCGACAAGCTCGTCCCGTATGGCGAGGTGATGCAGGTAATGAACATGCTGCGCGCCGCCGGCTATCTGAAAGTCGCCCTGGTCGGCCTGGAGCAAGCCTCGTCACCATGATGCAGCTTGCGGCCGAAGATCGTTCCGACCTGCAGCGCTGGATGTTGAGCGGCCTTGCGGTGCTGTGCGTCTATGCCGGCGTGACGGCCACGCTCGCGACCTGGCGCTATCCGGACGACACCGCGGCTAGCGAACCATCAGGCGCGATCGTGGTCGACCTCGCACCGCTGCCGGCAGCGCCTACGACGACCCCATCCGACGTCGCGCCCGGCCCGGAACAGGTGATGTCGGAAGCGCAGCCCGTGGCGAAGCCCGAGGTGACGCCGCCAGATGAAACGCCTGAGCTGCCCCCCGCGCCCAATCCGGACGCGGCCGTGGCGCTGCAGAGCAAACTACAGCCTGACGTGACGCCGCAGCAGCAGGCGGCGGCCGCCACCACGTCGGCACCCGCGGCGGTCCCGGAGCGCATCGCGCCGGTGGCCGTGGCGCCGACCCAGGGCGTTCCGAATCCGATGGACTCGGAAGCCGCGGTGACGTGGCGAACCAAAGTCCTCGCCTTGATCGAAAAGAACAAGCGCTATCCGGAAGCCACACGGGCGCGGCGCGAGCAAGGGACTGCACTGGTGTCGTTTGCGCTAGATCGCAAGGGACTGGTGACCAACGCGCGCGTCATTCAAAGCTCTGGCTCAAGCGCCCTCGACCACGAAGCTGTCGCGCTGCTCAAGCGCGCGGAGCCATTTCCCGCGCCGCCCGCAAATTTTCCGAGCGATTCCGTTGTCGTGAGGCAGTCGATCCGCTTCAACATAAAATAGCGCGGTCGGCGGACGGCGCGAAACCAAGCGGCCTCGTCTCGCGTCCGGCTTTCATGCGCGCATCATTTTCTGGCGACTAAACAGCGGCGTCAGGAACCAGGCCGCGGTGAAGCTGAGTGGGCCGCCTGCCTTGCTCTAAAATTCAGGCGGCCCCGCCGACCATATCAATTGTCCTGCCCCTCGGCAGAGGCCATAGCCAGCTGAACAGAGTATGAGCAGACGTATTTGAAAGTCTTGTGACAGAGGCCGCCAACCATGCTGCCTCTTTCAATCGCCATTTCCCGCGCCGCTTTGCGCTACAACACCGGATCAATCCGCAATGATCGCCCCGCCGGCGCCGAACTTGTAGTTCACGCCGACCCTGACGCCGTCGCTGGTCACCCTGGTGTTGGAGTCGAACGCGACCGCTGTGTTGGCGGCGGTGGCCGGCGTGGAACGCACCGAACCGAAATCCATGTGAAGGTATTCGAGCCTGCCGGTCCAGTTGCCCGTCAGGCGGGTCTCCAGACCGCCGCCGACGGCCCAGCCAAACCGGTAGGTGTCGGTATCCAAAGCTGCCGTCGTCGCGGCACCCGCATTGTCGAAACCTGTGACAGACGTCGACGTCGTTATCTTGCCGAACGGAACGCCTGCCGTGACATAGGCAAGCAGGCCGGGTGAAACGAGCGCTCCGACGCGCCCGCGAACGGAGGCAACCCATCCCAGATGGTAATCCAGGCTTGCCGTCACGGGCGCGTCGAGCGGAGCCAGCGCCGCGTTGCAGACATTGCCGGCACATGTGGTGGTGCTGCGTCCGCGCTGATTGCGGTATTCGAAATCGCCTTCAATGCCGGCTACCAATCGGCCGGAGATCCAGTTGTAACCGGCCTGCCCGCCAAAACTGGCGGTGCCGCGCGTGGAGAACAGGCGGCCGCCGTCAAGCGGCAACCCGGTTGCATCCTCGTTGAACACCGCGCTGGTAACGGCCCTGCCGCCGACATACCCGACATTGCCGCCGGCATAGATGCCCGCCCAGTTCCAGGCCGCTTCGAGCATTGGCGCTGACTTGTAATACATGTTGCCGCCCGGCCCCCGCGCCATCGCGAAGGATGAACCCGGCGTCCCGCTCGGCCGGTCGACGCCGTATTTGACGTTGAGGAAGAGTTTGACGCCACGCCCGGGCTGCAGGATCTCGTCCTTGTGGAATTGAACGGCATTGCGGATGTTGGCGTTGAGCAGATTGTCGCCGACCAGTCCGGTCACAACCTCGACCGCGCCCCACGGCGAATCCTTCCAGAACTGCCGGTTCTCCAGCTGCACCTTGAGCAGATCGTATCCGCCGGTCGTCGTATCGAATTGCGAAACATCGTTCTGCGCGAAGGCGTGCAGCAGGCCGACACGGGCAAACCAGCTGTCGTTCCGCCAATAGGCGCCGCCGCCGAGCCGCATCGGAGGGATGCGCGGCACATTGCTGCCGTCGGTGAACGTCGCGCGTACGACATCGAATTGTCCATCCACACCGAACGTACCGTTGGCGAGCGGTGCGACGTCCCATTGCCAGGCCAGCTCGCCGCCGCGAAACGTCGCGTCGCGCTGATCGTAATTGACCTGGATGTAATCGGTGCCGGCGCCGCATGTTGCAAACGTCTCCTGGCACAGGATGCCGGTGGCGCGCGAGAAGATGAACTTGTCGTACGACGTGTAATAGGCGTTCGCGGCGAACCTGAAATCGCCGGCCGTGCGCTTCAGGCCGATTTCCGCCGTCTGCGCGGTCTCGATTCCCAGGTTCGAATTGCCGATCTTGAAGGTCTTCTCCGAACCATCAGGACCTTGCGCGAACAATTCAAGCGCGCGCGGCGCGCGTTCAATCCGTTGCAGCGTCAGGCTCGCGACCAGGTAGGACGGAAGGTCCTTGATGATTCCGAAACTGACGCTCTTCGGCATGAAGTCGAGCTTGGCAGCGGCCCTGCCGGGTTCATTGGGCGGCGGCAGAAAATTCGACGGGAAGGTGAACGCCGTTCCTGCGATATCGACGCCCTCGATGCGTCCCGCCAATTGCGTACGCAGCGTGTCCGTGTGCCGTACTTCATTGAGGAAATACGCCGCTGCGGTTCTGGTCTGGGCGGGAAGCAGGATGGCCTGGCCTGCCGTATCCAGTTGCTGGTAGGCGCCCTGCGCACCGACAATGCTGGTCAGCGCCCCGATCGGCGTGGCGAACGCCGCCGATTCGAGCTCGATCTTGCCCTCGGTCTGCGTGTTCTTGAAGGTGGCCGTGATCCCCTCGTAACCGGGACCGGCGAGCACCGTCTCGTCATGCCGGTACTCCGAATATCCGGTCCAGTACCTGACGGCGGCAAGCGCGGCCGTATCCGGTCGATACTCGCCCTTGCTGGTAATCTTGGTCTGCTCGAGATCGTTGTGCTGGCGTGCATCCGCGGTCGCGATACCCGGAACAAAATAGTCGCTGGTGAAGCGAGAGACCGCGATGCCGGCATAGCCGCCGTCGAACAGATAAGAGCCGCCGACCGCCGCCCCCGCGCTCTGCGAGGCCGAGTTCGGTTGCCTGCCGTTGCCGGCGGGCGCGGGGTTTGGCGGAACGAGATAGGGATAACTCGGGATGCTGTAATCGCTGGAGGATCGCCCATAGACGTCGGCGTGAACGGCGGCGTTGCGACCGCCGGCATCCAGCAACAGACCGCTTTCCCATCCTTTGTTGACGCTCGTCACACCCGATCTCAGTTCCGCGGCCACCCCACCCACTGGAGCGGCGGTCGGAATCCGGTTGTTGGTGACGTCGACGACGCCGCCGACGGCCTGCGAGCCGAACCGCAGCGCTCCCGGTCCCCGAACGACGTCGACCTTCTGGATCGCAAGAGGATCGATCGGTACCGCGTGGTCCTGCGCGATATCCGACACGTCGACCGCACCGACGCCGTTTTCCTGAATGCGGACCTTGGCATCCGACAAGCCACGCAGAATGGGGCGGGACGACTCCGTGGCCAGCCCCGCGGAAGTCGCGCCGGGCATGGTGGAGAACAGGCTGCCGAACCCGCCATTGCTGCTGCCGGTCTGGATTTGATTGCTGCCGATCGTCGACAATGGCGCAAACGGCGGATTGAAGGGCGAGGCAGGCGCGGCCGCCGGGGCGGGACCAGGCAGCGGCGCAGCGATGGCGCGTGAAGGCCGGCCGGGCTCGGAACGCCCTGCCCGCCGCGCCGGCTTGGGCTGACGACCCTCCACCGTCACTTGCGGCATGTCGATTTCCGCCGGGGCGGGCTTTTCCTGCGGTCCGGCGGCGGTAGCCGGTTGCGGCGGTGCCGTCTGCGATTGAGCGGGAGCCGCCGGGGCTTGTCCCGTTGCCGTTGCTGCCGGCGCGGCAGGCGCCTGAGGCGCGGCCGGAGACGGCGATGGCGCAGGCGTGGCCGTCTGCGAGAGGGCCGCAGCCTGGCTCAAACAGACCATTGCAAATGCAGACGTGCCCAGAAGGGCCATTCGTGTCGCGCGCATCTCGTCCCCAACCTTCATCGCGCTACAGGAACGGGTCCGGATAAGCTGCGACCTTAAAACGTAGGTAAGGCTACATGTTAATGTTGCCCCGTTAACTGTCAAGATGCCGCGGCCGGTCGTCGCAAGCGCGCGCCGGCCTGTTGCGGATTCGCGACACGTCGCCAACTTGCAATGTGGTCGGCAGCACGCCATGGTCTGCCTCCTCTCGATGGATTCGCCTGGAAAGGTGCCGTGTTGCGCAAGCCCTCGACAGACCGGGCCAAATCGATGCAGCCGCTCCCCACGGAGCAAACGCAGGCGCGCCGCTTTGGAAAAGCGCGGTCGGCGCGCTCGACCGCGGTTCTGGAAGATTATGTCGAACTGATCTCCGATCTGTTAGGCACGACCGGCGAGGCGCGCCCGACCGATATCGCGCGCCGGCTCGGCGTGTCGCACCCGACGGCCATTGACACCATCGCGCGGTTGAAGCGGGAAGATCTCGTGACCGCGCGGCCCTATCGCGGGGTGTTCCTGACCGAGAAGGGCGAGACCCTCGCCAAGCGTGTCCGCGCGCGCCACCGGCTTGTGGTGGATGTCCTGCTGGCGCTGGGCGTCCCGCAGGAAGCGGCAGAGGGCGATGCCGAGGGCATCGAACATCACGTGTCGGATGTGACGCTGAAGGCGTTCGCCGAATTCCTGCGCGCCAACAAGGATCGCCGCAAGGTGTGAGGGTGCGACGGCCCTGCCGTCCTATCCGTTGCGGGTGGACTTGCGCTCGGCGGATTTGCGCTCGCCCGTGACGGCGTTTTCGGCCGCCCTGTTCATCAGCGACGCATAATCATGGCCGAACAGGACTTCGCAGAAGCGGATCGCCGCCTTGGCCTGCATTTGCCGGTAGGCGCGCGCCTTGGTGTCGCCGCCGCGCAGCGCCTGCACCAGCGCCTCGGTCGAGTGCTCGACATAATGCTGCAGGTCGGAATAGGTCCGCAACGTGACCTCGTTGATCGCAAGTTCGCTGGCATAGGTGCGGCAAACCGCGACGAAATCGATCAGGGCCGCGGTCTCCTCGACGTCCGTTGCGTCGATTTTGGGAGCCGACGAAATGTCCTTGTCGGCGCGCTGGCGCAGGATGCGCCGGACCCGGCCGGGCACGCTGTCGATTTCCGACTGCAGCGAATTGGAAATGTCGGCGCGGATCGAGGTCAGCTGCTTGCCCCACGTGGAATCGTTGCGCAGGTCGAGTTCGGTGCGCAGGCCGCGCACGCCGTCATGCAGCGTCTTCAGCTGTTCGCTGACATTGTCGAACTGGCCACGCCTGATGTCGGTGCGCAGACAGGCCGCGAGAAAGGACAGATCGTGCAGCGCGAGCGTGACGGCGATGCCGTACGGCGTCGCGGCGACACGAATTTCATCGTCGGAAGCCGCCATCTTGATCGCGAGGCGGATGATCTGCCACGGCGCCGCCAGCCGCTGCATGATCAGCGACAGCGCGAACGGCAGCAGTTGCGGCGTCTGCAGCGAGGGAACATTGAGCGCCGAGGTCACCGACACGATCTGGGATTCCGACAACGCCCGCAACTGGCTGGGAAGCCGGCTGCCCAGCGTGTCCATCGCCTCGCGGGCCCGCAAAACCGACCCGATCGACAGGAAGTCCTCGACGACGTTGGGCGGGCCGATACGGGCGAGCGAACGCTGCCGATCGTCGCCCTGCACCGGCGCCGCGATCTTGGCGATCGCCTCCGCGGCGGCGAGCTGGAATTTGCGCGTCTCCGACTCCAGTCCCGTGGTCGAACCGCTCAGCCTGATCTCGGCCAGCGCGGCTTCGAAGGCCCGCGCCTGCTCCGGCGCGCCATCCCGGGCCAGCCATTGCCAGACCGGCAGCAGCGAGGTGCGGCGGATCTGGCCCTGCCGCATCGGGAAATTGCTTTCGACCAGAAACGGCTCGATGGGGCGAAACAGCAGGCGCGCCGGATCGTCGGTCCGCGGCCGTATTTCTTCGTCTTCCTCGGTTCCGCGCACCACCTTGCGCAATTGCTCGAGCACGAGGGTGGCGACCGCGACTTCCTCGCCGCGCTCGATCGCGCGCTCGAACGAGCGCATCAGCAGCGCCTGCGCCTGAGGCGGGAGCTGGGCGAGATAGTCCCTCAGCCGCTCGGTCGATGTCTGGCTCATGCGCCCGGTGTGGATATGCGTGTGTCGTCCGGACGGCAAAGCGCGTCCAACCGCCATCATAAAAGTGCGCGCGTTAAGAAGTCGTTTAGGAATGATGAAATCAAGGGCGGCATGGCCGGTCCCCCGGACCGGATTCAATCGCTTTTCGCGCTCAAACCCCCGGCAGCACCAGCTCGGCCCGCAACCCGCCGATCGGGGCATCACCGAGCGCAAGGCTGCCGCCATAGAGGGCGGCGAGATCGACCACGATCGAGAGCCCGAGGCCAGAGCCCGGCTTGGATTCGTCCAGCCGCTGTCCGCGCCGCGAGACCTGCGCGCGCTCGTCGGCCGACAGCCCGCGGCCGTCATCATCGACGATGATCCGCAGTCGCGGCCCGGCGCTAGGCTCCGCCGCCGACTCGACCAGCACCTCGATCAGGACCTGCGCGGCGGCCCATTTGCAGGCGTTGTCGACCAGGTTGCCGGCCATCTCCTCGAGGTCCTGGCGTTCGCCGCGAAACTTCGCGTTGGAATCGGCTTTCAGATTGATCGCGATGGCGCGATCCCGGTGGATCTTTTCCATGGTCCGCCGCAACGCCTCGATCGCGGGCGCGACCTCGGTGACGGTGCCGACCACCGTGACGCGCGCGGCGATGCGCGCGCGCTCCAGATGATGCGCCACCTGATCACGCATCACGTCGGCCTGCTCCAGCACCTTGCTGGCAAAGGCATCGACGGGGTGCGCGGCGGCCTCGTTGACGATGACCGATAACGGCGTCTTGATGGCGTGGGCGAGGTTGCCGACATGGGTGCGGGCGCGCTCGACGATTTCCCGGTTGGCGTCGATCAGCGCGTTGGTCTCGCGCGCCAGCGGCGCGATCTCGACGGGAAACTCGCCCTCCAGCCGTTCGGCACGGCCGGAACGGATATCGGCGATCGATTCGGAAATGCGCTTGAGCGGCGCAAGCCCGAAGCGGACCTGGAAGATCGTGGTCAGCAGCAGCACGATGCCGAGCGCCGCGAAGGTGCCGCCGAGGTAATAGTCGAAGCTGCGCGTCTCGTCGAATATCTCGCCGGCATCGCCGGCGACGCCGATCAGGAATTTGCCGTCCGCGCCGAGGTCGACCGGCCGCTCCACCATCCGCAAAGTCTGCCCCTCGGGACCGTCGACATAGCCGAGACGGATGCCGGCCGCGGTCAGTTCGGCGCCGTGCTCCTCGAGTTTCGGCAGCTTCTTGTCCCACAGCGAACGCGACACCCGCGCTTCGGGCTTGTCGCCGTCGGTGCGCACGACCTGCCAGTACCAGCCCGACAGCGGCAGCTCGAACAACGGCTCGCCGAGCGACTGGAACGGGTGGTCGGGCGGCTCGTCCGGGGTTGCGACCTCGGCGATCAGGGTGCGCAGATAGAGATTGAGGCGGCGGTCGAAAGCGCGTTCGGTGGCATCGCGGTAGACCGACGACAGCACGAACCCGGTGATGACGAGGATCACCACCACCCACGCGGTCGCCGACAGGAACAACCGTGTGGCGAGCGAGGAGCCGCGCATCAGGGCACGATCCGGAAAAGTGGCGGCCGGCTTTCAGACAAAAACATGCTCAAACAAAGAAGTAAGCGTGTTGCTTCGTCAACGCCTTTAATCAGAGGCCGGCAGTCACGTGCCCGGGGCCGGCGGCGTCAGGAGATAGCCGAGCCCGCGCACGGTCTGGATGATATCGACATCGAGCTTCTTGCGGATCCGGCCAACGAACACTTCGATGGTGTTGGAATCGCGGTCAAAATCCTGATCGTAGAGATGCTCGACCAGTTCGGTGCGCGACACCACGCGCCCGGTATGATGCATGAGATAGGCGAGCAAACGGTATTCGTGCGACGTCATCTTGATCGGATTGCCCGACACGCTGACCCGGCCGGTGCGGGTGTCCAGCGAAACCGGGCCGCAGATCAGTTCCGACTGGGCGTGACCGGTCGAACGGCGGAGCAGCGCGCGGATCCGCGCCAGGACTTCTTCGAGGTGAAAGGGTTTTGCCACATAGTCGTCGGCGCCGGCGTCGAAGCCCTGCACCTTGTCGCTCCAGCGGTCGCGGGCGGTGAGGATCAACACCGGCATCGCCCGTCCGTTGCGGCGCCACGACTCCAGCACCGAGATGCCGTCCATCTTCGGCAGGCCGATGTCGAGAACGACGGCGTCATAGGGTTCACTGTCACCGAGGTAGTGCCCCTCCTCGCCGTCGAACGCGCGATCGACCACATAACCGGCATCCGTCAGCGCCGTCGTAAGCTGACGGTTGAGATCGGGGTCATCCTCGACGACAAGCAGGCGCACGCTGGCCTCCAATGGTGAACTTCACGAAACCTGCCACAAGATGAGGCTCACCGGCGTGAACGGCCAATGAACGGTTACTCCGCGCCAGGTTACTTTTTCTTCATGCCGGCCCGCAACGGCGCGGCCGTCAGTCGCAGGTAACGCCTGGCATGCCGAATCGGCCGCCCAAAGCGCCCAAAAGCGCGGCTAACGACCGTCTGCCCCACGGACCACGATCAAATCGACAGGACCGCCCGGCCGGCCATCGTCGAACACCCCAACCGTCAGCCGTCCGGTTTTCCAGGCGGCGGTGTCGAGATTGGTGCGGCCTTTGAGCAGGAGCGGCCCTTGGGGATCATTGTCGTGGCCGTGCACGACGTGGAGCTCGCCGAACCCGCTCGAATCGTCCTTCGGGTAGCGTTTCCACAACAGGGTTTTTTCGCCCTGCTTCTCCAGCGGCGTCCCTGTCTCGACACCCGCGTGCACATAGAGTCGGTGCGCATCGACATACAGCAGCCGCAATTGATCGAGCCACGCGATATGGGCGTGCGGCACCGCGGCGGGATCGTCGCCATAGGACGCCAGCGCCTTGTCGCCGCCCCGCTCCAGCCAAAAGGCCCGCTTCGCCGGATCGCGCAGCCCTTCGACCATCATCGCGTCGTGATTGCCCTTCAGCGCAACAAACCGCCAGCCGCCGCCAATGCCTGGCAGCAGCCGCTCGATCACCTGCCTGCTCTGCGGGCCCTTGTTGACGTAGTCGCCGATGGTGACGATGACGCCGATTTTGCCGGACGCATGTGCGTCGATCTCCAGGAGCGCGCGGCTCAGCAGATCATCACGGCCGTGAATATCCGGAATGACGTAGGTGAAGCTCATCCGCGTGCGCATTTCCGGCCAGGGGACACCACGGTGCTATTCCGACCGCACGCCACCGGCAACCGGCGTGCATCGTCCGGCCGGACTGCCGGCGGCCGTCATTTGCACCGTCCCTTACGTCCGGAAGAACACGAACCAGACCACGCCCAGGATCAGGATCGCCAGTCCAGTCGAGACGGTCAGGAGCGCCAGCACCGAGGGACCGGGTTCGGCCTGACGCGCCTCGGTCGGGGTTTCGATAATCTGGTCATGCCGACGCGTTGCCATGGGGGACCTCAATTGCGTAAGTGCCTGTAATGCCAGCTATTGCTTCGACACCACCTGTCAAAAGCAACGCATGATGGCAGATGATGTTCCGGGGGCCTTGCACCCGGCATTTTTGCGGTCAGATCGTCCAAAAGGTCGCAGCCGAACGGCGGAACATGCCGCTCGGTCTCGGTTAACGGCGTTGGCAGATTCCCTTCCCCGCCGTGTTTGAAACCGGGTCTGCCGATGGTATTCTTCACGGTCGTCTGTTGCGTCCTCGGAGTTTTCCCATGGCCCCCCGCGCCAATTGGAAAGGCTTTTTGCGCCTTTCGCTCGTGACCTGCCCGGTCGCCCTGTATCCGGCGACCTCGGATACCGAGAAGGTCTCGTTCAACCAGATCAACCGCAAGACCGGCCATCGCATCAAATATGCCAAGGTCGATGCAGACACCGGCGAGGAAGTCGCCAACGAAGACATCATGAAGGGCTACAAGATCGACACCGACACCTATATCGAGGTGTCGAAGGACGAGCTTGACGATCTTGCGCTCGAATCGACCCGCACCATCGAGATTGATGAGTTCGTACCGAGAGCGGATATCGACAGCCGTTACGTGATCCGTCCCTATTACCTCGTGCCGGACGGCAAGGTCGGCCACGACGCGTTTGCGGTGATCCGCGAAACCATCCGCAGCATGGACAAGGTCGCGATCGGCCGCGTGGTGCTGACCAACCGTGAACACATCATCGCACTGGAGCCGCTCGACAACGGCCTGATGGGGACCCTGCTGCGCTACCCCTATGAGGTCCGCAGCGAGAAGGAATATTTCGACGACATCCAGGACGTGAAGATCACCAAGGATATGCTGGATCTGGCCAAGCATATCGTCGAGCAGAAATCCGGATCGTTTGAACCCGAACAGTTCGAGGATCGCTACGAGCAGGCGCTGATCGACCTGATCAACCAGAAGCGCAACGGCCAGAAGACATCGGCGAAGGCGGCACCGAAGACCGGTGGCAACGTCATCAATCTGATGGACGCGCTGAAACGCAGCCTCGCCAACGAGAAACAGGCCGCCCCCGCCGCGGCCAAGGAAAGCGGCAGGGAAAACGGCAAAGCCAAAGGCAAGAAGCCGCGCAAGGCAGCCGCCGGCCAGCGCGAAATGCTGCTGCCGATCAGCGGCAGCGGCAAGCGCGCCGCCAAGGAAACTGTCAAGGAAGCGCCCAAGAAGGCCGAGAAGCCGGTTCGTACGTCCGCCCGCACCAGGAAGGCCAGTTGATCGCGCAGGCGTTCGGCCGGTAGCGCACGATGCCGTGGTCGACGCCGTTCGATGAGCTGATCGCGCTGCGGGGCGGCCGCACGCTCACGACGCTGCAGCAGGCCGCCGACTACGTCATGAAACTGCCAAAAGCCGACCAGCAGGAAGCGCGCTGGCAAACCGCGGTCGAGCACTTGATCAGGGCTGCGGAGACCGGCGGCGGGTGGCTGGTGTTCGCGCGGATCGCAATGATGCAGGCGCTATATGCGGATGAAAACAACCGGTAACGCGGTCATGTGGCGCTAGTCCCCGCCGCCGCCGTCACCATCTCCTCCGCCAAAATCAAATCCGTCGATGCCGTCGCCGGTTGGTCGATTGCGGAACATCAGATCCGTGAGCAGGGCCACAATCAGTATGGCGGCGAATACGCGCCATGGATGTTGCAGGCTGTAGGCGATGACCTGCCGGCCGAAGCTGGCGATTGGTGGACCCCAGGTCCCGAACAGCAGCTCATGCATGGTGCGCGCTGCCGGTCCGTCCTATTTGAGCGATGTGCTGACAGTCTCGAATTTGGTGCTGAGCGCAGTGCCGACGCCGTTGACGGCACCAACGATCACGATGCCGATGCCCATCGCAATGAGGCAATACTCGATCGCGGTCGCGCCGGACTGATCCTGGAAAAAACTCTTCAACAATCGACGCATGAAAAAAAGCTCCTGTCGACGCCGCCGGAATCTTCCCGCGTCGTGCCCCAAATGGAACCCTAGATTGGAATGATTGACGGCGTTTTGACGAACAGGATGAACGACTGATTAAGCCGAAGCCCCGACTGCACCGGTATTCCTACGGTACCAAAAATTTACTCTGAATTGTCCAACGCCCCGCCATGGTCGGCGGATCGGCGTCTTCCGGAGCGAGCGCACACATGTCCACGCAGAAGCGTGAACCAGGAAAAAACTACATCGGCCTCTTGAACGATGAGTTGGAAGAGCAACGCACCGCCGAGGTGAGATCCGGCAACGATCGCCGTCTGACGGCGTATGTCCTCGGCCTGATGGCGGCGATGTTCAACCATCGCCGCAACGAGGCGAGATAGTTGCCCTCCTCTCGCCCGTAGAGCGCGGCCGGCTTCGAGACCGCCGCGGCGAACACCGCCCGACACGTTCTGATCGAATGGGAACCGCTGGACTTCGGACTCATCGGTTTGACGCCGGTATTGGTCTGCAGCAACCGCTCCGGCGGCAAACGCATATCAGCACTTCCCGGAGCAGGCGCGGCCCGCGCTTTACGGTGAGGAAAATTCCTGTTCCAACTGTGAGAAATCGGCAGAACGAACCGGCCTGCACACAAGGGGGAAACCGTCATGAAGCTCGGCGCCGCGATTGCAGAAATCATGAAGCGCGAGGGGATCGAGATCCTCTGCGGCTATCCCGTCAATCATCTCATCGAGTATGCCGCCAATGCCGATATCCGCCCCGTGATGGTGCGCCAGGAACGCATCGGCGTCCACATGGCGGATGCGATCTCCCGCGTCACCTCGGGCCATTCGATCGGCGCGTTTTGCATGCAGCACGGCCCGGGCGCCGAAAACGCCATGGGCGGCGTGGCGCAGTGCTACGGCGAATCCGTCCCGGTGCTGGTGCTGCCGATGGGTTATGCGCGGCGGCTCGCCAATATCGACCCGAACTTCAACTCCAGCCAGGCGATGCGGGCGTTTTCGAAATCCTCCGAGCCGATCATTCTTGCGGCCGAAGTCTGCAATATTTTCCGGCGGGCGTTTACAAAACTGAAGAACGGCCGCGGCGGGCCGGTGATCGTCGAAATCCCGGCCGATATGTGGAACGAGGAAGTGCCGGAGCCGCTGAACTACACGCCGGTGCTGCGCACCCGCTACGGCGCCGATCCCGTCCACATCAAGGAAGCGGCCGCGCTATTGGTCGGCGCCAAGCGGCCGGTGATCTACGCCGGCCAGGGCGTGCACTACGCCAGGGCCTGGCCGCAACTGAAGCGGCTGGCCGAGCGTCTCGCCGTCCCCGTCACCACGAGCCTTGGCGGAAAATCGTCGTTTCCGGAGACGCATCCGTTGTCGCTGGGTTCGGGCGGCCTTGCCGTGCCCCGCGCGGTGCCAAAATTCCTCGGCGAGGCCGATGTGATCTTCGGCCTGGGCTGCTCGTTCACCGAGACCTCGTTCGGCATCGCGATGCCGAAGGGCAAGACCATCATTCATTCGACGCTGGACCCCAACCATCTCAACAAGGATGTCGAGGCCAGGATCGGTCTGGTCGGCGATGCCGGCCTGGTGCTCGATGCGTTGCTGGAAGAGATCGGCAAGAGTGTCACCAGCGATCGTGACGCCACTGCCGTCGCCGCCGAGATCGCCGCCTCGCACAAGGAGTGGCTGGCGAAGTGGATGCCGAAACTCACCCACAACGACGCCCCGCTCAATCCCTATCGCGTATTGTGGGACCTGCAGCACACCGTCGACATCAAGAACACCATCATCACCCATGATGCCGGCAGCCCGCGCGACCAGCTCTCGCCGTTCTGGAAATCGGTCGAGCCGTTGTCCTATATCGGCTGGGGCAAGACCACCCAGCTCGGCTACGGGCTTGGGCTCGCCATGGGCGCCAAACTCGCAAAGCCCGACAAGCTCTGCATCAATGTCTGGGGCGATGCCGCGATCGGCTTCACCGGCATGGATTTCGAGACCGCCGTGCGCGAGCGGATTCCGATCATGTCGATCCTGTTGAACAATTTTTCCATGGCGATCGAGCTGAAGGTGATGCCGATCTCGACCGAGAAATACCGCTCGACCGACATTTCCGGCGACTATGCCGCGATGGCGCGCGCCTTCGGCGGCTATGGCGAGCGGGTGACCAAGCCGGAAGACATCATTCCGGCGATCCAGCGCGGCATCGCCAAGACCAAGGAAGGCATTCCGGTGCTGCTGGAGTTCATCACCAGCAAGGAGACCGAGGTCTCCCGGCCCGGAACCTGATGCCGACCCGGCCGATAACCGCTTAGCCTGCTTCACATTTTGACGCTCCGGCCTTAAGAAAAGGCCGGGATGGCGCTGGCCTGGCCGCGCCTGGAATGAAATTATCTGCCACATTGGTGCGAGCGCTGATGGCTTGACGCCGTCGGCCTGCAAGGCTTGCTGTGAAATGGCTTGCCGTGAAATGGATTGAGTGAATGACCGCGCTCCCCCCGGACGCCGTGGCCGATCTTTACAAGCTCGTTGCCGAGCTCGAGCAGAGACTCGAATCAAGCTTCGCCGCCCACGACGCGGCGATCGCCCGTCAGGCGGCGCTGGACGCGGAAAACGGCCGGCTCATTCATGAACTGAGCATCGCCCGCGAGCGCCAGAACGCCAGCGCCGATATCCTGCGAACCATTGCCAGCGTATCCGGCGATGCCGAACGCGCGCTGTACCAGATCGCCGAGACGACCGCGCGACTGTTCGATGCGGCGAGCGTCACGATCCGGATCGCTGACGGCGACAGATGGGGTCTCTCGATCCGTTTCGGCGAGGGCTCCGAGCGTATCGGCAAAGAAGTACCTGCGGCGCAGCTTGAGATCGGCGCCCGCAACCTCCCAAGCGCGGTATTTGCCCTCAACCAGCAGATCCATGTGCCTGATCTGGCCAACCTCGGTCCCGAGATGTCCGAATGGCCTGGTCTCGTGACCTCGCGCGCCGCGGGTCTTCTCACGGTCGCCGGCACACCGTTGCGGCGCGAGGGCAAGCCGATCGGTATTCTCGTCGTCTACCGAGACCGCCTCGCGCCCTTCACCGACGACGAACTCGCGCTGCAGCAGAGCTTTGCGGATCAAGCCGCAATCGCGATCGAGAATTCGCGGCTGTTCAACGAACGGCGCCAACGCACCAACGATCTGAGCGAATCCCTCCGTCAGCAGACCGCGACCGCCGACGTGCTCAGGGTGATCGCGTCCTCGCCGGCCGATGTCGAACCGGCGCTCAAGGCAATTGTCGAAAGCGCCTGCGCACTTTGTAACGCCTATGATGCCAACGTCCTGCTCAGGATTGGCGACCATCTGCATTTCAGCGCCCATCACGGACCGATACCGACAGGTCAACACAGTCGTCCGATCAGCAGGGAGTGGGTCACAGGTCGCTCGGTTGTCGACAAGGTACCTGTGCAGGTGTCTGACTTTTGGGCGCCCGAGGCTGCCGATTTTCCCGAGGGGCAACGGCAATCGCGCGAACAGGGGCACCGGTGCAGCCTCAGCATACCTCTCCTGCGGGAGGGAGAGGCCATTGGTGCGATCGTACTTCGTCGCCTGGAACCGGTGGCCTTCACAGCCAGACAGACAGCCCTGCTGCAGACCTTTGCGGACCAGGCTGTGATCGCCATCGAAAACGTGCGGCTGTTTCGCGAGACAAGGGAAGCGCTGGAACGACAGACAGCCACCGCCGAAATCCTGAAGGTCATTGCCGCCTCTCCCTCCGACGCGCAGCCGGTGTTCGAAGCCATCGCTGCCAGCGCCAAGCGACTGCTCGGCGGGTTCTCCGCCACGGTGCTGCGCTTTCTCGGCGACGAACTGCATCTGGTGGCGTACACGCCGACCAGCCCCGCCGCCGATGAAGGCCTGAAGGCCTCGTTTCCGAGATCGATCTCGGAATTCCCGACATTCGCGCTGGTGCGCAATGGCGAGACCGTTCAGTTTCCCGACAGCGAAGCCGAGCACGTCCCGAAGTTGAACCGGGATCTGGCGCGGCTGCGCGGCTTCCGCAGTGTATTGTTCACGCCGCTGATGAACCAGGGCGTGCCGGTCGGCATGATCAGCGTCACCCGTGCGGAGCCGGGCGCCTTTGCCGCCGACCACGTGCAATTGCTGCAGACATTCGCCGACCAGGCGGTGATCGCGATCGAGAACGCACGCCTGTTCAACGAAACCAGGCAGGCGCTCGAGCGACAGACCGCGACGGCTGATGTCCTCAAGGTGATCGCCGGCTCGCCGTCGGATGTGCAGCCGGTGTTCGAGGCCATCGTGGCCAGCGCGAACCGGCTGATCGGCGGATTTTCCACCGCGATATTTCGCTACGTCGACGACCAGATCCATCTGTCCGCGTTCACTCCGACGGACCCCGCGGGCGATGCGGTGCTGCAATCCTCGTTCCCGATGCCGCTTGGCCGGTTCCCGCCCTACCAGCTGGTCCGCAACGGCGCGCCGGCGGAACTCGTCGATACCGAACTCGAGCCGGCCGCACGCGACATCGCGCGTGCACGGGGATATCGCAGCATGCTGTTTGCGCCGCTCATGAACGAGGGCAAGGCCGTCGGCATCATCACGGTCACGCGCCGGGCACCCGGCTCGTTCGACGAGCCGCACGTCCGGCTGCTGCAAATGTTCGCCGCGCAGTCGGTGATCGCGATGGAAAATGTGCGGCTGTTCAACGAGACGCGGGAGGCGCTGGAACAGCAAAAGGCGTCGGCGGACATCCTCCGGGTCGTCAGCAGCTCTGTCGCCGATGCCCAGCCCGTATTCGATGCGATCTTGCGCAGCATCGAGCATCTATTTGGCGGCGATGACCGGTTCATCTACCTCGCAGGCGATGATGGACTGCTCCATATCGGCGCGGCGCACGGCGCCAACGCCGAGCGCGTGCGCGCGCTGTATCCGGTGCCGCTGGAGGGAACCGCGAGCGAGGTGGCCTTCCGCGAGCGCCGCTTGATCCATTACGCCGACGTATTCAACGATCCGGACGTGCCTTCGCCGCTGCGCGAGATCGCCCGCCGTATCGGCAAAAACTATTCGATGGCACTCGCGCCCATGCTGTGGGAGGACCGTGCCATTGGCTCGATCTTCGTGGGCCGCACTTCGATGAAGCCGTTCAGCGAAAAAGAGTGCAGCCTGCTGCGCAGCTTCGCCGACCAGGCTGTCATCGCGATCCAGAACGCGCGGCTGTTCAACGAGACGCGGGAAGCGCTGGAGCGGCAGACCGCGACGGCCGATATTTTGAAGGTCATCGCCAGTTCGCCTTCGGACGTGCAGCCGGTGTTCGACGCGATCGTAAAGAGCGCTGCGCGGCTTTTCGAGCCATGCTCGGCCACCATCACAACGCTGAAGGATGGCAAATTGCATTGGAACGCAATCGCGGAGATCGCGTCGAGTTTCGATCACGAAGCTGCGAGGGCCAGGTATCCGATCGCATTCGACCCGGATCGCTCACCCTCGGCGCGTGCGATGCTGGAGCGCCGAATCATCGAGATTCCCGATGCCAGCGCGCCGGACACACCAGAGTTCACTCGAAAAATCGCAGCCGCTGGTGGCTTCCGGAACATCATATTCGTGCCGCTGATCCATGAAAACAAGGGCATCGGCACCATCATTCTGACGCACCCGCAGGTCGGGTTCAAGCTTTCGGACAAACAACTCGCGCTTGTCCAGACCTTTGCCGATCAGGCCGTGATCGCGATCCAGAATGCTCGCCTGTTCAGTGAAACCAAGGAAGCGCTGGAGCGGCAGACCGCGACGGCGGATATCCTCAATGTCATTGCCGGTTCCCCGACCGACGTACAGCCGGTGTTCGACGCCATCGCCGAAAGTGCCAAGCGGCTGCTCGACGGCCAGACCGCGCTCGTCACCCGCGTCGCCGGCGACCAGCTTGACCTGGCGGCCCACACCGCCGGAAGCGATGCCGGCGACGAGGCGATCCAGAGTTCGTTCCCGACCCCCCTCTCCTCCTCCGGAATGCACAGCCGGGCGGCGCTGACCGGGACGATCGCGTTCCGGACCGATATCGAAACCGAAACCGACGTCCCCGAAACCGTCAAGGAAACGGCGCGCGCCCGGGGTTACCGGAGCATCATCTCCGTTCCGATGCTGCGCGAAGGCGTTGCGATCGGCACCATTGGCGTTTCGCGTGCTGAGCCGGGACGGTTCGCCGACAACCAGATCGACCTTCTCAAGACGTTTGCCGATCAGGCGGTCATTGCCATCGAGAACGTTCGGCTGTTCAACGAAGTCCAGGAACGCACCGACGACTTGAGCGAGTCCTTGCAGCAGCAGACTGCGGTTGGCGACGTTCTCAAGACCATCAGTCGGTCGACCTTCGACCTGCAACCGGTACTCGACACGCTGGTGAACACCGCTGCCCTGCTCTGCGACGCCGAGATGGCCTTCATCATGCGGCGCGAAGGCGATGAGTATCGGGCCGGCGCCGCCGTCGGCTACAGCCGCGAATACATCGAATTCCTCGAGACCCACCCCCTCAAGGCCGACAGAGGTTCGATCACCGGGCGCGCCGTACTCGAACGGCGCACGGTTCAAATTCTCGATGTCGCCACCGATCCCGAATACACGTTGCGCGAAGCTACCACGATCGGCCGTCAACACACCAGTTTATGCGTGCCGTTGCTGCGCGAGAATGAGCCGATCGGAACCATCGTGCTGGCGCGACAACGGGTGGAAGCGTTCACGCAGAAGCAGATCGACCTCGTTACCACTTTTGCCGACCAGGCTGTGATTGCGATCGAGAATGTCCGCCTGTTCGATGAGGTTCGCCAGCGCACGGAAGATTTGAGCGAATCCCTGCAGCAGCAGACTGCGACCGCCGACGTGCTCAAGGTGATCAGCCGCTCGGCGTTCGATCTGCAGAAGGTCCTCGACACGCTTTCGGAGTCGGCAGCTAGCCTGTGCGAGGCGGATTTTGTCGTCATCCATCGCAGGGTCGGCGAGGGATTTCGAGGCGCGGCGAGTTTTGGCTTGCGCGAAGAGCATCACCGCACGGTCATGGAGATCGACCACAAGCCTGGACGCGGTTCGCTTGGCGCGCGCGTCCTGCTCGAAAATGCACCTGTTCTCATCGAGGACGCAGAAAACGACCCGGAATATGACTTCGCTTTGCAGCAACGGGTCGGCATACGAAGCATGATGGGCGTTCCGTTGCTGCGCGAGGGCGTCGCGATCGGCCTGCTGCTGTTGTTCCGCAAGAAGGTGCATCCTTTCACCGAGCGACATGTCGATCTTGCCATGACCTTCGCCGACCAAGCCGTGATCGCGATCGAGAACGTGCGGCTGTTCGACGAGGTGCAGCAACGCACCCGCGAGCTTTCGGAATCGCTGGAGCAGCAGACCGCGACGTCGGAAGTGCTGAGCGTGATCAGCCGGTCGGCCGGCGATCTGGAACCGGTGTTCCAGAGCATGCTCGAAAACGCCACGCGCATTTGCGGCGCGCAGTTCGGCCTCATGAACCTGTACGACGGCGACAGCTTTCATACCGTCGGCTTTCACAACGTGCCTCCGGCATTCGAGGCCGCCAGGCAACAGAGTTTTCGGGCGCATCCCGACGGCGACCTCGGACAGATGGTCCTGACAAAAAAGGTTGCACACATTCATGACCTCCGCACACGGCCGCTTTATATCCAGGGCGATCCGGCGACCGTACAGCTTGCCGAACTGGCGGGCGCGCGCACGATCCTCATCGTGCCTATGGTCAAGGAGGACGAGTTCGTCGGCACCATTGGAATTTACCGTCTCGAAGTTTCGCCGTTCAACGAAAAGCAGATTGCGCTGTTGAGCAGCTTTGCCAGCCAGGCCGTTATTGCGATCGAGAACACACGACTGCTCAAGGAGCTTCGGGAGCGAACCCACGATCTCACCAAGTCGCTCGACGATCTGCGCACCGCGCAGGACCGGCTGGTGCAGACCGAGAAGCTCGCTTCGCTCGGCCAGCTCACCGCAGGCATCGCGCATGAGATCAAGAACCCGCTCAACTTCGTCAATAATTTCGCCGCCCTTTCGGCGGAACTGACCGACGAACTGAACGACGTGCTCAAGCCTGCCGAGATCAGCGACAAGATCCGCGAAGAGGTCGACGAACTGACCGGCCTGCTCAAGGACAATTTGCAAAGGGTGGTCCAGCACGGCAAGCGCGCCGATTCCATCGTCAAGAACATGCTCTTGCATTCGCGCGAGGGAGGCGGCGATCACCGGCCCGCCGACATCAACGCGCTGATCGACGAGAGCCTCAACCTCGCCTATCACGGCGCCCGCGCCGAACGAGCCGACTTCAACGTCACACTGCAGCGCGACTTCGACGCCAATGCCGGCATGGTCGAGGTGTTTCCGCAGGAAATCACCCGCGTGTTCCTGAACCTGATCTCGAACGGCTTTTATGCCGTGAACCGGCGCAGGATCGAGGCCGGCCAGCCCGGATTCGATCCCGTGCTGATCGCCACCACCCGCAACCTCGGCGACGCCGTCGAAATACGTATCCGCGACAACGGTACGGGCATTCCATCCGAAGTGAAGGACAAGATGTTCAACCCGTTCTTCACCACAAAACCTGCGGGCGAAGGCACCGGCCTCGGCCTGTCGATGAGCCATGACATTATCGTGAAACAACATGGTGGCACGATCGACGTCGATACCGAGCCCGGTCAATTTACCGAGTTTCGCATTGTTCTGCCGAGGACCAGCAGTCCTCTCAACAAGTCTCGGGGTTCGACGTGAGTGTTCTGGTGCTTGTGGTCGATGACGAGCCCGACGTCGAGGCGCTGTTTCGCCAGCAGTTCCGCAAGGATTTGCGCGCGCAGCGCTTTGTGATGGATTTCGCCGGCTCTGCTGCCGATGCGCTCGCCCGCATCGGCTGCACCATCGAGCATTCGCTGATCCTGATCCTGTCTGACATCAACATGCCCGGGATGACCGGGATCGAGATGCTGCCCAGGGTCAAGGAGATCCGGCCAGACGTTCCCGTCATCATGATCACCGCCTATGGCGATGCGGAGACCAGGCGCAAGGCGATCGCCGGCGGCGCGATAGGTCTGTTGACCAAGCCGATCGACTTCGCCCTGCTCCGGGACGAAATCGATACGCGGCTGGCACAGGCGAGCTAAAGCGTTTTCGAGCGAAGTGGGTACCGGTTCGCGTGAAGAAAACGCGTCAAAATAGGAATCTGGAGCTTCGGTTCTGATGCTATCAGAGCCGAAGCTCTAGCGCCCTATTCCGCCATCTCGACGGGCGGCGGCGTCCCCGGCCCGGCCAGCGGCCGTTCTTCCATCAGGATCATGCAGAGCGTGGCGCCTGCCATCAGCGCGGCCGCAGCGCCGAATACGTAGCGGAACGCCGTGATCATGTCGGCGACGGGGATCGAATTCAGGGGACCGTGGTGTTCGCCGACCAGCGAAATGTCCGCCCCCAGCACCATCAGCAGGATCGCGGTGAAGGCTGCGACCGTGAACGACGACATCAGCGCGCGAAAGAAATTCATTGCACCGGTGACGGTGCCGATCTGCGGCCGCGCCACCGAATTCTGCAGCGAGACCACGCTGACCGGGAACGTCGTTCCGAGCCCGAGCGCGAAGATCGACAGCAGCACCAGCAATCCCCACAGCGGCAGCGTCGTGAGCGCCAGCGCGCATCCCGAGACCGCTGCCAGCGAAGTGCCGACGATCGCGACGCGCTTGTAATGTTTGGCGCGCGCCATGGTGCGTCCGGCGATCGCGGCGCCACAGGTCGAGATCGCGGCGAGCGGAATCAGCGCGAGGCCCGCCTCGCTGGCGCTGAGGTGATAGACCACCTCGTAATAGAGCGGCAGATTTACCGTCAGTCCGGTGATGGCGCCGAGCGCACAGCCGCCTGCGGCCATCGCGTAGGGCACCACAGTTCCGCCCATCAGCGGCAGCGGCAGGAACGGCTCGTCGGCCTTGCGCGCGTGCCAGACGAAGCTGAACGCCAGCGCGACTGAGGCGCCGATCATCGCGATGATGGTCGGCGACAGCCACAGATAACGATTGCCGCCCCAGGTCAGCACCAGCATGAACACGACCGCGGCCGCCATCAGCAAGACGCCGCCGAGCCAGTCGACCTTGCGCCGACGGTGGAACACCGGGATCTTGCCCATCTTCGGCAGCAGCAGCGCCAGCGCGCCGAGCGCGAGCGGCACGTTGATCCAGAAGATCATCGACCAGTGCAGATGTTCGGCGAACACCCCGCCGACGACCGGCCCGCCGATCCCGGCGGCGACCCACACGCCGCTGAAATAGGCCTGGTATTGGCCGCGTTCGCGTGGGCTCACCACGTCGGAGATCACGGTCTGCACGACAGGCATGATGCCGCCGCCGCCGAGGCCCTGCAGACCGCGCGCGAGGATCAGGATCGGCATGTTCGGCGCCAATGCGCACAGGATCGAGCCCGCGATGAACAGGCTGAGGGCGACAATGATCATGACGCGGCGGCCGTAGATGTCGCTCAGCGTGCCGAACACCGGCGCCACCGCGGTCGATGCCAAAAGGTACGCCGTGATCACCCAGGAGAGATTGGAAACGTCGCCGAACTGACGGCCAATGGTCGGCAGCGCGGTCGCGACAATGGTCTGGTCGAGCGCGGCCAGAAACATCGTCAGCATCAGGCTGATCAGGATGGTGCGGACCTCGTCCTGAGTCAGCGGCGCGCGCGGCGCAATCGGCGGCGCATCGCTGACATCGATGACCTCGGTCGTGATGTGCGAGAGTTCAGCCGAAATTTCGTCGGTTAACGTATCATGGTCGGCAGGTTGACCACGCTGCCGTTCGAACTTGTTCATTTGAGACGTAATATTTTTCTTCGCAGCTCAAAGCCGCCGAGATGGAATCGCTATATCGGCTGCACTTTAGAGCGCAAACTGCTCCGGCGGCAGGCACTTGCGCGCATGGGAGCATCCCGCGAGCGCAGCTTCGCAATCACGTGATCGATGGCTTGCGCAAAACGCTACGATTTCGGCCGCCTTTTGAACCCGCCCGCCTCATGAGCGCAGCTTCGCAATGGGCGCTGGAGCATGGGGTTGTTTTCGCGATTTGCTCTGGGCCGCGCTGCAAGTTCACACCGGCCGCTTCTTCAGCCGCGCCCGCTTCGGCAAGAGCGCCGGCCATTGCACGATGTGATCCTCGAGATCCTCGTCTGCAATCTCGTTCTCCGTTCCCTGCACCCGCCCGCGCACGGAAACGCCGGCCTCATGTACGGTATTGGGATCACCTGATAGCAGCGGGTGCCACCAGTAGAGGTCACGGCCCTCGGCGACCAGCTTGTAACCGCAGCTCGGCGGCAGCCAGTTCAGGGTGCGGACGTTTTCCGGGGTCAGCCGGACGCAGTCGGGAACCTTGGCGGAGCGGTTCGGGTAGTCCTTGCAGGCACAGGAGCCCGAATCGAGCAGCTTGCAGGAGACGTGGGTGAAATAGATCTTGCCGGTATCCTCGTCTTCGAGCTTTTCCAGGCAGCAGCGCGCGCAGCCGTCGCACAGGCTTTCCCATTCGGCGCTGGACATCTCTTCCAACGTCTTGGTTTTCCAGAAGAATCCCTCCTGGCCGGAAACGGGCTTGGGCGGTGCGGTCATAAATTCAGGGTTTTCCGGATCGGGGCGGTCTTGCGCCCTTCTAGGAGGTGCGGTGGCAGCCTTGCAAGCGAGACCGCTCCGGCCGGTATAAAAAGCCGGGGGCGGCGTTAGTCCTGACATCAAAATGGTGAGCCAGACCATTGGTTTATGGCCCCCGCTCGGATAGAACAACCGCGAGTCCCCAACGTGCTTGAAGGTCGCCTGGCGAGCCGTAAAAGCGCCTTGGGTTTGCCGCAACATCGAAGCAAGACGTCTCGATAGCGCCAAGCGTGCGCAGAGCGCCTACGAACCGACCAAGGGCCCCGGTGCGCCAGTTCATTCCAGCGCGATGGAAGACAAAGATCCAGCACGTCATGCTGGACCTCGACGCGCGCATCGACTCGACGCTGTTCTCATCCGGCAAGGGCGCGCGCGAACTCTATGAGCGCTTTTCGACCTTCATGGACCGCTTCTATGTCGGCGGCTGGAAGCGCTGGGTGTTCATCGAGCCGGCTTCGGAAGCCGCCACCATCGGTCTCGGCGGCCTGATCCTGATGCTGGCGCTCGCGGTGCCCGCGTTTCGCGAAACCGCCGACGATGACTGGCTGAAAAAATCCGACCTCGCGGTGTCGTTCCTCGACCGCTACGGCAATCCGATCGGCAACCGCGGCATCAAGCACAACGACTCGATCCCGCTCGAAGACTTTCCGGACAATCTGATCAAGGCGACGCTCGCCACCGAAGACCGCCGCTTCTACGACCATTTCGGCATCGACATCGCCGGCACCGCGCGCGCCCTCGTCACCAACGCGCAGGCCGGCGGCGTGCGCCAGGGCGGTTCGTCGATCTCCCAGCAGCTGGCGAAGAACCTGTTCCTGAACAACGAGCGCACCATCGAACGCAAGGTGAAGGAAGCCTTCCTTGCGATATGGCTGGAGACGCGGCTCACCAAAAACGAGATCCTGAAACTCTATCTCGACCGCGCCTATATGGGCGGCGGCACCTTCGGCGTTGACGGTGCGGCGCATTTCTATTTCAACAAGTCGGCGCGCGACGTCACGCTTGCCGAATCCGCGATGCTGGCCGGCCTGTTCAAGGCGCCGACCAAATACGCGCCGCACATCAACCTGCCCGCCGCCCGCGCCCGCGCCAACGTGGTGCTGGACAACCTCGTCGATGCCGGCTTCATGACCGAAGGCCAGGTGTTCGGTGCGCGGCGTAATCCGGCCGTCGCCGTCGACCGCCGCGACGAGAATTCGCCGAACTATTACCTCGACTGGGCGTTCGACGAGATGCGCAAGCTGGTCGACACGTTCCCGAAATCCTACACCGAGCGCGTCTTCGTGGTCCGCACCGCGATCGACATGACCGTGCAGCGCGCCGCGGAAGCAACCGTCGAGAACCAGCTCCGGCAGTTCGGCCGCGATTACCATGCGACCCAGGCAGCCCTCGCCGTCGCCGACCTCGATGGCGGTGTGCGCGCGATGGTCGGCGGACGCGACTATGGCGCCAGCCAGTTCAACCGCGCGACCGACGCGATGCGCCAACCCGGTTCGTCGTTCAAGCCCTATGTCTACGCCACCGCGCTGATGAACGGCTACAAGCCGTCCTCGATCGTGGTCGACGGCCCGGTCTGCATCGGCAACTGGTGTCCGCAGAACTACAGCCACTCCTATTCGGGACCGATGACGCTGACGCAGGCGATCACGCGTTCGATCAACGTCATTCCGGTAAAACTCTCGATTGCGCTCGGCGGCAAGTCGCCGAACCCGGCCAAGGCCGGCCGCGTCAAGATCACCGAAGTGGCGCGCAGGTTCGGCATCAAGGCGCCGCTGCCCGATACGCCGTCGATGCCGATCGGCTCCGATGAAGTCAACGTGCTCGAGCATGCGGTGGCCTATGCGACCTTCCCGAACAAGGGCAAGGCGCCGATCCCGCATGCGGTGCTGGAAGTGCGCACCGGCGCCGGCGATCTGGTCTGGCGCTTCGATCGCGACGGCAAGAAGCAGATCCAGGCCATTCCCGTCAACGTCGCCGCCGAGATGTCGGAAATGATGAGCCACGTCGTGAGCGAAGGCACGGCACGGCGCGCGATCATCGACGGTATTCCGACCGCCGGCAAGACCGGCACCACCAACGCCTATCGCGACGCCTGGTTTGTCGGCTTCACCGGAAACTTCACCTGCGCGGTCTGGTACGGCAACGACGACTATTCCCCGACCAACCGCATGACCGGCGGCTCGCTGCCGGCGCAGACCTGGCGCGAGGTCATGGTGGTCGCTCACCAGGGCGTCGAGATCAAGGAAGTGCCGGGCATCGGCATGGGCACGAAACTGCCGCAGGCCGCCCAGGCCGCCAACGTCGCCGCCAATGGCGCGCCGAAGATCCTCGACACCAAGCCGGGCCCGCCGCCGGTGCTGACCAAGCGCGGCGCCGACATTCTGGTGCGCGTCGAGAAGCTGCTCGACGAGGCCGGCAAGACCGCAGGCAAGACGTCGGCCAGCGAACCGGCCAAGCCGGGCAAGTCGACATCGTCGAGCGCGCTGGCCTTCCCCGACAATTACGTCGCAGCCGCCGGCGACCCGGCTCCGCCGGCGCAGCGGAAGAACTAGTGCGGTGATTTTGCGGAGCACTGGCCTGTGCGGCTGATCTTCATCACGTTGCTCGCGTTGGCGCTCGCCACCGTCGTCGGTCTGGGCTCGACCTATATGACGGCGACGCGCGGCACTGATCTTGGCACGCTCACGATCGGTTCGTGGACGGCGCGGCCCAAGAGCGGCACCGCCGAAGTCGATCCCTATTCACGCGCCTCGATCGCACGCAGCGGTGAACTGCCGATCGGCACCGGCGACGGCATCGCCTTCTCGGCTACGTCAGACGACAAGAAGAAGCCGCTCGACGGACGCTGCGACGTGGTGGTCAGCGGCGTGACGCCCGCGGCGCGGTTCTGGACGCTGACGCTGTTCGACCGCAAGGGACATCTGGTGGCGAATTCATTGCAGCGCTATGGCTTCACCAGCCAGGAAATCATCCGCGGCTCCGACGGGGCGTTCGAGATCCGCATCGCCTCGCGCTCGCGCGCCGGAAACTGGCTGCCGACCGGCGGGATCGAGCGTTACGCGCTGATGCTTCGGTTGTACGATACGCCGGTCGGGGTCGCGACGCGGACGCAGCGCGACGCGCCGATGCCCTCCATCACCACGGTGGGCTGCCCATGATCCGGCTCTTGTTCACGATCATCGCAGGCGTGCTGCTCGGCGGCGTGGTCCATCTCGTCAGCGTGCTGGCGCTGCCGCGCATCGCAACCCAGGACGCCTATTCGCGGCTGACGCCGATGACCAGGACCAACGCCGTGACACCGCTCGCGCTCGCCGACCCCAACAACGCGCCGATGCCGTTCATGGATCCCGCGTTCGCGGTCGCGATCTGCCGCTACGATTTGTCAGGCGGCCCGCTCAAGCTCACGGTGCCGGTCAGCCAAGCCTATACGTCGGTGTCGTTCTACACCCGCAACGAGGTTGCTTACTACGCCATCAACGACCGCTCCGCCGGGCGCAAAGTCATCGAACTCGACCTGATGACCGAGGAGCAACACGGCCAGTTGCCAGAGGATGAGGAAGTCACCGCCGCCGACCGGCTGATCATCGACTCCCCGACCATCACCGGGTTGATCGTGCTGAAGGCGTTGGCGCCGGAGCCCGGCCTGATGCCGCAGGCCCAGGCTTCGCTGGCGGCCTCGCGCTGCACGCTGCAGACCGAAATCCCGCCGCCCAAGCAGCCGGAACCGCCGCCACCCGCACCCGCCCCGGCGCCCGCGCCGAAGGGCAAGCGATAGCAGCCGCGCACCACGCGAGCGGTTAGTGCTGCCCGCAGCGGCAGTGCTCGTAATCAACGGGATCATGGCTGTTGAAGATCGTCACGGCATGGCCGTGGCTTGCCTTCAGCGACCGCAATCGCTCCTGATTTTCGATGCGTAGCGCGCGGTCCATGTCGGCGCGGCGCTGAAACAGGCCGAGCACCAGCGGCATTTTCGGCTTTGCCTGGATCTGGCCGTGGAAGAAATAGGCGTCGCCGGCGTGCAGCAGCCATTTGTCTTTGGTGCGCACGGCGATGCCGCAATGGCCGAGCGTATGGCCGGGCAGCGGGATCATCAGGATGTCGGGTTCGCGATCGCCGAGCGCGCGCACGCCCTTGAAGCCGAACCAGTCCTCGCCGCCCTCGCCATACAGCACCCATTCCGGACCATGCTTCCATTGATCTCTGACGTAGCGGCCCTTCGGCGCGGGGACGCGACGGAGCACCGCCATGTCGAGTTCGCGGCGATGGACATGCACCTTGGCATTCGGGAAATCCGGGATGCCTCCGGCGTGATCGCGATCGAGATGCGTCAGCAGCAGGTGCCGTACATCATCCGGCGAATAGCCGAGCGCCTTGACCTGCCGAACGGCGGTTTCGGCAGGATCGAGCCGCGGTGTCGTCTGCCGCACCCACTTGCGCCCCAGCCGCGGCGGGTTGGCAATGTCATCGAGCCCGATGCCGGTATCGACCAGCGCAAGCCCGTCATGGGTCTCGACCAACAGGCAGTGACAGACCATTCGCGCCCGCCGGAACATGCTGCCGGTGCCATTCACGAACCGCTGGCCGATCGGGCACATGGTGCCGGTGTTGATGTGGTGGACGCGCATCGCAAGCTCCTTCGCTGAAAGTCAGGCGCCCTCGTTGCCATTTCTCCGTTCATAGGTAAAATATTGATATCTGATAGTATCAATAGGATACAGCTATGGATATCCGCGAGCTGCGCTACTTCACGGCCGTGTTCAGCGAACGTAACCTGACGGCGGCGGCGAAGCGTTGCTTCATCTCGCAACCCTCGATCTCCGCGGCGATCACCAACCTCGAAGCCGAGCTCGGCACCACGCTGTTCATCCGGCACAAGAAGGGCGTCGCACCGACCGCGTCGGCCGAACAATTCCACGCCGTCGCCCGCCGCATCATCGACGACGCGGACGCCGCGAAGAACCTGTTCCGCAAGCCGTCGACGCGGCGGCAACTGACACTCGGCCTGATGCGCACGCTCGACATGCCGCGAACGATCGCCTTGCTGAAGCCGCTGACCGGGACCGCCGATGTCGCGCTTCGCCTCGTCGGCATCAAGGACGCCGCGGACGCGCGGATCATTTCGAAAAACATCATCAATGCCGACGAGCATTTCATTCCGCTGTGGGTCGAACGCTACGTTGCCGCCCTGCCGCCGTCGCACCCGCTCACGCTGAAGGAGCGGCTTCGCACGTCGGACCTTGCCGGCGTCGCAATGATCGATCGCTGCCATTGCGAGCAGAGCGAATTTTTCGGCCGAGCCGCCTCACCGTCGCGCCAGCCCGCGGCGATTGCCGAATCCGAGGACTGGACGATGGCGCTGGTCGCGGCCGGCGTCGGCATCGCCATCGTTCCGGAGGGCGTCGCGCGCGCCAATCCCGATGTCGCCGTGCGCGAGATCGATGTCGACGTGAAGCGCCAGGTTGGCCTTGCCTATAGCGCCGCGCGGCCGCCGTCAGAGGTGCTGCAGAATTTTATCGCGAGGTTGCAGAGCGGGCGCCCGAAAGCCGGCCGCGCCAAATCGGCCGGCAAGGCGCGCTGATGGATCAGCCCTTCACCGTGACCGCACGCCCGATCACGGGGTTGGCGGCGACCGGCGGATTGGCGGTTTGGGCGGCGAGTTCGCCGATCAGGCGGTCGGCATCGGCCGCGATGGTGTCGGGCGCCTGGATCACCAGCCGCTCCAGCGCCCAGCGATAGGACGCGATCCTCCGCTCCAGGCACTGCTGCACCCATTGCACGATCAGCGTGTTCTCTTCCATGCGGGCGACCGCGTCGGCCTGTTCGCGCGGTGACAGCTCCGAGACCATCCTCAGGCTGGCACTGCGCTTGCGGTCGAGTTCGATCACGCGGATGGCGGAGGCAAAGAACGGCTCAAACCGCGTGATGTCGTTGCGCACGTCCTCGATCAATTGCTGATAGCGCGAGGTATGCGCGCGGTGCGGCTCGTCGATCAAGGCGCGCCCATAGGTGGTGCGATCGAACACGACCTTCTGCCGCCAGGGCGAGGGCAGCGGCTGGTAATCGCCGAACACGCTCTTCCAGGCTGGCCGCGAAAGCGGCGGCTCGATCAGGGGATAGGCGAGATCGCGAAGCTGGCGCTCGTTTTCGGTGAGCTGGAATTGCGACGGCTTGAGCCCGACGCTGCCGGTCGCTTCCGCGCCCAGCCAGCGATGCATATCGTCGTTGCGGAAATCGGCGCGGGTGCGGCCGAAATCGCCGCCGCTGCAGCCGCCGAGGGCCGAGCCAATCAGGATGAGTATAAGAGCCGGGAGTGACCGAACCCCGGCGGTCCGGATCGGGTGGCGCAGCTCCGGCATTTCAAATGTCCGTTGTCAGGGGCGCCGACGGCGACGGCGGCTGGGAGCGGTACCTTCTTCCGGTCCGCGTCCGCCGCTCTCGTCGGTTGGACGCTCGATCCGGATAACCGGAAGGATCAGTACGGTCCCCATGCCCTCGCGTGAAGCGCCATCCAGGGCGGGCCGCCGCGAAGCTGCATCCGCCGGAAATTCAATGATGGTGCCCATGTTCCGTTCTCTCTCATTGCCGCACAGACATGATTTGGCCGGCGACATGCGATCATTCAGAACAGAACGTGGTTAACGGCATCTTAATCGCCGCTTGGGGGCCAGCCACCGGATCGGCCGCTGTGGTTTATGTAACACCCGCAAAATCCCGGCATTCTTTCAGGGGTTGTTTTCCTTAACCAACTCTTAAAGTGCCCCGCGTAGGCTCAGCCAAGGGATTTCCAAGTCGCGTATACCTCACATGACCGCAGCACCATTATTTCCGGGCTTCGACGGGCTGATGTCGCTCTCGCGCCGCGAGGGCGTCGATATCCGCCCTACCTTGCTGCGCGTGCTGACCGACCTTTATGTCCAGGCCAGCGCGCATTCCGCCGACGAGGAACGGCAGTTCGTCGAGTTAACTTCACGGCTGATCGACCAGGTCGACGACGCCACCCGCGCGGCCGTGCGGGCCCGGCTTGCCATCTATCCGGCGACCCCCCTCGAGATCATGAACAAGCTCGGATTGCGGCGCGCCCATCCCGGCCAGACGGTGCCGCTCGCGCCTTCGATTGCCAAAGCCCCGCCCGAAGCGCCCCCCCGGGTTCCGACCGAAGCGGAACTGCGAATGGCTTCCAGCCTGGCGATGCGGCCCAACGATGCCGCCGAAATCAGCGACATGTTCTTTGCGGCCAATGCCAGCGAACGCGCGCAGATCCTGCACAATCTCAACGAGACGCCGCTGAAGGCCTCGGCGCGGATTCCGGCGGCGCGCGCCAAGCGTGCGATCGAGACGCTGGAGATGGCCGCGTTTGCCGAGGACGCCGACAGTTTCGCGCTGGAGATCGGCGAGGCGCTGATCCTGCCGGCGCGGATCGCCACCCAGGTGGTGAATGACCCCGGCGGCGAGCCGCTGGCCTGTGCGGCCCGTGCGCTCGACATGCCGAGCGCGGCGTTCCAGCGGATATTGATGTTCCTCAATCCCGAATCCGGCGTCTCCGTGCACCATGTCTACCGGCTGTCGCGGCTCTACGACCGGCTGACCGAACGCTCCGCGCTGGTGATGCTGGCGGCGTGGCGCGGTTCGACCATGGCGGTCACGCGCGCCAAATACCGCGCCGCGCTCTACGACGACGAGCGCAACCGCGCCCGCTCCGCCGCATCCCAGACACGGCCTGCCGTACAGCCCGGAAGCGCACCAATCGTGCGCACCGGCACCGACGGATCGGGGCGGTAGACGACGGCATAGCGATCCGGTGGGCCCGGACACAAAATCTCGAAAACAAACCCATGCAAGGTAGAAGGGGCCGGTTTCAGGCCTTCGCCAGATCGAGAAAATGCCGCCCTGCCCGATCTTCGGTCTCGACGATCCAGGTGTCGGGATCGAACTTGATTTCCTTGGCAAGGCGTTCTTCCACCGATTGCTCAGGCACCGGCTGCGGCGACGCCGGCACGAACAGGCGCTCGGTCGGCCGGCTCTCGTCATAGACGGTCTGCGGCGCCGGCCCGTACAGCATGGCGTTGCCGTCGAGGTGGGCCACCTTGACGAAAACAGCACCGGCTTCCTCCGCGCCGCGCCGGCGCACGGCGCCGAATACGCCTTCGGTTTGGCAACGGCGCAGATAGGCCGCCACCCAAATACTCGATTTCAATCGCATGGGTTCGACGATAGGCCAGCGTCCAGGCCGGCGCCAGAGGCCATGGCCAGGCGCGTTCCCTTGCGCACGCAGTCGGCAGCGTTTGTCAAAGCCGGAACGGTTTCCACGTCGCGGTTCCCGACCAGTCATGGATCCACGGTAACTCCGGCCCATGCCGCACGTGAGCGCGCACAAGATCGTGAGCAGCCACGCAAGAATCTTGACTCGGTCGGTCGACCGAATTATGGTGACCCGCGATCGCACCAGGGAGATTTCATCGTGGCGCGCGCAGCGGCCAAGAAAATCGAGAAAAAGGCAGAGACCAGCACCACGCTGCTCGAAGCCGCCAAGAAAGTGTTGCGCCAGAACGGCTACGCGGGCTTGTCGACCCGCGACGTCGCGGCGGCTGCCGGCGTTCCGTTGAGCCAGATCCATTATCATTTCGGATCCAAGCAAGGGATGGTGCTGGCGCTGTTCGAGTACTTGAACGCGCAGCTTTTGGATCGCCAGAACGCCATGTTCGGCGACACCCGTCTCAAACTGTCGGAGCAATGGGACCGGGCCTGCGATTATCTCGATGACGACATCGCCTCCGGCTATGTGCGCGTGCTGCAGGAACTGATTGCTGCGAGCTGGTCCGACCCGGCGGTCGCGCAGGTCGTTCGCACCGCGATCATGGGATGGGTCGATCTCATCGTCGGCGCGGCACGCAAGGCTGAACGCGAATTCGGCGGCCTCGGCCCGCTGACGCCCGAGGAGGTCGGAGCTTTTGCTGCCAACGCGTTCATCGGCGCAGAAAGCCTCTATCTGCTTGGTTTCGAGAAGAAAGGCTCGCCGATACGCCAGTCCTTGCGACGGGTCGGTGATCTCGTTCGCAGCGTCGAAGGTGCAGCCAATCGATGAGGTGACGCGATGCGTGCGAAATTGCCCGACGAAAGTGGTTCTATCGATCGCGACGGCGTCAGGATCTACTACGAGATCTACGGCAATGGCCCGGAAACCATGCTGTTCGTGCCGCCCTGGTGCATCGTCCATTCGCGGATCTACAAGGCGCAATTGCCGTATTTCAGCGAACGCTTCCGCTGCATCACCTATGACGGCCGCGGCAACGGCAAGTCGGACCGCCCTGAGGACGTGACGAGCTATTCGCTGGACAATTACGTGGCCGATCTGCTTGCCGTCATGGACGCCACCGGCGCGGGCAAGGCAATTCTCGTTGGCCTGTCGTTTGGCGGCATGCTCGCCAGCGTGCTGGCCGCGCATCACCCTGATCGTGTGAAGGCCGCGATCCTGGTCGGGACGGTAGCGAGCATCGGACCCGCCAACTATCCCCATTTGGCGAACAAGCATTTCGATGCCAAACAGGAGCGGTTCGACGGCTGGAATAAATTCAACCGCGCGCACTGGCTGGCGGATTACCCCGACTTCGCCGAACACTTTATCCGAAACATCCATTCCGAACCGCACTCGACCAAGCAGATCGAGGACGGCATCGGCTGGGCGGGCGAGACCAGCGGTCCCGTGTTGATCAACACCGTCGACGCACGGATGATCCCGCCACGCTTCGATGTCAGCGAAGCGATGTATCGCAAGATCCGCTGTCCTGTGCTGCTCATTCACGGCGACAACGACCAGATCCAGCGCCATGCACGCGCGAGATCGCTGGCCGAGGTGATGAATGCGGAGCTGGTGACCATTCCGGGCGGCGGTCACAACCCGCTCGGCCGCATTCCCGCAAAGACCAACACCCTGATTGTCGATTTCCTCGCTCGCAGGCTCGCCATCGCCGCCCCCGCAACGCGAGCGAACCGGACGACGCGGAAAGCCAAGCGCGCACTCTATCTCTCCTCGCCGATCGGCCTCGGGCATGGACGGCGCGATATCGCCATCGCGCGCGAGCTACGCAAGCTGCATCCGGATCTGGAGGTCGATTGGCTGGCGCAGGATCCGGTGACGCGCCTGCTGGAGGCCAACGGCGAACGGGTCCATCCGCTGAGTGCGCGGCTGGCCAGCGAGTCCAGGCATATCGAGATGGAGTCGGGCGAGCACGACCTGCATTGTTTCCAGGCCCTCCGCAACATGGACGAGGTGCTGATCGCGAACTTCATGACTTTCCAGGATGCCGTCGACGAGGGAGGCTACGATCTCGTCATCGCCGACGAGGCCTGGGACATCGATCATTACTGGCACGAGCACCCGGAGCTGAAGAAAGCGGGGCTCGCCTGGTTCACCGACTTCGTCGGCTATGTGCCGATGCCGTCGGGCGGCGAGCATGAGGCGTTTCTGACCACCGACTACAACGCCGAAATGATCGAACACATCGAGCGGCATCCCGGCGTGCGCGACCGCGCCATTTTCGTCGGAAGCCTAGAGGACATCGTCCCGTTGTCGTTCGGCAAGGACCTGCCGGCGATGCGCGACTGGGTGCCGCGGCATTTCGATTTCGCCGGCTACATCATCGGTGAACACCCGCATATTTTCGGCAGCCGCGCGGAGCTGCGCGAGCGCCTCGGCTACCGGCCGGACGAGCGCGTCTGCATCGTCACGGTCGGCGGATCCGCCGTCGGCACCCACCTGATCAAACGCATCCTGCAGAGCTATCCGATAGCGCGGGCCAGGCTGCCCGAGTTGCGTATGATCGTGGTGGCGGGCCCGCGGATCGATCCGGCCTCGCTCGGCGCGCCAGAGGGTGTCGAGGTGCGCGCCTTCGTACCCGACCTCGACCGTCATCTCGCCGCATGCGATCTCGCGCTCGTGCAGGGCGGCCTAACCACCTGCATGGAGTTGACCGCCGCCGGAACGCCGTTCCTCTACTTTCCGCTCCAGAACCACTTCGAGCAGAATTTCCACGTCGCGCATCGTCTCGATCGCTATGGCGCCGGCACGCGCATGGCATTCGCGACGTCGACGCCGGACATGATCGCTGAAGCGATGGTTGGTGCATTGCGCGCGCCGGCCAAATTCAAATCCGTCGAAGCTGACGGTGCGGTCCGTGCCGCCCGCATGCTGGCGGATCTGTTCTAACCGAGATCAATTGTCAGTGGAGGTAGCTATGTCGAGCGTTAATCAAGCGACCCGGATTGATGAAGGCAAACTCAACGCATTCGTCGGCCAGATGCTGGGCGACCTCGGGGGCGCGTCCAGCGTCGCCATGGTACGGATGGGCGATGCGCTAGGATTGTACAAGGCGCTACACACCAATGGGCCGATGACCTCAGCCGAACTCGCCAGCACCGCGAAGGTCGATCCGCGATACCTTCGCGAGTGGCTGTCCAATCAGGCGAGTTCCAACTACCTGTCCTACGACCCTGCCTCGGCGAAATTCGCGCTGCCGCCCGAGCAGGCGATGGTGTTCGCTATTCCCGACAGCCCTGTTTATCTGATGGGCGGCTTCGATCTGATGGCGGCGATGCTCGATAACCAGCCGAAAGTTCAGGCCGCGTTCAAGTCCGGTGGCGGTGTCGCCTGGGGCGATCAGGCCGGCTGCATGTTCTGCGCGGTGGCCCGCTTCTTCCGGCCCGGCTATCACAACAACATCGTATCGACGTGGCTTCCTGCTCTCGGAGGTGACGTGATGAAGAAGTTGGAAGCCGGCGCTGAGGTCGCGGACGTCGGCTGCGGCCACGGTTGGTCGACGGTCCTGATGGCCAAGGCTTTTCCCAAGTCCCGGTTCGTCGGCTACGACTTCCATCCCGGTTCGATTGCGGATGCAAAGGCGCATGCCGAAACCCACGGCGTTTCCGCCAACACGCGCTTCGAGGTCGGCCTCGCCAAGGACTATCCCGGCAAGGACTACGATCTCGTGACCTGTTTCGACTGCTTGCACGACATGGGCGACCCGGCGGGAGCCGCCGCCCACATCCGCCAATCCCTGAAGGACGATGGAACATGGATGATCTGCGAGCCGATAGCCGGCGATCGTCTCGAGCAGAACCTCAACCCGGTCGGGCGCTTGTACTATGCCGCATCGACAATGATCTGCGTGCCGACCTCGCTCTCGCAGGAAGTCGGCACGGCGCTGGGCGCGCAGGCCGGCGAAGCACGGCTCCGCGAAATCATTCTGAAGGGTGGTTTTAAGAGCGTGCGTCGTGCCACCGAGACGCCGTTCAACATGATCCTCGAGGCAAGGCCTTAGTATCCAGCATGGCGGCTGCAAGCCTGGCAAAGTTCACCGGCCGCAAGAATCCTTGCGGCCGACATACGGCGGGTTGACCGTCGCGCGGACCAACCATATTCTGAAGCCTGCGGTGCAAGCCGCGCCCGGGTCCGCGGGAAGGGTCGAACCCACTTGCAGCTTCCAAGCAGCACCTAGAGCCTTTGTGCAGCAGCCGGTATTGCGGACCATCGGCGATCCATGCACGGAGGTTTCCAATGGAACGATCGCCTGATCGACTAAATCTCGACCATCTCAAGAAGCAAGCCAAGGATCTCATCCGTCTCTACCGGCAGCGTGATGGCGACGCTTTTGCCCGGTTTCGCCGTGCCCTTCCGGCAGCCGCGGGGCAGAGCGACGATCAGATCGCTTCCTTGAATCTCCGGCTCCATGACGCTCAATCATGCGTGGCGCGCGACTACGGCTTCGCTTCCTGGCAGGACCTGAGACGTTATCTGGAAGCGCAATCGGCCATCGGCAGCGAGCGCGAGGAACGTGTCCTGCGCTGGCTCCAACTGGTTTATGCCGGCGACATCAATGGCACGGCAAATCGCGCCAATCCGCGCATTGCCATCAGGATGCTGGCCGAAAACCCCGATCTCGTCTCGGGCAACCCCTATCTGGCATGTGCGATCGGCGCGGAAGATGCGTTGCGACAGGCGACGCAGCAAGACCCGGCTTGGGTCAACCGTCCGGGTGGACCGCTACGCTTGCCACCGCTTGTCGCCATCACGCATTCCAGCCTGTTGTCCGTTCCGGAATTCCGCGCGCGTCTGCATCGCTGTGCCCGTTTGCTGCTGGGCGCAGGCGCCGATCCCAATCAGCGCATCGGCAACCGTTGGCCGCCGGCATCGGTCAGCGAACCTGACGACGGCAATCCCTTGTCGGCGCTGTATGGCGCCGCCGGGACGAACCATGACCCCGAGCTCACGAAACTGTTGCTCGACGCCGGCGCTGATCCCAATGACGGCGAGTCCCTCTATCACTCGCTGGAGACGTTTGCATGTACCCGCCTGCTGCTCGAGCGTGGCGCGCATGTCGCGGGCAGCAACGCGATCTACCATGCACTCGACTTCGACAATGTCGCCGCACTTGAACTGCTGCTTCAGCACGGCGGCGATCCAAATGAGCCCGCGCGCAATTCACCCTTGACCGACTGGGGTTCGCCACTGCTGTGGGCGATCCGCCGGCGGCGATCCCGCCGGTGTATCGAGACGTTGCTGGACGCAGGCGCAAACCCGTTGGCAGCGACGCCTGATGGCGTCAGCGCCTACAGGCTCGCCTTGCAGTTTGGCCTTCGCGAAGTCGCCGATCTCTTGCGCGCGAGCGCTGCGCACGAGCCCATTCCGGATGAGGAAGCGTTCATTGCGGCCTGCGCCTGCGGCGATGAGGCCGAGGCCCGGCGCATCCTCGCCAGGCGGCCCGACCTTCCCGAAACGCTGCCAGCCTCGCAGTTGCGGTTGCTGCCCGATCTTGCCGCCGAGGGCAACGATGTGGGGGTAAGGCTGATGGTCAGGCTCGGCTGGCCGATCGCGGTGCGCGGCGGCGACTGGAATGCGTCAGCACTCAATCTGGCGGTGTTTCGTGGCGACGCCGAATTGACCCGGTTCCTGCTCGAACATGGGGCAGACTGGACCGAGCAACATGGCTTCGGCGACAATGCCTGTGGTTCGCTTTCCTGGGCCTCTTGCAACGAGCCGGTCGAAGGCGGTGACTGGTCGGGCTGCGCGCGCGCCCTGCTCGACCATGGCATGCCGCGCGCGAAGCCGGATCATGACGGCTCGGAATGGATTTTGATCGACGGGCGGAGAAAACGATTCTCCGACGAGGTCACCGAGATCCTGCTGGATGGGTCGTAAGGCCCAGCTTACTCGATCGGACGGCCGGTCATTGCGGTGAGCTCTTTCACCAGTCGGTCGGACATCTGTCCGGTCACCGGCAGCTTGCGGTCGCGCTCGAATTTCGTGATCGCCGCCTGCGTGTCGGCACCGACGGCGCCGGTCGGCTTCAACTGGCCGTAGCCGTATTCGGTTAGCGCGCGCTGCACTGACGCCACGCGACGCGCGCCCGCGGATTGCGCGGGGGCCGGAATCGGCGCCGGCGGCCTCACGACATGGGCTGTCGTTGCCGGAGCGGACCCGGCCGGCTTGGCCGCCGGAAGGGCAATGCTGGAAGCTGCAGCGGGAGCCGAACCGGTCGATCTGACCACCAGATTGGTCATGGGGTCAGTGCTTTTGGGGTCAGCGGATTTGGGATCCACGTTCCTGCTCTCGGCGGGCTTGGCCTCGACGGGTTTCGGTTCCGGAGGCTCGGCGGAACGCACCGCGAGTTCAACCGGGCGCGGACGGGGCAGCGGATTCGCAACCGCGGGCACCGGCAACGTCACGACCGAACCGAACATCGGCGACGGATGACGACCGGCCTGCAGAAACAAGGCGTTGGTGAGGATGGCGCCGATGGCGGCAATGGCCAGCGCGCCGGCCAGCATGTCCTTCGGACTGTGCAGGAGCATGCGCATCACAAATCCACGCTCTTCTTCCGCGTCGACTGCAACCGCTTTCGCGCCACGGCGGCGGCGCGGCATCTCGTCGTCCTCGATCGTTCGCTTAGGCACTTTTCTTCACCTGATGGGCTTGGTCTTGTAATCCTGATCGCAGCGCCGGCTTCAGCGTCGCGACATTGCTCGAAGGTGCTTGGCTCGAAGGTACCGGGCTCGAAGGCGAATTCAATTCCACCGCCGACGGCGCGAAGGCAAGCGGCAAGACCACGGTTACCGTGGTTCCCTCATCGACCTTGCTCTGCACATTCACCTCGCCATGGTGCAATCCGACCAGGCCCTTCACGATCGACAGCCCGAGGCCGGTGCCTTCGTGCTTGCGCTGATAGGTCTTGCCGGCCTGGAAGAACGGATCGCCGATCCGCTTGAGATCGTCGGGTGCGATGCCGACCCCGGTGTCGGTAACGCGAAGCATCAGGCGCGAGCCTTCGACCGCAGCCGCGACCGTGACATTGCCGCCGCGCTCGGTGAACTTGACGGCGTTGGCGACCAGATTCAGCACGATCTGTTTGAAGGCGCGTGGATCGCCCGTCATCATGGGCAGATCTTCCGGCGCACGGCTGACGAGATCGACGCCGTTTTCGCGCGCTTTCAGGGCCAGCAGGTTGCAGCAATGCAGCAACGCGGCGCGCGGCGCGAATGGCTCGGGCGAAATCTCGAAATTGCCGGACTCCATCTTCGACATGTCGAGAATGCCGTTGACGACCGATAACAGATGCTGCCCGGAATCGTTGATCAGCTGCGCATATTCCTTGCGGCGCGCCGCGTCGATCATCAGCACATCTTCCTGAACGATCATCTCGGAGAACCCGATGATGGCGTTGAGCGGCGTGCGCAGTTCATGGCTCATGGTGGCGAGGAATCGCGTCTTGGACGCATCCGCCCGTTCGGCGGCGGTACGCGCCAACTCCAGCGCCTGCTCCTGCACCTTGCGGTCGGTGACGTCGCGCATCACGGCGACGACTTCGGCCTCGGGCGAGGCGTGCTCGAGCGGCCGGCAGCGCATCTCCACCCAGATGAAATCGGAGTTGCTCTGGCCGCGGGCGACATCGCGCCGCAGCCGGAACTCGACGCTGCGCGCCTCGCCGCCACGCGCGGCGTCCGACAATGCGGTCAGATAGGCCGGGCGATCGGCCACATGGACGCGGTCGAACAGGCCGTGGCCTGCAAGCCGCGTGACTGAAGCGCCCAACATGGTTTCCGCGGCGGGCGAAATGAACTGCACCGCGCCGTTGCGGCTGTGGCGCGAAATCACGTCGCTCATGTTGAGCGCCAGCAGGCGGTAGCGGTCTTCCTCGACACTGAGCAGCGCGACGCTGGTACGCGCCAGCGATTCCGAGCCAAAGGCGAGACCGACGGCATAGAGCGTCGCCGCTGCTATTCCAACCGCCATCAGGACGCTACGCAACGCCGCGTTCGGCTCCACCACCGGCAACAGGTCGAAATGCCCGAGGGCAATCAATAGCGCGGCGCAGGACAACGCCAGCGCCGAGGCAAACGCGACGACGCGGCGCGAGGCCGAGAGCGCGGCCTCAAGCGGAACCACGACCAGCCCGACCGCGGCAAAGGACTCAATGCCTCCGGTCGTCGCGGCGACCATCATGACGAGACCGGCCAGCGCCAGCGACGACAGAATATGCGCGCCGTCGTAACGACCGGTGCGCGACAGGAACCATGACAGCAGGATGGGTGCGATCAGCCAGGCAAAAGCCGCAACCTCGATGGCCGTGGGCGCACCGCGCATCGCCAGGTAGACCGGGAATGCCGCAAAGGCGGCGAGGCTGCCGAGCAGCCGCGGCGCCATAAAGGCGCGATGCCGCGCGCGCGTCAGCGCATCATATCGTGCGGACGGATGCAGCAGCGCATCGAGACAATCGCGGATGATACTCAAAACACTCACGGCTTTTGCGCTTCGGCTTGTTCGTCTGGCAGGTTGGCTTTGCAGACGCGCCGGAACGCCCCCTTTATCTTTGGCCCACCGTGTCAGAGCGAACTTAAGCGAACGCTAAGGCACGGCGGCCGGGCGGCAAACACCGTGCATTCGCGGAGCTTTAACCCGTTACGGAACGCTCATTCGACGCGGATGGTGAACGACAGGTTTCCGGCGCAATCAATCTATGGTTTCGAAATGGTGGACGGCCCGGCACGCCCACTTTTTTGTGTTCGCGAATATCAATCGAAAATTTACGTCGAATCAAATCATTGGAATTTTCAGCGAATTTTCGGCGAATTTACTTCAATGCAAACACTTGCGATTTATCGACGGCTGATAGTCAGGAGTAAACCTGCGGACATAACCGCAACAGGACCAAAAGAAACGACCGGGGTCGCGAGATGTTCTTTCTGCTTCGCATGGTGTTCTGGCTCGGACTGGTGCTCGTGCTGCTGCCCAGAGAAAAGACGCCTGAATCGGACAAGCTGCCGCAGATCGGCGCCTCCGAAGCCGTATCGGCCGCGACCGCGGCCGTCTCCGACATGGGGCAGTTCTGCAAGCGCCAGCCGGCGGCCTGTGAAGTCGGCGGCCAGGCCGCGACCGTGATCGGCCAGCGCGCGCAGGACGGCGCGCGCAAGCTGTATCAGATCATCACCGACAAGCCCGATAAGTCCGATAAGCCCGACAAGAAAGCCCCCGACCACACCGGCTCGATCGACGGCCCGGGCGGCGACGAAGCCACATTGGCGGCCACCGCGCCGCGCGATACGCTCACGCAAGAGGATCTCGCAGCCGAGTGGCGCGGCACGTCTGTGCATTGACGGAATAATGGCTGGAAAATAGGCCCGGAACCGGTTCCATTTTCGTCGCTTTCGCTCGACCCGCATCCTATATAGACGGTGGAGCAGGGTCTGATTGCATCAGACCCGGGCTCCAACCTTTTTAACGCGTTTTCTTGACGCGAACCGTTACCCACTTCGCTCGAAAACGCTATGCGCATGGAACACGGGCCACGATGACGATCGACGAGATCAGGGAAAATTTTGAGCTGCTGGACGAGTGGGACGACCGCTACCGGTACGTCATCGAACTCGGCCGCACGCTGGCGCCGATGCCGGAAGCCGAGCATTCAGCGGCCAACAAGGTCAACGGCTGCGCCAGCCAGGTCTGGCTCGCAAAGCAGCTCGACCGCAGCGGCGACAGCGAACCGCGCCTGAATTACCTCGGCGACAGCGATGCCCACATCGTACGCGGCCTGATCGCGATCCTGCTGACGCTCTATTCCGGGCACACGCCGCAGCAGATCCTGTCGATGGATGCGATTGCCCTGTTCGACGAACTCGGATTTCGCGAGCATCTGACGCCGCAGCGTTCCAACGGCCTGCGCTCGATGGTCGAGCGCATCCGCTCCGATGCGCGCGAGGCGCTTGCCACCGCTTCCTGACGCGTTTTCTTTACGCGAACCGGTATCCACTTCGCTCGAAAACGCTTTGCTATTTCCGCTTCCGCGCCTGCTGGCCGAGGCCCATCTTCTTGGCGAGCTGCGAACGGGCCACCGCATAATTCGGCGCGACCATCGGATAGTCGGGCGGAAGGCCCCATTTGTCGCGATATTGCTCCGGCGTCATGTTGTATTGCGTGCGCAAATGGCGCTTCAGCGACTTGAAGCGCTTGCCGTCCTCGAGACAGATCAGATACTCCGGGGTCATCGATTTCTTGACGGACACGGCCGGCTTTGCCGGTTCGAGCGCCGTCTCGATCCGGCCGGTCGATACCCGCAGCAGCGCGGCGTGAACCTGGCTGATCAGGTTCGGGATTTCAGAAGCCTGCGTCGGATTGTTGCTGAGATAGGCCGATACGATGTTGGCGGTCAGTTCGACGGGCGTCTTGCCGGCGGAATCGGTCATGGCTCAACCTTCCTGGGAATCGCAAACGCGATCCTGGGATCGCGAACGCGCGAGCGCGTAGGGTGCTGAAAGTATCCGGACGCGCCTATACGCAAAGGGAATTTATTACGACTTGGCGAATATGAACGAATTACCGGGAATCTGACAAGAACTACGGCGTTTTATTTTCACGCCGGCTTGCTGGCCAAGTATTGTGCCCTTCAGGGCCGCTGATCGAGGTGCGTACGCAGCTCGTCGATGGAAGCAAAGCGCATCATGCCCTCGGGCATCTGGGCCTCGATCGATCCGTCCGAATAGAGCGAATAGGCCATGCCGTCGACGACGCCCGATTTCAGCACCGTTACGGCCGGCTGTTGGTCATTACGCGGCGGGGCGCCGTTTGGTTCGTCGAATGCCGGGGGTGTCCGGGCCGCGCGACGCGGCGGCGGGGTCTCGCCAGGCCGCGATCGCTCCGGTTTCGGCCAGGCATCGTCGAACGATGGCGGTTGCGTTTCGGCGGGGACTGGCGGCGGCGGCGCGGCTAGCGGATTAGGGCGAAGATCCGGCGACAACAGATCCGGCGGCAGCGGCTCGCTGGTCCTCGCCTGCGCACGCTCGCGCTCCTTTCGCGACGTCGAGGAAAACAACAGATTGCGCTTTGGCTTGGGCGCAGCCTCGGCCGGCTCGGATTCCGTCGGCAGGTCGCCACGCGGGCGCTCGCGTGTGGCGGCCTCACCCTGCCATGGCGGCGGAGACGGCGACGCGGCAGCAGGTGCGGCGGGCTCGCCGCCGGCACTCTCGGCGGTCTCCAGCTTGAATGGAACAGCGCCGTCGCCTGAACCAGCCTCCGGTAACATACCCGGTGGAAGCACCGGCCGTACCACGGCCTCGCCGCGCGGCCGGGATACGCCAGCACCGAGCTGCCACGCGATGTTCTTCAGTTCCCGCACTGCCACCCCGAGCCCGAGCATGATCGTGCCCGTGCAAAACCCGGTCACGCCGGAGAGGATCAGCGTGTTGCCGGTGCTGAACTCGTTGATCGTGATTCCGTAGCCAATCGCCAGCAGGCCCGCCAAAACAAGGCCGGTTCCCGCGACCAACATGCCAACCATCATCGAACTAACCCCCCGGCTGCGCCCGAAATGCTCGCAAACCGCCTATGCCACGATACCGTCATAATGTGCGCATCGCCAACCAGCAATTCTGCACAGGGTTCCTCAAAAAACGGTTCCTCAAAAATCCCCTGAATAATCCCTTGGCAGCGGAAGCCTTCCCTCTGCAAAATTCAGGCGCCGATCGCGGCATTCAGCTGCCATTCAGACGCCTCCCGTATATCTACGGCCTACTAATTACCGCCAATTTGTTGCATTGCATCAGGGAATTAGACCACAATTCTCAATTACTTGAAAATGGAACTGCGCTATATGGATGCCGGGGAAAGAGGCTCAAAAGCGCAAACGCTGGGCCAAAGGGGACACCGGGTTAGCCAATAGCCATGTCAGCCATCACGACATCTGCCGTCGATACGCCCGAGCGGCGCTCGATGGAGCGGACTTGGGACGACCTAGCCATGGTCGTGCTGGCCGCTGTCACCCTGGTCGCAGGTTTGACCTTCCGTGATTACGGACTGGGCTGGGACGATTACACCCACGCCGAATATGCCGAGCTGTTGCTGCGCATGTACGGTTCCGGTTTCAAGGATGTCGGCGCGCTGTCGTTCGCCAATCTCTATATGTACGGCGGCGGCTTCGACATGGCGGCGGCACTGCTGCACAAGGTCATCCCGCTCGAACTGTTCGAAACGCGCCGCCTGCTCGGCGCCGTCGTCGGCGTCATCGGACTTGCCGTGACGTGGCGGCTCGCGCGGCGCGTCGGCGGTCCGCTGGCCGGGCTCGCGACGCTGTTGCTGCTGGCGCTGTGCCCGACCTTCTACGGCCACATGTTCATGAACCCGAAGGACGCGCCATTCGCGGTCTCGATGGTGATCCTGATCCTGGGTCTGGTCCGCCTCGCCGAGGAATATCCCTCGCCCTCGCCGCGAACCATCCTGATCGTCGGATTTGGTGCCGGCCTTGCCATCGGCTGCCGCATTCTCGGCGGGCTGGCGCTGGTCTACGCCATGGTCGGTTTCGTGCCCTTGCTGATCGAGGAATATCGTACGCAAGGCGCGCGCGAGGCCGCGCATCGCTTCGGCCATGTGGTTTACGTGCTGCTGCCGGGCCTCGTGTTCGGCTACCTGCTGATGGGCCTGGTATGGCCATGGGCGATCATGGAGCCGGACCATCCGTTCAAGGCGCTGACCTATTTCTCGCATTTCTTCGAAAAGCCCTGGAAGGAAATGTTCGACGGCGCGCTGGTGTCGGTGCCGGACATGCCGTGGTCGTATCTGCCGACGCTGTTCGCGCTGCAGCTCCCCGAAGTGCTGCTGGCGCTGTTGTTCGCCGGCATCATCGGCACCTTCATGTCGCTGTCGCGCACCGACGTGCCGGCCCGGCGCAAGACCATTATGTTGATGCTCACGATGGCGGCGACGCTGCCGCTGGTGATCGCGATGGTGAAGCGGCCCGCGCTCTACAACGGCATCCGGCATTTCGTGTTCGTGATCCCGCCAATGGCGGTGCTGGCCGGCGTCGCCTTCGGCCGGGGCATGACCTGGCTGAAGGAAAACCGCCGCAGCTGGCAACCCGCAGCCCTTGCGGCGTTTGCGTTCGGGCTGTTGCTGCCGCTCAGCGAAATGATCCGCCTGCATCCTTACGAATACACCCACTTCAACCACATCGCCGGCACGGTCCGCTCCGCCGACAATTTCTTCATGCTGGACTATTGGGGCCTGGCGCTGAAGCAGGCTTCCGACGGCCTGCGCGAGGAACTGGTCGAGCGACAGGAAGTCGCGCCGAGCGGGCGCAAGTGGAAGGTTGCGGTGTGCGGCCCGCAACGTCCGGCGCAAGTCGCGCTCGGTCCGGATTTCACCATCGGCTGGGACAGCAACGCCGCCGACTTCGCGATGACGCTGGGCGAATTCTATTGCAAGGGCCTCACCGCGCCGGTGATGGTGGAAATCAAGCGCGACGACGTCGTGTTCGCGCGCGTCTACGATATTCGCGGCCGCGCCATTTCCTCCCTGCTGGCCATTCCGGCGCCGTAGCCCTTATCACGAGCACAATGGCATAACAGCCAGCTCCTGGCCGCGCCTTGCTGTGGTGCGGGCGCAGGGCTAGGCTCGCCCGCGAAAACCAGCATTGCACGGGAGAAACCGGACATGTCGCCAGCCGAAGCTCGCCTCAAGGAAGTACCGTCCGGCATGACCGATGCCGAGTGGAACCAGCGCGTCGATCTCGCCGCCGCCTATCGGCTGGTCGCGCTCTATGGCTGGGACGATCTCGTCGACACCCACATTTCCGCACGGGTACCCGGACCGGAGCATCACTTCCTGATCAATCCTTACGGCCTGATGTTCGACGAGATCACCGCCTCGAGCCTGGTCAAGGTCGACCTCAACGGCAACCAGCTCACCCAGAGCGACTACAGCATCAACCCGGCCGGCTTCACCATCCATTCGGCGATCCACGAGGTCCGCGAGGACGCCGGCTGCGTGCTGCATCTGCACACGCCCGACGGCACGGCGGTGGCGAGCTGCATGGAAGGCCTGCTGCCGATGAACCAGACCGCGCAACTGGTCACCCATGACCTCGCCTATCACGACTACGAAGGCATCGCGCTGGACCATGACGAGCGTCCGCGGCTGCAAAAGGACCTCGGCAACAAGAACCACATGCTGCTGCGCAATCACGGCACGCTCACGGTCGGCCGCTCGGTCGCCTCCGCCTTCGAGCGCATGTACCATCTGGAGCGGGCCTGCACGATGCAGGTGCGCACCCGCATGCTCGGGCCATCAGCCTATCCGGTCGAACAGGCCGTGGTCTACAAGAACGCGCAACTGTTCAGCAATCCTGATCGTGCCGAAATGCGCTCGACCAACCTGGTGTGGCCACCGCTCCTGCGCAAGCTCGATCGCATCGACCCGAGCTACCGGACCTGACGCCCGCAAGCGGGCGAACAGTGCGAAAGGTTCAGCAACGTGACTATTCTGGTGACCGGCAGTTCCGGCCATCTCGGCGAGGCACTGGTCCGCACCCTGCATGCTGATCGGCGTGAAGTCCTCGGCATCGACGTTCTTCCCGGCGCGTTCACGCAGCTCGTGGGCACGATCACCGACCGCGACTTTGTGCGACAATGCATGAAGGGCGTCACGGCCGTGCTGCACACCGCGACGCTGCACAAGCCGCATGTGGCGACCCACAGCCGCCAGGACTTTGTCGACGTCAACGTCACGGGCACGCTCAATTTGCTCGAGGAAGCCGCCGCGGCCGGCGTCACGGCGTTCGTCTATACCAGCACCACGAGCGTGTTCGGTGACGCGCTGGTGCCGCCACCGGGCGAGCCGGCCGCCTGGGTGACGGAAGAAATCATCCCGGTGCCGAAAAACATCTACGGCGTCACCAAGGCGGCCGCCGAGGACCTGTGCCAGCTGTTTGCGCGCAACCATTCGCTCGGCGCAATCGTTCTGCGCACCTCGCGTTTCTTTCCCGAGGAAGACGACAACCGCGCCGTCCGCGAGGGCCATGCCGACGCCAACGTCAAGGCCAACGAACTTCTCCATCGCCGCGTCGATCTCGAGGACGTGGTCAGCGCGCATCTGCTGGCCATCCGCCACGCACCATCAGCAGGTTTCGCGAAATACATCATCAGTGCCACGACGCCGTTCTCGCGCGATGATGCCGCGGAATTGCGCAGCGATTTGCCGCTTGTGCTGCGCCGTTACGTGCCCGCCTTTGAGGCGGCATATGCACGCCGCGGCTGGACGATGGCTTCCGGCATCGACCGGGTTTACGTCAACGCCAGGGCGCGCGCCGAACTCGGCTGGCAACCGCGCCATGATTTCCGCACCCTGCTGGCGCGGCTGCGAACCGGTGACGACATCCGCAGCCCGCTCGCGCGTGAGGTCGGCAGCAAGGGCTATCACGACCTCGTCTTCCGCGACGGGCCATACCCGCTGGAGTAAGGGCCCGCGCCGGTATTCGCCCGGGTTAGCGGAATTGAAAATTCAGAAAATTGCGTGTACGTTGCCTCCAACGACCTCTGCACTACCGAATCAAAACGCCGCCCAATTCCGGGCGGCGTTTTTATTTTGGGGCGCCCGCCCTACGCGGCTTCCTATTCAAATTTCAAACAGCCAAGCATCGTGGTCGCAGACCTGCGATCTCGCGACGCGTTGCGCCCGAGCTTTGCCAGACATTCCTTGCCCCCAAATGTAGAGGGCGCAGGGAAGACCGGGTGCGCGCTGCACCCGCGGTCTCGCGTGCGGTTTGCACAAAACAAAATGCACACGAGCATACAGGGCAGCGGTGAACACCCGGCCTTCCCTGCGCAATGGCTTTACGGCTTATGCCGCGCTCTCCCCGGAGACGAGTTCTTGGTTGACTCCGTCGCTGCCGTTTCCGCTTGCGCTTCTCCGACAGCTTGACGCCGGCAACGGGCGCCAGGACCACACGGTTTTACCGTACGCCTGCCCACGCCGTCGTCAGACGTGAACCAGCGTCCACCGCAACCCGCCCAACGTCCGTGACGACGGCCGACGCCCTTCTGAGTAGGGCGGGATGGGCAAACATATGCACCTGATTTGCCATTCTGGTAAACAGAAATATTTTTTATTTCGGGGCTTGACATTACTTCCGAAAATCGGAAGGTGATTTGCCCGTCGGGTTGAATTTGCCGACGGGATCAAGGTTACCAAAGATAACGTTCTGTACGTTCGCGCTGGCAACAATCTTGGAAAGCACGACCGACATCAGAACTTCCGCCTCACCGGGCGTATCCGCCATCCATCGCCGATCGTGTTTGCGATCGTGGCGCGGGATCGAACAGCTCGTCAGGCTCATAACCTGAAGGTCATAGATTCAAGCCTGTCCCCGATCGAGGCTACTTCCCCGCCTCCGCGAACGCTGCCAGGATCCGAGCCCAGGAACGGATGCCCTTGTGAAAACTCTTGAGGTCGTACTTCTCGTTTGGCGAATGGATGTTGTCGTCGTCGAGGCCGAAGCCGACCAGCACGGTATCGAGGCCGAGCGTGCGCTTGAAGTCCGCGACGATCGGGATCGAGGCGCCGGAACCGATCAGCAGCGCTTCCTTGCCCCATTCGTCGGTCAGCGCGCGCTTGGCGGCCGCCAGCGGCTTCATGTTCCAGTCGAGCGCGATCGCCGGCGCGTTGGAGTGATCGATGAATTCGGCCGTGCAATCGCCCGGCAGCCGCGCCGTCACATAATCGCGGAAAGCCTTGCGGATCTTGTCCGGGTTCTGTCCCTCCACCAGGCGGAACGAGATCTTTGCGGAGGCCTCGGCTGCGATCACCGTCTTGGAGCCCTCGCCGGTGTAACCACCGACGATGCCGTTGATGTCGCAGGTCGGACGTGAGGACACCTGCTCGATCAGGAGGCGGTCCTTCTCGCCGGCCGGAATCGACAGCCCGATCGGCTTCAGGAATGATTCCGCCGTCAGGTTGAGATTTTTCCATTGCGCCAGGATATCCGGCGGCAGGTCCTTCACGCCGTCATAGAAGCCGGGAATGGTGATGCGGCCATTGTCGTCGAACAGGCCGCCGAGAATTTTGGTCAGCACCCGGATCGGATTCTGCGCACCGCCGCCGAAGATGCCGGAATGCAGGTCGCGGTTGGCGGCCTTGATCTTGACCTCGTCATAAACGAGCCCGCGCAATGACGTCGTGATCGCGGGCGTGTTCTGGTCCCACATGCCGGTGTCGCAGACCAGCGCGAAGTCCGCTTTCAGGTCAGCCTTGTTCTGTTCGAGGAACGGCACGAAGTTTTTCGAGCCGACCTCTTCCTCGCCCTCGATGACGATGGTGACGTCCACCGGCAGCGACCCGGTCACCGATTTCCAGGCGCGGCAGGCTTCGACGAAGGTCATCAGCTGTCCCTTGTCGTCCTCCGCACCACGCGCAACGATGATCTTGCGGCCGTCGGCATGATCGGTCACGACAGGCTCGAACGGGGGACGGTGCCACAGGTTCAAGGGGTCGACCGGCTGCACATCATAATGCCCGTAGAACAGCACGTGCGGCCGCCCGCCCTTGCTGCCATTCATCTTGGCGACGATCGCAGGATGCCCCGCCGTCGGCCGCACCTCCGCCGCAAAGCCGAGCGTCGCGATGTCCCTGGCCAGGTGATCGGCGGCCGCCCTGCAATCGCCGGCAAAGGCGGGATCGGCCGAGATCGACTTGATCCGCAGCAGCGCAAACAGCCGTTCGAGGCTGTTGTCGAAATCGGCATCGATGCGGTCGAGGACCGGCTGAAGCTGTGCGTTGGCCATCACGGTTTTCCCTTGGCTGTGGGCATTGTTGTTGCGTCGATTTGTAGCCCGCTTGTGGACTGGGGCAAAGTGGCGGCAGCGTCCGCATTGGCATTGGGCGAGTGCAGCATGTGCCAGACCAGCCCCGCCACCAGCAGTGCGGTCGAGACCAGGTTGTTCCCGTAAGCCTGCAGGTCGTTCGGAAAGATCGGCAGCGACAAGCACAACAGCAAGCCTGCGACGGCCAGAAGCGCCCAGGTGCCGGCCTTCACCGCAGGCCGCGGGTCATAAGCGGCGCGATGGATCAGCACCGTGATCGGGAAGAACAGCCACATGAAATAATACTGACGGGCGAGCGGTGAGGCGACCGTCATCAGGCAGAACAGGATACCGAGTTCCTCGGCGTCGGACCGTTCCGTCCGGCGCGACGCCGGCGGCATCACCGCGATGTAACCGATCCCGATCGCCAGCGAGACCGCCAGCACCATCCAGTTCGCCGTCTTGAAGTCGAGATTGGCGACATTCATGGTGCGCACCGGCTTGGCCGGATCTTCCTGATTGTAGTTCACCGGCCGCGTCAGGCGGTGCGTCACCGCGATGATGGACTGATTGACCCACGACCAGTTCTGCTCGTCGCGCTGGCCGAACCCCTTTTCCGAGGTCGATCCCACCATGCCCTGATACCAGGTCTTCAATTCGGCGGCGTTGTGCTCGAAGCCGCGGAACGGCGCCGGCAGCATGAACAGAAACACGATCAGGAAGACCAGCATGCTCGCGGCAGCCGCCCACTGCCTGCGCCAGACCAGATAGGGGAACACCGCCACCGGAAATACCTTGATCGCGGTGGCGAGCGCAAACATGCTTCCCGCCATCCAGCCGCGCTGATCGCGCAGCAGCCAGAATCCGTACAGCATCAATGCCAGCAGCACGAGGTTGGGCTGTCCGAGATCGAACATGTCGAACACGAAGGTGACCGTGACGATGCCCGGCAGCGCTTCCAGCCAAGGACCGGGCTTTTGACCCGACCCCGCCATCGCGTGCGAATACTGCGCCGTCATCCACCACGCGACGATGTTGAGGAACGACAGGCACAGATAAAATGGGATCTTGCCGAAATAGCTCGGAATCGCCAGCAGCAACGCCGACAGCGGCGGATAGATGAAGTCGAGGGTCCCTCGCGTCACCCGCAGGTAAAGATCGCCACCGTGAAGCACTTGCTGGCCGGCCCAATACCAGAGCGCATAGTCCTTCGTTTTGCCGTTCCCCCAGATTTCGGGAACCAGAACGTCTGCGGTCAACGCGATGCAGACAACGATAAAGAGGACATCCAGCGGACGTCGCAAAGATGGCCATCTAAGCACGGGGATTACTCACTTTCACGGTGGGTGATGGTGCACGGCGGCTGCAGGCAGAAGCAACCGGGTTCACGTGCGGATCAGTCGATGCGAGGCTTACTTGCACAATCTGGGACGTCAGTTCGGGATAATCATGGCTCTTGCTTACCCCTGATCTCGAAAATCCTGGTAAGCAGACCCTTGTTCAGTGTGGCATGGGCGATGGCCGTGAAATCGGGTTTTTGGGCGATGATCTCAGCGACCTCTGAACCCCTCAGAATCGCAAAGGCGGGCGGCTTCAGGTTGGCTATGTCCGTCAGCCCTACCATGCGAATAGGTGCGGCAACATACGCCAGCGTGTTCAAATCGGCACTGGTGGTGACATAGAGCGTAGCCTGCATCGTCTCCCTGACCGCGGCTATCGTCTGCGCCGACGACTTCGACTGACTAAACGCGATCGGAGCAGCCGGGATAACAATCCAGCCGAGAACGATCAAGGCAGTTGATACCCCGGTTACAACCGTGTTGCTGACGGCAATGAGCCAGGGTCGTGTAGCCCACCACCGGTCGAACAGGACTCCTCCCACTACAGCGAGTGCCAAATTAGCAGGCATCGCATAGCGCGTCGCTACACCCCCGGGCCAGATCAGCAGCAGCATGGACGCGACCGTCGCATAAAGCACGGCAGCTAGCATGAGATCGCGCTCTCGACCGAAAGCGTTCCGTGCGAGGGCGACGATTGCCGGAAACAGCAACACCGAGCCTGGCAACCATTCCACCAGGAAAAGGCTTAAGGCAAAATCCAGGTGATCCCTCACCCATTGCATCAGCGTCATTCCCTCGGACAAACGCGAATGGACGATCCAGCCTTTTACGTCGCTCGGAATCATGACCATCCAATACCAGGCCACAACGGTCAGCCCGGCCATTGCGTTGGCGAGGACAAAACCCGGAAGATCGTTCCAACGCCGCTTCACCAGCAGGTACGCAACGACGCCCAGTGCAAAATAGGCAATGGGCTGGGGACCCTTGGCGAGGCCCGCCGCCGCCAGCAGAACACCGATTGCGACCCACCGGAAAATTGACGTGTATCCGCTGGAGAGGCCCTTCCACCACAAGAAGAAACCTCCGAACAGCAGCACCGACAAGGTCACGTCAGGCTCGGCGGTGACAAACTTCTGACTGACCATCGGACACGCAAACCAGCAGAGCGCGCCAAATACCGCAGGCGCCTTGCGGGTGTGCGGCAACACCAGATGGAAGACCATCAACCCGCCGGCGAGCAGAAACAGCAAATGCGGTATGCGGGCCGACCAAACCGAAACGCCACCCGAGAGCTTTCCGATTGCTGCGGCAATCCACGACAGCAGAACCGGACGCTCGACATACCGAAAGCCATACAGATGCGGAGAAAGCCACTGCCCGTCCTCGACAGCGCCGCGCGCCAGTCCGATGACTGTTCCCTCTTCGAAATGGGTGCCCCGTAGCGAGACCGCAGGAAAGGCCATGAGCGCCCAAAGCAACACGACCCAAACCCAGCCAGGAATATCGGCGCCGCGGACACGCGCGACCTGACGCAAGAACCACGTCCATACGTATTCCGTGACGGCCGTCGAGCCGTCAGCCTGGTGCGCCTTTCGCTCCATCCAGTCCCCTAACCGGCAATCAATCGCGTCGCCGAAGCCATCAAATCCGGCGGCCGTCCAATGCTTCGGCGCTTCGTGAGGCCCCAAAAAAATCTAGCGCCGCAGCAATCCGCCAAGTGCGCCGCGCACGATTGAGCGGCCGATCGAACTGCCGAGCGAACCGCCGACCGATTTGCCGAGATCGGCGACAACACCGCCGATCACCTTGTTGGTGACGGAACGCGTGACATCCCGCGCAATGACCTGGCCGGTCGACAGCCGGCCGCGCTTGTTGTTGGTGCCGAAGATGGTGCCGACGATCCCCCCGATCTGTCCGAGGATGCCGCCGCCACCACCGCCATCATCTGATCCATCCGCCGGCGCAGCCGTTCCCGCCACGCGCTTCAGCAGCATCTCATAGGCGGAGTCCGCATCGACTGCGGTGTCGTATTTGCCCTTCACCGGGCTCTTGTTCATGAGCGCCTTGCGTTCCTCCGGCGTGATCGGCCCGATCCGTCCCGTCGGCGGCCGGATCATCACCCGCTCGACCATCGTCGGCGTGCCACCGCCTTCGAGGAACGACACCAGCGCCTCACCCTTGGCGAGCTCCATGATCACCCGTGCGGTGTCGAGCTTCGGATTGGGCCGGAACGTCTGCGCCGCCGCCGCCACCGCCTTCTGGTCGCGCGGCGTGAACGCGCGCAGCGCATGCTGGACGCGGTTGCCCAACTGGGCGAGCACCTTGTCCGGCACGTCGATCGGATTTTGCGTGACGAAATAAACACCGACGCCCTTGGAGCGGATCAGTCGCACCACTTGCTCGATCTTGTCCATCAGCGCCTTCGGCGCATCGGTGAACAACAGATGCGCCTCGTCGAAGAAGAACACCAGTTTTGGCTTCGGCAGGTCGCCGGCCTCAGGTAATTCCTCGAATAGTTCCGACAGCATCCACAACAGGAAGGTCGAGTAGAGTCGCGGGCTCTGCATCAGCTTGTCCGCGACGAGGATATTGACCATGCCGCGGCCGTCGCTGTCGGTCTTCATGAAATCCTTCAGCGTCAGCGCCGGTTCGCCGAAGAATTTCGCTGCGCCCTGGTTCTCCAGCACCAGCAGCTGGCGCTGAATCGTGCCAACCGTCGCCTTTGAGACATTGCCGAAGCCCTGCGCGGCCTTGCGGATCGGCGCCAGCGGGTCTTCTTCCGCATCGGGACCCTTCTTGCCGCCAGCCGGTACGATGGCATCGAGCAGCGCGCGGAGATCCTTCATATCGATCAGCGTCAGTCCGTTCTCATCCGCGACACGGAACGCAACATTGAGGACGCCCTCCTGGACGTCGTTCAAATCGAGCATCCGGGACAGCAGCAACGGTCCCATTTCCGTGACGGTGGCCCGGACCGGATGGCCCTGCTCGCCAAACACGTCCCAGAATACGGTCGAGAACTGATCGGGCTGGAAGTTGAGCCCCATCTCGCCCGCGCGCTTGAGGATGAGGTCCTTTGCTTCGCCGACTTCGGAGATCCCGGACAGGTCGCCCTTGATATCGGCTGCGAAAACCGGAACACCGGCGCGGGCAAACCCTTCCGCCATCACCTGCAGCGACACGGTCTTGCCGGTTCCGGTCGCGCCGGTGACGAGGCCGTGCCGATTGGCGAGCGCGAGCGTCAGCCACGCTGTCTGCTCGCCCTTGCCGATGAAAATCTTCTCATTGGTATCGGCTGTCTTGTTGTCGGGGGTCGCCATCACATCGCCTCTTCGCGCGCATCGGGAAAGCTTGGTCGCCAAGCAGCGCCATCATATCGCATCCTGCCGGTCGATTGAAACCGTCCATGGACAAGGACATAGCCCGGGCCTTGCACACCCTGTCTCATACTTTTCTCTAACTCCGGTGGAAATACGAGGGCCGCAGTGCGGTAACATGGCGTGAATCCCGCATTCACTCTTGCATTGCTGCAACACTCGACGAGCGATCTAGGATGAAATCGCCTTCGCGTGCGCGGATCGCTTGTATTTCAGGTCGCAGACGCTCAAGATAAATTCACAAGGTACGACCCGGTAACAAACCGGCTGAGGGCGGGGCAATATGGACGAATTGATTGGACAGCTGGCCAGCAAGGCCGGCATCGATAGCGTTGTCGCTGAAAAAACCATCGGCATCGTTCTTGGTTTCCTCCGTAACGAGGGGCCTTCCGACAAGGTTCAGGCTCTGATCGACCAAATTCCAGGCGCCGAGGCTGCGATCGCGGCCTCGAACAGCAACAGCGGCTTCTCCAGGTTGATGGGCGGCGGGCTGATGGCGCTCGGCACCAAGCTGATGGCGCTTGGTCTGGGCATGAACGAGATTCAGAACGTGGCGCGTGAACTTTTCAGGTTCGGCCGCGACAAAATCGGAGCGGACAAAATGGGCGAGATCATTTCGGGGACACCGGGGCTAAGCCAGTTCGCTTGAAACACCCCCCTTCGGCCGCGCACATTCTCTTGCATCGAGTATCATGACATATCCCCTCTCCGAGATCGAAGGCTTGACCGCCTACTCTGCCTCGAAACTCAAATCGCTTGGCATTCGCACGACCGAAGCGCTGCTTGAAGCCGCCCGCACCGTCAAAGGACGCAAGGCGCTCGCCGCGAAGACCGGGATCAGTGAACAGCAGCTGCTCGAATGGGCCAATTTCTCCGACTACATGCGGATTCCCGGGATGGGCAAGGCGAAGGTCGGGCTGGTGCGCGCTGCCGGCGTGCCGACGGTTCGCGAACTCGCGCTGCGTAACCCGGCACGGCTCGCCCAGAACATGAAAGACGTGAATACCAGGCGCAAGCTGGTCCGCGTCATGCCCTCGGAGAAATCGGTCGAGCAACTGATCGCCCAGGCGCGCAAGCTTCAGCCGAAAATCAGCTACTAAAAGTCGGCCAGCCGACATACGCTGGCGGGGTCTCGCGTCTTGACTCACTGGCGCGGACCGCGCAAAGCGACCGCATGATCGTAAGCATGTCCAGACCCGCCACCGCGGCCGGCCCGGCCGGTCATTTTGACCTGCCGGCGCTGTTGTCACGGCCCTGCCCGGCCGTGATGGGCGTGCTGAACGTAACCCCCGACTCATTTTCCGATGGCGGACAGTTCGCTGCCCCCGAAAGCGCGCTTGCGCAGGCCCGCCGGATGGTCGCCGAGGGTGCTGACATCATCGACATCGGTGCGGAATCGACCCGACCCTATGGATCAGAGCCGATCTCGGCAGAAGAAGAGTTGAAGCGGTTGCAACCGGTGCTACCGGAGGTTGTTTCACTTGGGATTCCCGTCTCGATCGACAGCATGAAGTCGGCCGTCGTCGCCTGGGCGCTCGACCATGGCGCCGTCATCGCCAACGATGTCTGGGGGCTGCAGCGCGATGCCGGCATGGCCGGCCTGATCGCGGCACGCCAAGTGCCCGTCATCATCATGCACAACCGCGACAGCGCCGATCCCGCGATCGACATCATGAAGGATATCGCTGCATTCTTCGCGCGATCGCTCGACGTCGCCGCGAAGGCCGGTATTTCGCCCGGCCAGATCGTGCTCGACCCCGGCATCGGCTTTGGCAAGACGCCGGAACAGAGCATGACGGCCCTGGCGCGGCTGCATGAGCTGCAATCCTTCGGCCTGCCGCTGCTGGTCGGGGCCTCGCGCAAGCGCTTCATTAGTGTCGTGACGCCGTCGGAACCGCATCAGCGCCTTGGCGGGTCGATCGCCGCCCATCTGATTGCGGCCAAGGGCGGCGCGCGCATCATCCGCGCCCATGACGTTGTGGAAACCGTTCAAGCGCTGCGCGTCGCAGCCGCCATTGGGGAACTGCAGAGATGACCGATACGATCTTCATCACCGGCGTCGTCATCCATGCCCGCCATGGCGTGATGGAACACGAAACCGAAGTCGGCCAGCGCTTCGTGATCGATCTCGAGCTCTCCGTCGACCTGTCGGAATCCTCGCGCACCGACCGCCTGTCCGACACCGTGTCCTATTCCAACGTGGTCGCGACCGCGACGGCGGCGTTCAAGAACACCAATTACAAACTGCTGGAACGTGCGGCCGGCGCCGTGGCCGATGCCATCCTGGTCGCGTTTCCGCGCATCAACGCGGTCGAGGTCACCGTCCACAAGCCGCACGCGCCGATCGCCGCGATCTTTGACGATGTCGGCGTGGTCTTGATGCGCACAAGGCAGTCGCCCTGACATGGCGGACGTGCTGATCGCGCTCGGCGGCAATGTCGGCGACGTACGCGCGACGTTCCGCAAAGCCATCTCCAACATCTGCGGCATGACGCAGGCGGCATTGCTGGCGCGTTCGTCGGATTACACCACGCCGCCCTGGGGCAATGAAGCGCAGGCGCCCTTCATCAACGCCTGCATCGAAATCGACACCAGCCTCGATCCGCATGCGCTGCTGTTCACGCTGCACAAGATCGAGAAAAAATTCGGCCGCGACCGCGCTACCGAGCAGCATTGGGGCCCGCGCACCCTCGACCTCGACCTGATCGCCTATGACGACGTCAAGATCGACAAGCCGGAGTTGACACTGCCGCATGCCCGGCTGTTCGAGCGCGCCTTCGTGCTGGTGCCGCTCGCCGAGATCGTGCCCGACCGCCTCATTGCGGGACGCAGCGTCAGGGACGCGCTGGCGGCGGTTTCGACCGCCGGTATTTTGCGGCTACCCGACCTCGACCAGCCCTGACCGGGCCCCGGGTGGCCTAAAACAACCGTTTGGCTTGGCGGCCGCCCCGTGGCAATTTCCGGCCAAATCAAGAGGCGACCAAGGAACGACTGTCCGGATGACGACCACCACCAATGAGTTGCGATTAGCCGCGGATTTTGCCCCCGCGAACTACGAAGACTGGCGCAAGCTGGTCGACGGGGTGCTGAAAGGCGCGCCGTTCGAAAAACTGGTCGGCAAGACATCCGATGGATTGAAGATCGATCCGATCTACCCGCGCGCGCAAGGCGCCGCCCCGGTCGCCGGCCGCCCTGCGGCCACGCCCTGGCAGATCATGCAGCGGGCCGATCATCCCGACGCCAAAGCGGCCAACGCGCAGGCGCTGCATGACCTCGAAAATGGCGCGACCGGGCTCACCCTCGTGTTCGCCGGCGCCAATGGCGCCTACGGCTTCGGGCTGGATCCCTCGCCGGAAGCGGTGGCGCAAATCCTCGATGGCATCTATCTCGATGCCGGCATCGGCATCGAACTTCAGATCGGTCCGCAGTCGCGGATGGCGGCCATCCATGTCGCGGAATATATCAAGGGCAAGGGGCTCGATCCTGCGGCCTGCGATATCCGTTTCGGGCTCGACCCGCTCGGGGCCGGCGCGGTGTGGGGATCCAGCCCCTATAGCTGGTCCGAGATCGTGCCCGCGGTCACCAGCGCCGTCAAAGGCCTTGCCGCGCTCGGCTTCAAAGGTCCGCTCGCGGCCGCCGACGGGCGCGTGATCCACGATGCCGGCGGATCGGAAGTCCAGGAGCTGGCGTTTGTGCTCGCCGCAGGCGTCGCCTATCTGCGCGCGATCGAAACGGCCGGCATCTCGCTCGAAGACGCGCAGGGCATGGTCTATGCGCGGCTTTCCGCCGACGCCGACCAGTTCCTGACGCTGGCGAAATTCCGCGCGCTGCGGCTGTTGTGGGCGCGGGTCGAGCAGGCCTGTGGCCTCGTGCCCAAACCGCTGTTTGTCGCGGCCGATACCGCTTGGCGCATGCTGACGCAGCGCGACCCTTACGTGAACATGCTGCGCGCGACGATGGCGACCTTCTCCGCCGGCCTCGGCGGCGCCAACGCCATCACCGTGCTGCCGCATACGCTGGCGCTGGGCTTGCCCGATCCGTTCGCGCGCCGCGCTGCGCGCAACACGCAGTTGGTGCTGCTGGAAGAATCCAACCTCGCCAAAGTGTCCGATCCCGCCGCCGGCTCCGGCGGCATCGAGACGCTGACAAAACAGCTTTGCGAAGCCGCGTGGTCGCTGTTTCAGGAGATCGAAAAGGCCGGCGGCCTGTTCGCCGCGCTCGAACAGAACCTGATCCAGCGCAAGGTCGCTGCAACGCGAGCCGTGCGCGAGACCAACATCGCCAGGCGCCGCGACGTGCTGACCGGCGCCAGCGAATTTCCGAACCTGCACGAGGCCGAGATCGCGGTGCTGGACGCAAAACCGATTGCGCTGGCGCCCTATGGCGAAGCCAGGTTCAAGTTCGACGCGCTGCCGCCGATGCGGCTGGCCGCGCCGTTCGAAGCGTTGCGCGACAAATCGGACGCGAAGCTCAAGAGCGCGGGCGCACGGCCCAAGATATTCCTCGCAAATCTCGGCACCCCGGCCGATTTCACCGCGCGCGCCACCTTCGCAAAAAGCTTCTTCGAGACCGGCGGCATCGAGGCCATCGATACGCAGGGCTTTGCCGATCCGGTGGCGCTTGCCGCCGCATTCAAGGCCTCCGGCGCCGACGTGGCGTGCCTTTGCTCCTCCGACAAGGCCTATGCCGCCCACGCGATAGCGGCCGCGCAGGCCCTTCAAGCCGCTGATGCAAAGCATATCTATCTGGCAGGCCGGCCGGGCGAGCAGGAAGCAGCACTACGGGCCGCCGGCGTCGGTGACTTCATTTTTGCCGGCGGCGATGCGCTCGCCATTTTGCAGAGCGCCTGGAAGCAGACGGAGTGAGCATGACATCGGAGAGAAAGGCGGTTCTGACCGGCGGCTGCCAGTGTGGCGCCGTTCGTTTCGCGGCATATGCGGGCCCGGTGAAGATAGGCTTGTGCCACTGCCGCATGTGCCAGAAAGCGGTCGGCGGCCCCTTCATTTCGCTCGCCGAAGTCAAGCACGAGGATTTTGCGTGGACCCGCGGCAAACCGGCGACCTTTCGCTCGTCGACGATCGCCGAGCGCGACTTCTGCGCCGCGTGTGGGACGCCGCTCAGCTATCGCGTGATCGACGGCACCATCATCGAGCTTACCACCGGCAGTTTCGACCGGCCGGACCTCGTGGTTCCGACCTACGCCTCGGGAACCGAGTCCCATTTGGCCTGGGTCGGCAGGATCGGCGATTTGCCTGGCAGGAGCACGCTTGAGGGTACTGGTAGCGAAAAGCTTAGCCGTATCGTCAGCCACCAGCATCCGGACCATGATTGAGGACAGGCCGCGACCCGAATGGCACAGACACCTTCAGCAGGCGATATGGCTGGTCAGGATGAGCTGCCGCAACTCGAAGCTGAGCGCGATCGACTGCTCTCGATGATCGCTTATCATAACGGACCATTCTATCCGATGCGGTCGGCACGCTGGCTGCGGCCGGCATCGCCGGAGGACCAGGCGCCGGCATGGCTTGCGGTAACCGGGATTGCCATCGTTTGCGGCATCGCAATTTTGATCGTGGCAGGGTTTTTCGCCGGCCAGGTTCCGGCTTCCACCGTCCTTTTCGTGGTAGTGGGTTTACCGCTATTGGCGTACATTTTTTCGCGAAGAGTAACGTTGTTCGGTATTACGTTTCGAGCAGGAGAAGTGCTTGCGCTCAGTTCAGAGCAGATCGCAGGCGAGCCTGAGACTCTGAAGCGTCTCGCGGACTGCGAGGCACGGATAGCGAAATTGAAGGAAGGCCGCTCATCATGAGCAGAATACCCGATTTCACCGCTGTGAAGTTCGAGCCGGTCGACGCGCCGGCACCGACTGCCGGCGCCGAGCCTTGGCTGACGCCCGAGGGCATCCTCGTCAAGCCCGGCTACAGCGAGGCTGATCTCGAAGGCATCGACTTCCTCGAGACCTGGCCCGGCATTGCGCCCTATCTGCGCGGCCCCTACCCGACCATGTATGTCAACCAACCCTGGACGATCAGGCAATATGCCGGCTTCTCCACGGCGGAAGATTCCAACGCGTTCTACCGCCGCAACCTCGCGGCCGGACAAAAGGGCCTTTCGGTCGCATTCGATCTGGCGACGCACCGCGGCTATGACTCCGATCATCCGCGCGTCTCCGGCGACGTCGGCATGGCCGGCGTGGCGATCGATTCCATCTATGACATGCGCACGCTGTTTGCCGGCATCCCGCTCGACCAGATGAGCGTGTCGATGACGATGAACGGCGCGGTGCTGCCGATCCTGGCGCTGTTCGTTGCCGCCGCCGAGGAACAGGGCGTACCGCCGGAGAAACTGTCGGGCACCATTCAGAATGACATTCTGAAAGAGTTCATGGTGCGCAACACCTACATCTATCCGCCTACCCCCTCGATGCGGATCATCTCCGACATCTTTGCCTACACCTCGCAGAAGATGCCGAAGTACAACTCCATTTCGATCTCCGGCTATCACATGCAGGAAGCCGGCGCGACACAGGACCTCGAGCTCGCCTATACGCTGGCCGACGGCGTCGAATATCTGCGCGCCGGATTGGCGGCGGGCCTCGACGTCGACCGCTTTGCGCCGCGGCTGTCGTTCTTCTGGGCCATCGGCATGAATTTTTTCATGGAGGTCGCAAAAATGCGCGCGGCGCGGCTGCTGTGGGCCAAGCTGCTGACGCAGTTCAATCCGAAGGACCCGCGTTCGCTGTCGCTGCGCACCCATTGCCAGACTTCGGGCTGGTCGCTGACCGCGCAGGACGTCTTCAATAATGTGATGCGCACCACCATCGAGGCGATGGCGGCGACGCAAGGCCACACCCAATCGCTGCACACCAACGCGCTCGACGAAGCCTTGGCGCTGCCGACCGATTTCTCGGCGCGCATCGCCCGCAACACGCAATTGTTCCTGCAACAGGAAAGCGGCACCAACCGCATCATCGATCCCTGGGGCGGCTCTTATTACGTCGAGCGGCTGACCCGCGATCTCGCCGCCAAGGCCTGGGGCCATATCCAGGAGGTCGAGGCGCTCGGCGGCATGGCGAAGGCGATCGAGGCGGGTGTGCCGAAGCTAAGAATCGAGGAAGCCTCGGCCAAGACACAGGCACGGATCGATGCCGGACGGCAGGCCGTGATCGGCGTCAACAAGTTCAAGCCGGTCAACGAGGCCGCCATCGACGTGCTGAAGGTGGAGAATTCCACCGTGCGTCGGCTGCAGATCGACAAGCTGTCGCGGCTGCGCTCCGAGCGCAGTCAGAAGGACGTCGACCAGGCGCTGGCGGCGCTGACGCGCAGCGCAGGCGAAGGCAACGGCAACCTTTTGGCGCTCGCCATCGACGCGGCGCGCGCGAAAGCCACGGTCGGCGAAATCTCGGACGCGATGGAGAAGGTGTTCGGACGGCATCGCGCGGAAATCAAATCCATCACCGGCGTCTACAAGCGGGAGGCGTCCACCATGTCCAACCGGGTCGAAAAAGTGCAGGCGCTGATCGATGCGTTCGAGGATGCCGAGGGCCGCCGCCCCCGTATCCTGGTCGCCAAGATCGGCCAGGACGGCCACGACCGCGGCCAGAAGGTCATCGCGTCAGCCTTTGCCGATGTCGGCTTCGACGTCGATATCGGACCGCTGTTCGCCACCGCCGACGAGGCGGCGCGGCAGGCGGTCGAGAACGACGTGCATATCCTCGGCGTCTCGTCGCTGGCGGCCGCCCACCTCACCGCGGTGCCGGAACTGAAGGCCGCGCTGAAGAAGCAGGGCCGCGAGGACATCATGATCATCATCGGCGGCGTGGTGCCGCCGCAGGATTACGAGGCGCTCTACAAAGCCGGTGCGGAAGCGATCTTCCCGCCGGGCACCGTGATTGCCGACGCCGCCGAAGAGCTGATCCACAAGCTCAATGCAAGGCTGGGGCATAGCGAGGCGGCGGAGTAGCCTCACCCAGCGCGGCGCTCCAATGCCCGCTGCAGCGAATGCGTCCAGTCCGGTATCCAGGACTGGAACAGCGTCCGCCAGCGATCGGCATCGTCAGGCGCGGTGTCGAGCGCGACATCCCATTCAATAAAGGTCCGGTCGCCCTCGACGATTCGCATCAGGTGCATGGTGCCCGCATAGCGCGTCGGGCCTGGTGCGTCCGGCAGAAGATCTGGTGGAAACGGCAACGGTTCGATGCCGGCATAGGTCAGGATGTGCTGCGCGTCGGAATGACGAGCCAGGCGCTGCCGGATCCAAGTGCCGAGATAGCAGAAGCGCCTGACGGCGCCGACTTCGTCGCCGCCCTTGTCGTCCTCGATGACGCTTTCGCTTACGCCATCGATATAGGCCGGATAATTGTTGAAATCGCGGATCAGCGACCACACGGTAGCAAGCGGATAATCCAGCACGGTGCTGTAATAGGCTGTCGTCATGTTACCTCCGCAGTCGATCGCGGCTGTCCAGCGACGCCGCGCGTGGATACCTATCCGTGCTGCCCTGATCGCCGCCACCCGATTTCCGGATGTGTCGTGATGTCCCACCGGCGATCATCCCGCATCATCGCGTAACGCCTTGCGAGCGCAGCGCAAAGCCGCCTAGAATGCTGCATCACAAGAGCGCCCGCTGTCAGGGACGCCGCAGGGAGGATTACATGACCAAAATTACGCGCCGCGCATTTGCGGCTTCAACCGCCGCAGCAGCGGCCGTCGCGGGTTTTGGATTCAAACCGGCGTTGGCGCAGGCTTACCCGGCACGGCCGGTGACCGTGATCGTGCCATGGGGCGCCGGCGGCGGCACCGATGCAACCGCGCGTATCGTGGCGGCACTTTTGGAGAAGGACCTCGGCCAGCCCTTCAACGTGGTCAATCGCACCGGCGGCTCCGGCGTGGTCGGCCATTCCGCAATCGCAACCGCGCCGCCCGACGGCTACACCATCGGCATGCTGACGGTGGAAATCTCGATGATGCACTGGCAGGGACTCACCGAACTGGCGCCAAAGAGCTACACGCCGCTGGCCCTGATGAACGAGGACCCGCCCGGCATCCAGGTCCCTTCAGCGTCGCCCTACAAGACCGTGAAGGAGCTCGCCGACGCCATCAAGGCAGCGCCTGTCGGCAAGTTCAAAGCCTCGGGCACCGGCCAGGGCGGCATTTGGCATCTGGCGCTGGTCGGCTGGATGCAGGCGCTCGGACTTCCTGCAAATCAGGTGGCCTGGGTACCGTCGAACGGTGCGGCGCCCGCGATGCAGGATCTCGCGGCGGGCGGTCTCGACCTGACCACCTGCTCGGTGCCGGAAGCCCGCGCGATCATCGAAGCCGGCAAGGCGCGCAGCCTTGCCATCATGGCGCCCAAGCGCAACCCGTCTTTCCCTGACGTACCGACGCTGAAGGAGTCAATGGGGATCGACTATGCGACGGGGGCGTGGCGCGGCATTGCGGGTCCGAAGGGCCTGCCCGCGGACGTCGCGACCAAGCTCACGGCTTCGCTGAAGAAGGTCTACGACTCCAAGGACTTCAAGGACTTCATGAGCAATCGCGGTTTCGGAACGGTGTGGGGCGACGCGACGGAATTCGCGGCATTCATGGACAAGGGCGACGCCCAAATGGGCGAGGCGATGAAGGCTGCCGGCCTCTCCAAGGCCTGATCGGTCCCGCCGGTTCACTTGCTCGGAAATACGTGGGGCTCGTTGATGCGTCTTCCCGATCAAGTCACGGGATTGTTTCTTGTTGGCCTCGGAGCGGCGGCTGCCTATGGCGGCTGGCTGCTGCCGCCCGTGCCCGGTCAGCCGGTGGGCCCCAATATCTTTCCGCTGGTGATCGGATCGGGTCTCGCGCTTTGCGGGCTCGCGATCGCGCTCGGCATCGGCCGCACCTTCGAAGAGGAAGAAGAGATTGTTCCGCTCGAGGCCGGTCAAGCGCGGCCGCCCACCGGCAAGCTTTACGGCCTGCGCGCACTGTTGCCGCCGGCATTGCTGTTGTTCTACGTGGCGGCTGCAGACCGATTGGGTTTCATCATCACGGCCGCGCTGATCGTGTTCGTGACGTCGAGCGCGCTCGGCGCGCGCTGGAAGCTTTCGCTGCCGCTCGCGGTAATGGCACCGATTGTCATCCATCTGATTTTCAGCAAGCTACTGCGCGTGCCGCTCCCGGCCGGGCTGTTGCCGATGCCGTGGTGACCCATGCTTAACACCCTCATTGAAGCGTTCGCGCTCATTTCCACCTGGGAAGTCATCATCGCGATGCTGGCGGCATCGGTCTATGGCCTCGTCATCGGGTCGCTACCCGGCCTGTCCGCGACGATGGCGACCGCCCTGCTGGTCCCGGTTACATTCTATTTGTCGCCGATCGCCGCGATTGCGACCATCGTGGCGGCGTCCACGATGGCGATCTTCTCCGGCGACATCCCTGGCGCGTTGCTTCGCATTCCGGGTACCCCCGCCTCGGCAGCTTACGCGGACGAAGCCTATGCCATGACCCGCAAGGGAGAAGCCGAACTGGCGCTTGGCGCCGGCGTATGGTTCTCCGCTGTTGGCGGTATCGCGGGCACGCTCTCGCTGATGATCCTCGCACCGCCGCTTGCCGAGATCGCGCTGTCGTTCTCGACCTTCGAATACTTCTGGCTCGCGTTCCTGGGCCTGATGTGCGCGACGCTGGTCGCGCGCTCTTCGCCCGTGAAGGCGATCGCGGGCATGTTCATCGGTCTGCTTGTCGCCTGCATCGGGATCGAAAATCCCGGCGGCGTGCCTCGCTTCACGTTTGGAATGACCGATCTGTTCGGCGGCATCGAGCCGATCCCGGCACTGGTTGGCGTATTTGCCGTGGCGCAAGTCATGCGTGCAATGCTGACGCCGGAACCGCCACCAATCCCAAAGCGCAAGTTCGGAAGCATCATGGCGGGCCAGTGGAGGCTTACCAAGAAGTATCGCTGGCAGATGACACGCGGGAACATCATCGGCATCATCATTGGGGTGCTGCCGGGCGCCGGTGCCGACATGGCCGCGTGGGTCAGCTACGCGATGTCCAAGCGCTTCTCGAAGGAACCCGAGAAGTTCGGAACCGGCCACGTTGAGGGCCTGGTCGAAGCCGGCGCCAGCAACAACGCCAGCATCGCGTCGGGTTGGGTGCCGTCGCTGCTGTTCGGCATTCCCGGCGACACCATCGCGGCCATCGCCATCGGCGTGCTCTACATGAAGGGATTGAACCCCGGCCCGACGCTGTTCACTGAGAAGGCGTCGAGCATGTATGCGATTTATCTCATGTTCATCATCGCCAACATCATCATGATTCCGCTGGGCATCGTCATGATCCGTCTGGCGAGTTACGTGTTGCGCGCGCCCCGTTCCTCCGTCATGCCCTTCATCATGCTGTGCTGCGCGGTCGGTTCGTTCGCCATCGGCAACAACATGTTCGGCGTCGTGACCGTCGCGGCATTCGGAATCATTGGTTACGTCATGGAAGCCAACGGTTATCCGGTCGCCGCCATGGTGCTCGGTATCGTGATGGGCACTATGATCGAGCAGAGTTTCGTGACTTCGCTGATCAAGTCCGACGGCAGCGTGTTGCCGTTCTTCGAGCGACCGATTTCCGCGATCCTCGCCGCCCTGGCGATCGGCGCATTGATTTGGCCGGTGCTGGTCTGGGGGTGGCGACGGCTCAAGGCGGCTTCGCCCGCCGCCGCGCCCCGCTGACACGCCACACGATCCCCTCGCCTGCACCGCGCAGCCGTTGTAAACCAAGGCATGAACCGGCCGATTGCTCCCCCCGATATCGACAAGCTCGCCAAGGATCTGCGTTTGGGTCACCGCGCCGCGCTGGCGCGCGCGATCACCCTGATCGAGAGCCGCCGTAGCGACCATCAGGCCGCCGCGCGCGATCTGGTGCAGGCGCTGCTGCCCGACACCGGCAAGGCCGTGCGTGTCGGCATCACCGGCTCGCCCGGGGTTGGCAAGTCAACCACGATCGATGCGCTCGGCATGTTCCTGATCGAGGGCGGCCACAAGGTCGCGGTGCTGGCGGTGGACCCGTCCTCGGCACGCACCGGCGGCTCCATCCTCGGCGACAAGACGCGGATGGCGCGATTGTCAGCCTCCGACAACGCCTTCATCCGGCCCTCGCCTGCATCAGGCACGCTCGGCGGCGTCGCCGCGAAAACCCGCGAGGCGATGTTGTTGTGCGAAGCCGCCGGCTTCGACGTGGTGCTGGTGGAGACGGTCGGCATCGGCCAGTCCGAGACCGCGGTCTGCGACATGACCGATTTCTTCCTGGCCTTGATGCTGCCCGGCGCCGGCGACGAATTGCAGGGCATCAAGAAGGGGTTGGTCGAACTCGCCGACATGATCGCGGTCAACAAGGCCGATGGCGACAATATCAAGCGCGCCAATCTTGCCGCCGCAGAATATCGCGGCGCGCTGCATATTCTAACGCCCCGTTCGGAGCACTGGCATCCGCCGGTGCTGACCTACTCGGCGCTGACCGGCACCGGCATGGACACGCTGTGGCAGAAGATTCTGGATCACCGCACCGCCATGAATGCCTCGGGTGAATTCGCAGGCCGACGGCGCGAGCAGCAGGTGAAATGGATGTGGTCGATGCTGGAGCAGCGGATGATGGCGCGGCTGCGCGCCGACCCCGCGATTCGCGCCCGGGTGAAAAAGACCGAGGCCGAAGTCGCCGACGGGCGCATCACGCCGGCGGTTGCAGCCGAACAGATCGCGGAGATGCTGCGGTGAGCGACAGGCTTCGCATTCTCGTAACCGGCTTCGGTCCGTTTCCGGGCGCGCCGTATAATCCGACGCAGGCGCTGGTCGAGCGGCTGATGCGGCTGCGCCGTCCGGCCTTTGCCGACGTGGATATCTCGAGCCACATCTTTCCCGTGACCTACAAGGCGGTCGACCTCGAATTGCCGCAAGCACTCGCAAAACACCGGCCGCAGGCAATACTGATGTTCGGGCTGGCGGGCCGCACCGCGCATGTCAGGATCGAGACCCGTGCACGCAACGCCGTCACTCTGCTGTGGCCCGATGCGGCGCAAACCCGCGTCCGCAAGGGATCGATCGGGCTCGGCCCGGACGCGATGCGGTTCGGTCCGCATACGCTGCGGCTGCTGCACGCCGCGCTGGCGACAGGCATCGACGCGCGGCCGTCGCGCGATGCCGGGAGTTATCTTTGCAATTATTTGAGCTGGCGCGCGATCGAGGCGGTTCAGGCCAGCGACCAGCTTCAACTGGCTTCGTTTGTCCACATCCCGCCGCTCGCGCGCGGCAATGCGCCACGGCGCATGGGTTATGCGCGCATCACGCTGGAAGACCTCGTCGATGCCGGCGAGGCGATGCTGCTGGAAACGGTGGTGCTGGCGCGGCAGGCCACACGCGCCTCCACCCGCGATTAACCCTACCCCCAACAATCGCTCTGTTCCGCCCTCGCGTTCACCATGCGGTGGACCGTTTTCGCGCTATTTTTGCCGAGCGAATGCGATTGTCCGCATTGCGCGAGGTATCAAATCATGGACGCAAAACGCCGCCAGTTCATGGGCTTTTCCGCCGCCGGCATTGCCGGCGCGTTGGCGATGTCGCCGGACGCTGCGCGCGCGGCGCCGCCGGCCTCGACGTTCGGGCGCGACGCCACGCAATATGGCGTGCGTCCCGGCAGTCCGGACGATCAAACCAAGGCGTTGCAGCGCGCGATCGATGAAGCCGCGCGGGCGCAGGTGCCGCTGTCGCTGCCGCCGGGCGTCTACCGCACCGGGCTGCTCCGCCTGCAAAACGGCTCGCAACTGGTCGGCGTGCGCGGCGCGACCAAATTCGTCTTCAGTGGCGGCGCATCGATGCTGCAGAGCGAGGGGGCCGCCGGCATCGGTCTGTCAGGCATCACGTTCGACGGCGGCGCCATTCCGCTGCCGACACGGCGCGGTCTGGTCCATTGCGCGGGTGGGCGCGACGTCCGCATCACCGACTGCGAAATCACCGCCAGCGGCGGCAACGGCATTTGGCTCGAACAGGTCTCCGGCGACATCAGCGGCAACATCTTCACCAAGATCGCGACCACGGCGGTGGTATCGTTCGATGCAAAGGGCCTGATCGTCTCGCGCAACACCATCATCGACACCAACGACAACGGCATCGAGATCTTGCGGACCGCGATCGGAGATGACGGCACGCTGGTCGTGGACAACCGTATCGAGGACATCAAGGCCGGTCCCGGCGGCTCCGGCCAGTACGGCAACGCCATCAACGCCTTTCGCGCCGGCAACGTAATCGTGCGCGGCAACCGCATCCGCAATTGCGACTATTCGGCGGTGCGCGGCAATTCGGCGTCCAACATCCAGATCTCAGGCAACAGCGTCAGCGACGTCCGCGAAGTCGCGCTGTATTCGGAATTCTCGTTCGAAGGTGCCGTGATCGCCAACAACACCGTCGATGGCGCCGCAGTCGGCGTCTCCGTCTGCAATTTCAACGAGGGCGGCCGCATCGCGGTCGTGCAGGGCAACGTCATCCGCAATTTGTTGCCGAAGCGGCCGGTCGGCACCATTCCGGACGATGACGCCGGCGTCGGCATTTATGTCGAGGCGGACAGTTCCGTGACCGGCAATGTGATCGAGAACGCGCCCTCCTTCGGGATCGTGGCCGGCTGGGGCAAATATCTCCGCGACATCGCCATCACAGGCAATGTGATCCGCAAGGCCTTTGTCGGTGTCGGCGTATCGGTGGTGCCGGGCGCAGGCACGGCGCTGGTCAACAACAACATGATTTCGGAAACCCCGCGCGGCGCCGTGGTCGGCCTCGACCACGCCCGCGCCATCACGACCGACCTGTCCGCCGAAGGCGCCCAGCGTTACGCCCAGGTGGTGATCGGAACCAATGCAGTGCGGCGATAGCGCATGATCCGGAAAAGTGGCGTCCGGTTTTCCCTCGCGACAAACGCGGAACGCGTTTGCGCGGAGATCATGCCAGGATAGGCTGCCCTACAACGCGTTGCGCAGCAGCGGATAACGTTCCTGCATCACGTTGAGATCGGGCGACGGCAAGGCGGGATCGTCCAGCGCCGGCGCGTCGGGCACCGAGGGCGCTTCGGCCGAATCGGCGAGTACGCTTTCCAGCGCGATCAGGACGCCGCCCGGGACATCGCGGGGTGGCAATTCGGCTGCGATTCGCTGCGGCCGCGGCGCTGGCGGAAGCCGATCGCGCAGCAGCCCGTGTTGGCGACGTCCAAGCCAGGATAGATCGACAGCGGTGTTATCGAGCGAGGCCTCGCGCGTCTCCAGCTTGCGCCAGAGTTCGACCGCTTCCTTGGCTTCCCGGATATTTTCGAGAAATGCGTCTTCGGTATGAAAGCGCCGCCAGCGCCCGGTCTCGAACAGTTCGGTGAGGTAATCCAGCCGCTGCTCCGCAAGATTGCACCAGCGCGCAACGATATCGCGGCCACGTGCCACGTCTGCATGATGTGTCATAAAACTGCCCGTAAGGAGAAGAACGGACGCAGACGCAACAGAGGCGAATCAACTGGACGTGGTGGGGACTATTCTGTGGAAAACTTCCTGCTTGTCCAGTACGTGACATTACGGGACGCCTCCCAGTGCAAGAAACCCGCATGAATGCAGGGTTACTCGCGCTATCGACGGTCAAGCCGTTCAACGGCATGGCCGCGTTGCGCGGACCTCGCGGTGATTTCACGGACGGCAACGCGGTTCGATCAGCGCACGCACGCCCGGAAGCCTGAGCCTGCTTGATCCGTCTTGATGGCAGAACGGCGCTCGCCTGCATCCGTGGGGGCGAGGCTCTCGCTCGGAAACGGGGTGCTGAAAAGAAAAGACCCGTCCGGGGGGACAACCGGACGGGTCAAGCCATATGGGCGCTTGGGGTGGATGGGCGCTCGCGCCGAATACAGCCGATGGGGAGGGATAACCGCTCCCACATTCATTAGTCGCAGCAGCTTCGCGGGACGTTCAAAAGGCCGATCGATTTTTTTAACTTTTATTCGGGGCGAGCCGGCCGGAAATCACCGCGTAGCGGGGCGATTGACGTTGTTTGCGGCCGATTTTTCGGACGCCATCGACGGCGCCGAGTCGTTCATCGCTCTGCTCACGGAAGCGTTATCGGCGGGAGCCGGTGGCTTTTGAGATCCCGGAGCTCCCGAAACCGCAGCGAGCGGTACGGCGGGCGCGGCCGTCGAGGCGGTGACGGCTGCGAACGCATCGACCTCGCCGGCCCCGAACATATCGTCACGGCCGGGCGCGCCAAGGTCGCGGGCGGTCTTCGTCAGGATTGCGCGTAGATCGTTCGGCTTCAACGCAGGATTGCGCTCCAGCATCAGGGCGGCAACGCCGCTGACAAAGGCGGCGGAAAACGAGGTACCCGAGGTGATCTGGTATTTATCGTCCGGCGCCGGCAGGAAAATATCCGCGCCGGGCGCTGCGATGGCGATATGGACACCGCGGTTCGATGCCGCAAACAGCTTTGCCTGCGAGTCGGTTCCGCTCACCGCAATGACGTTCGGATTGGCGGCGGGATAAAGCGCCGGCGATTTGGCGCCGGCATTGCCCGCGGCGGCCACCATCAGGATCCCCCTGGAAGCGGTTGCCGCAACACCCCGCTCGATCAAGGGATCCTTCGGTCCTGCAAAACTCATGTTGATGATCTGCGCACCGTGCTCGGCCGCATAGTCCAGCCCCTTGAGGATCACATAGGAGGTGCTTTCCGCGCCATTTGCGCCGCTGCCGAACGCACGGATCGCCAATAGCCGCGCCTCCGGCGCGCTTCCCATCAGCTTGCCATGCGCCACGATCGCGCCGGCAATGCCGGTGCCGTGGACATGCGGGCCTTCCTTGCTGCCGAGCGCATCGAAGCTGTCGGCAACCGAATTGACGAGTTCGGGATGTTTGACGTCAACGCCTGAATCGATCACCGCGATGGTGACGTTCATGCCGCGGACCAACTTGTGCGCCTGTGGCAACCGAAGCTGGGCGACCGCGTATTGCGCGGCGTCGCCCTCGCTCATCGAGCGCTTCTGATCCTGCAGCATATAGCGGAAATTGAGCTGCACCGACTTCACGCCGCCGGCGCTGTCAGCGGCGAACTCACGGCGGACGACGTCCACCGGCCGCTGATCGATGATCCGGAACAGGCCGATGGTGCCGCCGATCAGCGGAAATTCCTGCGAAGAGAGCCGCTCGAGGCCGTGACGCCGGGCCAGTTCATCGGCCTGCGCCGGCGATAACGCGCTGTCGATCTCGGCCACCAATTCGTTCGGGATCGCGCGCGTGTCGATCGCGGCCGCCTGCGGCGGCGCGTTGTTGCGCGGAGCGTTGTTGCCGTTCTTGGCCGAACCGCCGTTGCCGCCGCCATCGACCGAGAGGATCGGGCGGTCGAAACATTCGCCGTCAGGGCCGCGATTGGCGTATTGGCAGACCGGATAGAGGTTGGGCGAGAAACGCAGCGGAAGCGTCGGATCCACACCGACACGGGAGATCTCGGGACGCCCGTTCGGTATCCGCCCCACCAACGTCGTATCGCCGCCTCCACCTCCGCCGTGCGTGGTCGGCGGAACGCGCGCGATGACCCCGGGACCGGGCCGGGTCGTGATGACAGGCCGGTTCGTCGTGATGACGGGCCGGTTCGTGATGACGGGGCGGCCCGTGATGACCGGATTGACCCGCGCCCCGACGGTGGGATTGACCCGCGAGGTCACGGTCGGATTGATTGTCGGCACCCGGGAATTGAGGTTCAGGCTCGGGGTGCGCATGATGGCTTGCGCGTCGGCCACCGAACCGCCGAACAGCACAAGCGGCAACGCCACCGCCGACAATGCCAATGCCGCGCGCTGCGCCTTTATCCGCCAATTCACGCCAATATCGACCATGGGACCTCGGCTTGGTCAGGCGACCGACGCCTTACGGCGTCGGCACCGCAAGATTGACGATCTTCTCACCTTGCAACTTGCTCATCAGGTTCGTGACTTCATCCTTGCCCAGCGCGCGGTTGCCAAACTGCAGCCGGAACATGCCGCCCTTGGCGCCATCGACGATCAAGGCCTGATAATTTTCGAGCAGCGTATTGATGTCGGACATGCGCGCGTCCGGGTTAAACCGCACCAGCGCGCGCGGCGGCACCGCAGCACCGAGTTCGCGGGTAAGGGGCGCCGCCGTCTGGTTGAGGCTCAGCGAAGCGGTCTGGAATGAGGCGGTCTGATTCTTCACCAGCACCGCGCCAATCACTCCGGCCTGCAGCAGCAGCGCAACCGCGCCGAGGCTCGCCGACCAGGCCAGCGTCCGCGGCGAAAGCCGGGTGAAGAATTCCGCGACCCGCGCCGAGAGACTGGTCGACAGCGACGGCTTGCGCTCGGGCTCGCCGTCGATCGCCGCGAACAGCTTCTGCATGGCGCGCGCCGACGGCGCTCCCAGGCTCTCGTTGAGATGAATGGTCTCGGCGTATTCTTCCTGGATGACGGCATATTGCTTGGCCAACGCGGGATCGCCGGCGAGCGCCTCATCGACGCGACGAGCGTCGCGCGCGTTCAGCGTGCCGGCCGCATGGAATGGCAGCAGCATCTCGATTTCGCCGGGCTCTTGGTCCGGCATTTTCTTGCTCATCGCCATCATGGCCAACCTCGCTCAATGCCGGCTGCCTTCAGCAGTTCGGCTAATTTCTTGCGCGCATAAAACAAACGCGTCTTGACGGTGTTTTCGGGAATTCCGACGATTTCGGCCACCTCTTCCACGGACTTCTCGTGGTAGTAGACGAGATCGACGATCTCCCGATGCTCAGGCGAAAGTGATGTCAGGCACTTGCGCAACGCGTCACTGGTATCTTTCTTCTGAACCACCACTTCCGGATCATCGGACGTATCCTCGATCGCGTTCGCGGTCTCATCGTCCAGTCCAACATCCTTCCGGCGCCTAAGTGCCGACAGGGCCTTGAACCGCGTAATCGCCAGCAGCCAGGTGGTAACGGCGGATCGGCCTTCGAACTTGCCAGCCTGACGCCACACATCGAGAAACACCTCACTGATGAGGTCTTCCGCAACCTGTTCGTCCCTTACGAGCCGAAGCCCGAAACGGAACACCCTGACATGGTGCCTTCCGTAAAGCACCTGCATGGCGAGCCGGTCGCCTTGAGCGATCCGAGCGATCAGAATTTCGTCTGAAGCCGCCTGTGTCGCACTCAATTGCCGTCTCGCAAGGTTGGTCGGGGGGAGATGGCGGAGGGTTCGATTGCCGAGGCAAGATTCTTCACATTACGGCAATGAACCCATTGCATGTGTGATCTACCCCACATAGGCGCACCGGCCGCCAAAGGCGCCAGCGAGAACGAACAAAGCCCCAATTTCGGTATCATAATACGGAGTTACTTTCCTAGAGAGCGCGCGATCCGGTGCGACCATACCAAGGGTTAGTCCACAAGGCAGCATCTGCTTACAGCTTGGGCTGCCACGCAACAGTTCCGGCAGTTAAATCGGCCGAATTTCCGTTGCGAAACAGGATACTGGCAGTGTTTTAACGGACCAGATTCGGTTCCAAAAGATACCAAACCTAAAGGCTTTCCCACTTAGATTTTTGCCGAGTTCCACCAACGGCGAGTCCATGGGCACCGCGGCCTCCTCATTCGTGAATCCGGCCGATCTGGACGGCGTCGGTCCTCAGCCGGCGGCGAAGGCGCTTGCCCGGCGCGCCAAGCAGCGCCGCCAGATCCTGATCCTGATCGGGGTCAGCTACATCATCGACGCCGGGGTCCTGCTGCTTTATGCGCAGGCCGGCTCGATACCGCCCATGATCGCCCCGGCCTATGCGGCTTCCGGCCTGACGCTGGTGATTTTCAGCCTCATCCTTTCCGAGTTCGGGTTCAACGAGCGCTTCAGGGATCATTATCTGGTCGCCCCGCAGGCGACCATCTGCATGCTGATTGCGCTGGCGTTCACCTATATCGCGCCGGAAGTCGGCGGGATGTTCCTCTGCACCCTGTTCATCGTGTTCAGCTTCAGTTCGCTGCGCTCGATCCCTGCGCAGACCATGATGATCTGGACGGCGATGACGATCGGCCTGGCCGGGCTGTTCCTGTTGACCGACAGACCGATCTCGCTGCCGCATGGCAGCCACCTCGAGCGCTTTGCCACCCTTTTGGTGTTCGTCCTGACCATCGGACGCTGCATGTTCTTAGGCATCTTCTCCAGCTCGCTGAAGCAATCGCTCTATCAGAGCGGGCAGAAACTCAAGGAAGCCTACAAGCGGATCGAGGAGCTTGCCGAACTCGACGAACTCACGGGATCGTATAACCGCCGCTGCATCATGCGGATGCTGGATGAAGAGATCGTCCGCGCCGGCCGCAATGACGCGCCCTGCTCGATTGCATTGATCGATCTCGACTGGTTCAAGCGCATCAACGACGCCTTTGGTCATCCGACCGGCGACGAGGTGCTGCGGACTTTCGCCATCACCATGTTCGCCAACATCCGCGGCATCGACCGCTTCGGCCGCTACGGCGGCGAGGAATTCCTGCTGGTGCTGCCCGGCATGAGCACGGACCACGCCGTGCGTGCGCTCGACCGGCTGCGCGGGATCATTGCAGAGCTCGACTGGAGCGCATTCTCGCCCGACATGAGCGTGACCATTTCCGGAGGCGTCGCGACGCTGAAGCCGGAGGAAACCCCGGACATATTCCTCGCCCGCGCCGACAGCGCGCTTTACGCAGCCAAGGCACAGGGACGCAACCGCATCGCCAGCGCCTGAACCGACCATTTCAGTGTTCCGGCGACGAGAATCCGTCGTCGGCTTTTGCTCCAGGATAGAGTCACATGAGTTCGAAGTCCGCTATCGCCCCCATGAACCTGCTCGACGAACTGCAGACCACGCTCGCGCACGGGACGGTCGCCCGCCGGGTCGAGACCTTGCGCCGGGTGACCGACCTCTTCATCAACGGCGCGGTGGATTATTCGGATGAACAGGTCGGCCTGTTCGATGATGTCTTCCAATGCCTGATCGTCCACATCGAAACGTCAGCCAAGACATTGCTGGCCAACCGTCTCGCGCCGATCGACACCGCACCGCCGCTGACGATCCGGGCACTGGCATTCGACGACGTGATCGAGGTCGCCGGGCCCGTGCTGTCGCAATCGGCACGGCTCGACGACAAGACCCTGATCGAGAATGCGCGCAGCAAGAGCCAGGCCCATTTGATGGCGATCTCGACGCGAAAAGTGTTGAGCGGCGCGGTCACCGACGTGCTGGTCCAGCGCGGCAACGATGAGGTGATCCAGAGCACCGTCAACAATCCGGGCGCCGAATTCACCGAGCGCGGCTTCACGCGGCTGGTCAACCGCGCCGAGGGAGACGACAACCTCGCGACCTGCACCGGCCTGCGTCCGACGATTCCGCGACATCTGTATTTGAAGCTGCTGGCCAAGGCGTCCGACGCGGTCCGGCAGCGGCTGGAGGCGGCCAACCCGCAGCTGGCGGCGCAGGTGCCGAACGCGGTCAAGGAGGCGACGCGGCGCGCGCGCTCCGCACCGTCGGCGATCACCAGGAACACCGAGATTGCCCACGCGCTGGTCAAATCGCTTCACCAGGACGGCCGGCTCGACGAATTCCAGGTGGCGTCATTTGCCCAGGCCGGCAAATTCGACGAAGCCAACGCCTCCATCGCAGCGCTGGCCAATGTGCCGGTGGCAATCGCCGAGAACATGATGATCGAAAGCCGCGCCGAAGGCGTGATGATCCTGGCGAAAGTGGCGGGCCTGTCATGGTCTACTGTCCGGGCGATCATCGACATGCGCGACGAGTTGACGGGCGGGGAGCCGACCGACATATCGGCGTGCAAGGATACCTATGAGCGGCTGCGGCCATCGACCGCCCAGCAGGTGCTGCGCTTCCATCGCATGCAGCAAAACGCGCCCGCGAAGTGAGCCACAAGGTTCGCGTCGTCCCGGCTCGAGGCCGGGACGACAAAATAATCAGAACCTGAGCAGTTTCGATCCGGCGAGCGCGCCGATCGCCGTGACCAACGCGGTCGAGAGCGTGTACCAGGTCGCCACGAACAGCGGTGAATCATCGGTGCAATGCGACGCGTAGAGCGTCGCCGCCAACCCCGCCGACAACATTCCGGCGATGGCGCCGGCCAGAGCGGGCCGCGCCGGCGCGCCGTGACGCAGGCCGATCAGCGCGCCTGCCAGGATCGGCAATGACAGCAGCGGGATCGCCGTCATGCACATCCGCGAATTGTTGCCCATCAGCCGCGTCATCATTGGCAGCCGCTGCGGCATCATCATCTCGCCGCCAATGCCTGCGGTCAGAAGCCCGGCCGGGATCAACAGCACCCAGCCGAAGCCACGCAGTGACGCTTCCGGCCGCGACAGATGCAGGCTGACGGCAATGGCCGCGATCGCCAGTGCCAGCGTCACAGCGAATTTCAGGTCGAAGAACGGATTGCGCATCGCGGTCATCACGTCGGGCCGGATGCCAAGCTCGGTGAAGAACATCAAAAGCGAGACGGGAGCCGCCGCCATCAGCGCCAGCATCAGCGCAAAGCCGACCGGCCGCGCGCGGTGCGCGTTGTCGGCAGCCAGGGTTTTGATGAGCTGATCGGTATCCATTCTCATTGTTCCGGTAACTTCGCCGTCAGGCTGGTCAAGCCCCGATGCAGCGCGACCCGCACCGCGCCCTCGCTCATCGCCAGTTTGGCCGCGGTATCCTTGATCGAAGCACTCTCGACGGCGATCGACTGCAGGACGTCGCGCTGGCGCGCCGGCAGCGACTGCAACTGAGCGGCGACCTCGCCCGCCGACGCCGTCTCAACCGGGGCCTCGCCCGGGAGCACCTCGGCGAAATCGTCGATGTTGACGAACACCCGCCGGCCCCGGCGCCGCAGCGCATCGATCAGCTTGTTCCGGGCGATCGCAAACAGCCATGGGGCAAACGGGGCGCTGACGTCCCAGGTGTGCCGCTTCAAATGCACCGCCAGCAAAATGTCCTGCACGATGTCCTCGGACTGATCGACCGGTTGCCCTGCACGCGTGAGCCCGCGGCGCGCCGCGGCCCGGAGCACCGGCGTGACGGCCTTGAGCAGGCGATGATACGCCGTACTGTCGCCTGAAATGGCCGACCGCATCAGGCCGGTCCATTCGTCCTCACGTTCGCGCACGCGCGCTCCCACCTTGCAATTCGGTCGCTTTTTCAATTTGTTACGTCAGGGCGCTCTGATCACAAAGTCGTGATCAAGCCCCCCGATGTTTCTCATCGCGCAGCTCGTCCGGGAATCGGGACGGCAGGTTCCTTGCCGGCTGGCTCATACCAGATCAACTGCGTACCGAAGAATACGACGAGCCTATTCGGCTGATGCAACGCAGCTGCCCTGCTTTTGCCCGGTCTTGCCCAAAGATTCCCTTTTTTTGCCCCGCTGTGGACACGGGGCGGGGTCTCATTTCGGTTCGGGGGCGGGCAAATGGGGAGATTGCCACATGATTGTCAAAGCCAGCGGGCGCTCGGCATTGATATTAGCAACGGGGCTCTTCGTATGTTTCGCGGGGCCATCGCCAGGAATGGCAGCCGGTTCTGATCGCGCGGCCGCCACGTCGAAATCGGAAAGCGCGACGTCGGGAAAGTCCGTCCGCCAGAGCACGCGCCACTGGAAGCGCTACACGCGTCGATCGGGCAAAGTCGCGTCGAAACCTGCCGAGACCAGGAAAGCGGTTGAGGTCGCCGACGCCTCGGCCGGCGGCGCGCTCGCGATCCCGGCGTCAGTCGCCAACGCCAATGCGCAACTGGCATCCGCCGATGCCGCCCCTGGCAGCGCCCAGGCGATGACGGTAAAGGCCAATATCCTGCTGGCGTCAGCCGACAAGCCGGGGGAAGCGCAGTCCACCACCGATGCCGTGGTCTCATCTGATCAGCTCAACGATGTCGATCGGGCCCTGCAGCAGAACCCGGCCACGCAGACCGTCGCGATGGCCGCGGCAAAACCCGCCCCCGCGGCGCCGATTCTGGCTTCCAGCCATGACAGTTCGACCTGGGATCAGACCTCGTTGATCGGAAAAATCTTCATCGCCTTTGGCGCGTTGCTGACGATGGCCTCGGCGGCGCGCATGTTCATGGCGTAGGTATCGGGCACCGGACGCGCCGAAATGCGTCCGGGCCGCCTCTTCAGCCCACTTGAAGCCCAGCCTACTTGAAGCCCAGCCTACTTGAAGCCCTGGCCGCCAGCGGGCACATTGCCCGCCAAATCAGGCACCGGGGTGAACCATGGCTACGTTCGAACACATCATTGTCGAAAGCAAAGGCGCGGTTGGCATTATCACGCTGAACCGCCCGAAAATGCTCAACGCGCTGTCGTTCGGCGTGTTTCGCGAGATCGCCGCCGCCGTCGATGACCTCGAAGCCGACGACGCGATCGGATGCATCCTGGTCACCGGCAGCGAAAAGGCCTTTGCGGCCGGCGCCGACATCAAGGAGATGCAACCAAAAACCTTCATCGACATGTTCTCCAGCGATTTCGCCGCCATCGGTGGCGACCGCATCGCCACCTGCCGCAAGCCGACGATCGCCGCCGTCAGCGGCTATGCGCTCGGCGGCGGCTGCGAACTTGCGATGATGTGCGACATCATCATTGCCTCCGACACCGCCAAATTCGGCCAGCCGGAAATCACGCTCGGCACCATCCCCGGCATCGGCGGGACCCAGCGGCTGACGCGCGCGATCGGCAAATCCAAAGCGATGGATCTCTGTCTCACGGGACGGATGATGGACGCCGCGGAAGCCGAGCGTTCGGGCCTGGTCAGCCGCGTCGTGCCGGCTTCCAGCCTGATGGACGAAGCACTGGCCGCGGCGGAAAAGATCGCCTCGATGTCGCGCCCGGCCGCCGCGATGGCCAAGGAAGCCATCAACCGGGCGTTCGAGACGCCGCTGTCGGAAGGCATGAATGTCGAGCGCAATCTGTTCCACTCGACGTTTGCGCTGGAAGACCGCTCCGAGGGCATGGCGGCATTCATCGAGAAGCGCAAGCCGGTGAACAAGAACCGGTAAGAGCGCGAGGTCTCTCCTATGTCGTCCCGGCCTTGAGCCGGGACCCATAACCACCGGCGGCTGTTGTTTTGCGCGCTAGTCGTTATCTTCCTTTTCCAGCAAAGCTGGCCGCGGCGTATGGGTCCCGGCGTTCGCCGGGACGACGCTGAGATTAGTCACCGTGGCTCCTTGCCAGCGCCGCATTCACCAGCGCGCGATAGGCCCGCTCGACAAATGTCGTCGGGCGGTCGAGGCCTAGCCGAGCCAGGCATTCGAGACGCGCGATGTCGGGCGGCTGCGTCATTCCCTGCCACAACAGCCCCGGCAACCGAAGCGGCCTGCGCTGGGCATCTCGCAGCAATTGCAAGGCCGGGATCAGCCGCTGTTCGGTCTCGGTGAAATCGCTGCCGAACGGGAACGACGGCAGCAGGCCCGCCTCGCGCGCGGGCTTTAGCGCTGCCGCGATCGCTTCCGGAAAATTCCGGCGATGCGCGCGCGGAATTTCAAAATCCTTCGGCAGCTTGCCGGCATCCTTGGCGACCTTTGCGAGTTCGCCCTGGAAGCGCGAGTCGGTTATCGAAAGCATCGCCGCGATGGTTTCGGCGTCGGATTTTCCCCTGACATCGGCGACGCCATATTCGGTGACGAAGACGTCGCGCAGATGCCGCGGAATGGTCTGATGGCCGTAGTTCCAAAGGATGTTGGATTGCGCCTTCGCTCCGGCCTGCCGGGTCGACTCCAAAGCCAGGACGGATCGCGCACCCTGCAGCGCGAATGCCTGTGCCACGAAATTATACTGGCCACCGACGCCGCTCACGACCTGACCGTTTTCGAGGCCGTCGGAGATCGCAGCGCCCATCAAGGTCGCCATCATCGCATTGTTGACGAAACGGGCGTCGACGCGCGCGCGGCGTTTTGCATCCTCGTCGCCATAAAGCTGGTTGGTGAACGACACCGGCATCATCTGGATGCGCGCGATCTGTTCCGCCGGCATTTCGCGCAGCGTGCGATAAAACGCTTTCGGACCCAGGAAAAACGCGCCGTGCAGCGTCACGCCATCGACTTCGCGCTTGAGGATGCCGGCGTCGATCAGGCCGAGAAACGCCTCGAACAGCATTTCGCTGACGCCGTACAGCCCCTTCTCGAACGGTCCGGCCTGCGGCACCGCTTGGTCCGGCGCGAGCCGCTTCATGACCGCCTGGAATTGTGCATTGTCGCGGTGACGAACGATCAGGCCCTGCGCCAGCGCGTCGCCGACCTGCCCGATGCCGATCTGTAGCGTGCCGCCATCGGGCACGAGACCCGCGGCATGCAGGCCGATGGCGTATTTGGTGTCGCTGATCGGCTCGGCCGGCGGCGCGAACAGCGGAAAGTCCGTCTCGGGGCTGTCGAGCACCGCGCTGAATTCATTGCCCGCGAGATCGCCGGCGCCGGGCATGAACGGCAGTTCGGAATTGACCTGGCCCACCAGCCTGAACGACGCCCGGCCCTCGGCGCGGGCGCGCAAAATGTCGAGCGTGGTGTCGGTGTTGCAGCTCAGGCTATAGCGCGCGACGCCCCCCTCCACGCGCTTCGCCACCAATTGGGTGACGACATTGAGCCCGCGCGCCAGCAGATAGGACGCGGCATGCGTGTAGTTTGCCGAAATGTAATGCTGCTGCGGATACGGCACGTGCAGCCACTTTCCGGCGAGGAAGAAAAATTCAATCACCTGGATGTTGGGCGGCAGCGCGCCCGCATGCAGCGCGGCGGCGTAGGTCAAATCGGGATAGCCGCCGAACAGCCGGTCGATGACAGGACCGATGAAGCGCTTTTCAAGCAGGCTGCCCGGCTTCGGCTTTTCCAGTGTCAACGCGGAAAACAAGGTCAGGTTGATCGAGCGATCGGTCGCGGCGCGCGCATAGAGCGCATTGATGATGTGGTTGGCCTTGCCGAGCCCAAGCGGCAATCCGACGACGAGGTTGGTTCCGACATCGCGGATGATGTCTTCCGCGATCGCTTCGGGGTCGGAAAACAGTTTCGGCATCAAAATGCGGACCCGGCGTCATGAAACGCCGACCGCCCTGGAATGGACGCCGGCTGCTTCGAGCTATAACGCATTTGTTACCGAACTTCGTCTGTGACGAACCTGCAACAGCCAAGCGCCGAATTCCTGTGATGATGTCGCGCGACCGTTTGCCAGTGGCGGCACCGCCCCCTAAACAGGTAGATGTGACGAGGCCGTCGGCGGGGGCGGATGGACCTTAGGTAGTTGCGGGATCAAATGGTTGGGCGTGCCGCTAGAGTTGGCCACGTTGCAAGGCGCGTGCTTCGATCGGGCATTTGCCTTGGCGTCGTGATTTGCGTGGCGTTTGCCGCGGCAGGAGCCCAGGCCGAAAACCTCCCGGACGCGCTGGCCAAGGCCTATCAGACCAATCCGCAGCTCAACGCCGAACGCGCGCGCCAGCGTGCCACCGACGAAGGCGTGCCGCAGGCGCTGGCGGGGTACCGGCCGCAGATCGTCGCCAGCCTCACCGCCGGCCTGCAGGCGGTCCGCAACCTCCTGCCCGACAACACCGTGCAGTCGGCGAACCTGAAACCCTGGACCATCGGGGTGACGGTGACCCAGACGCTGTTCAACGGCTTCAAGACCGCCAACAGCGTCCGCGTCGCGGAACTGCAGGTATCGTCTGGCCGCGAGGCGCTGCGCAATGTCGGCCAGGGCGTGCTGCTCGATGCCGTCACCGTCTACACCAACGTGCTGGCCAATCAATCGCTGGTGTCAGCGCAGCGTTCCAACGTCGCGTTCCTGCGGGAAACGCTCGGCATCACCCAGAAGCGCCTCAATGCCGGTGACGTGACGCCGACCGACACAGCCCAGGCTGAAGCCCGCCTCAACCGCGGCCTCGCCGACCTCAACGCCGCCGAGGTTGCCTTGGCCATCAGCCAGGCCACCTATACCCAGGTGATCGGCAACGCGCCGACGCAGTTGAACCTCGCCGAAACCGTAGACCGCTATCTGCCCCGCAGCCGCGACGACGCCATCGGTCTCGCCTTCCGGGAGCATCCAGCCGTGATGGCGGCCGCCTTTGACGTCGACGTTGCCTCGACCAGCATTCGCGTCGCCGAAAGCAGCCTGCTGCCGACGATCACGATGCAAGGCAGCGTCAGCCGTAGCAAGCAGTCGGATCCCACGCTCGGCACCTTCGGGACTGACCAGGCTTCGGTGGCCGGCCAATTGACGCAACCGATCTACGATGGCGGCATGGCGGCCTCGCAGACCCGGCAGGCCAAGGAAATCTCAGCCCAGAGCCGGCTGGTGCTCGACCAGGTCCGCAACCAGGCGCGCACCGCAGCGGTCGGCGCCTGGGTTGCCAATGAAGGCGCCAAGGTCGCGGTGTCCGCTTCCGAATCCGAAGTGCGGGCTGCAACGGTCGCCTTGCAGGGCGTGCAGCGCGAGGCCGCGGGCGGTCAGCGCACCACCGTCGACGTGCTGAACTCGCAGCAGGATCTGATCCTGGCGAAGGCGCGCTTGATCGGCGCACAACGCGACCGCGTGATCGCCTCCTACACGCTGCTCAGCGCCATCGGCCGGCTCGACGTCAAGACGCTGGGGCTCAACACGCCGGATTATCTGCCTGAAGTGCATTACCATCAGGTGCGCGACGCCTGGCACGGCCTGCGCACGCCGTCGGGGCAATAATTCGCAACTTTGTCGCAGGTGTTAACTGCCCGCTGATCATGTCCGCGATTTTTCATCGCCGGGAATCTGCACTAGCTTAAAATTCGATCTGATTTGACTGTACCCGATTTTGATCGATCCATTTCTGCGAGGCCTCGTGATCTCAAACATACTGCGCTGGTCGGGCAAGACGCTGCTGGCGCTCCTGATATTGATCGTGATCGCGATAACAGCGTTCCGGATGGCGGCATCGATCCGCGAAACCCACACCCGCGCCGAACTGGCGCCGCCATCGGGCCGTCTGGTGCCGACCAGCTCCGGTGGTGTGTTCGTGCAGGAAAAAGGCCCGGCGGATGGAATTCCTGTCGTGCTGTTTCACGGCACGGCGGCGTGGAGCGAACTCTGGCGGCACACGACCGGCGTGCTCGCCGCCGCCGGCTTTCGCGTCATCGCCCTCGACCTGCCGCCGTTTGGGTTTTCGGATCGTCCGGGCAGCTATACAAGGAAGGATCAGGCTGCACGCATCAACGATGTTCTCGTCAATCTGAAAGCCAAGCCAGCAATTATCGTCGGCCATTCCTTTGGCGCCGGTGCAGCGACCGAACTGGTGATGCGCTATCCGGACCGGGCGCGGGGCCTCGTGCTGGTAGATGCGGCGCTCGGACTGACGGTAGCTCCTTCCGAGGCGCCATGGATCATTCAGCCAAAATGGATTCGCGAAATACTGGTATCACTGACCATCACCAATCCGGTGGCGACGAAGACGCTGCTCGAATCCCTGATCGAGAAAAAGGAACGCGCGCTGCCCGAATTCGTCGCGATCCTGCAGCGGCCGACGACGCAGCGCGACACCACCCCCGACATCGCCGACTGGCTATATTACTTCCTCGGCGCCGACCGCGACGCTATCAGTGCCGACCGCCGCGCCTATGCGCGGGTGAAACTCCCGGTCGCGATCCTGTGGGGAGACAAGGACAACACTACCCCGGTTGAGCAGGCGCTTGATCTGCGAACGCTGTTGCCGCCGGAAACCACCCTCACCTTGCTGCCCGGACTCGGTCACATTCCGCAAATCGAAGATCCCGCTTTGTTCAACGACGCCCTGCTCAAGGCGCTCGGAAAGCTCTAGACTTACGGACAGATTCGAGAAGGCCGGAGGGATCATGGATATCATCAGATTGTGCGCCTGGGGCTACGCCGCCCTGCTCGGCTTCGTGATCCTGACCGGATACATCCCGGCCTTCATCGACCAGAACGACATGATCTTCGGCCTGTTCCGCCGCACCTGGTATGCCGACGGGCTGCATCTGGTTTCCGCGCTGTGGGCACTCGCGGCAGCGTTGACCTCTCGCCGCGCCTCGGAACTGTTCTTCCAATTGTTCGGCGCATTCTACTTTGCCGACGGCTTGCTCGGCCTCTTCACCGGCTCGGGCTATCTCGACTTCGGCATCCTGATCAACGGCATCCGCGACTTGCCGCTGATGACGCGGGTGTTCACCAATGCGCCGCATCTCGCCCTCGGCGGTGTCGCAATCCTGATCGGCTATCTGCTGTCGCCGCGCACGCGGACCGCCGTTCATGCTTAAATGGCTGCGGCGCACTCTTGTCGTCATCGCAATCCTGATCGCGGTGTCGGTGCTTGGGCCGCTCGCCTATATCGAGGGCACGTGCCGCCCCTCTTCATCGGCTTCGGCGACACCTGCGCCGTCGGTGACGCTGCCTGCGATCAATGAGCCGCGTTACCAGCGCAAGCAGAACAATACCTTCTTCACCTTTCCCGAATGGTACATCGTCTATTCGTTCGAGGATTTCGGCCGCTTCCTCGATCGGTCCAGCGAAAGCCATTTCAACTATCTCGGACACATTTTCGGATTCTGGCGAAGCTTCTGCACCATCAATCAGGCGGTGCCGCCGACCGGTGAATCGCTCACCGAAGTCAAAACCATGATCTATGTGATCGGCGTCAGCTACTCGATCGAATACGCGGTCAAGGGATTTTACGAGAACACCATCGGCCGCGTGTTCGAATGGATCCGGGGCGAGGAACGAACCCCGCAAGACCTCTACGCGCGCAAGGTGATGCAGGACTATGCCGCGTTTCTCTACACCGTCCCCTGGTTCAAATTTCCGTTTCGCGAGAAGCTCGATGGCTTGACGGCGATCTCGGCGCGGACCGATAGCCCGCTGCGAACATGGGAACGGTATTTTTCGCTCAGCACCGAATACTATCTCAAGGTCGGTTATGCCGCGCTGATCCAGAAAGCGCTCGATGCCGGTGGCGACGACGAGCCGCGCGACATCATGTTCGCGGTCGCGACACTGCCGCCGGCGGTACTGGCGAAGGAGCCGCGCATAAAACCGATCCGCGCGCTGACGCCGCAATGGCAGCTGGTGCAGACGCCGCGCTACAAGGATTTCACCGAAATCCTGCAGAGCCTGCTGGATCAGGGATACGGCCTCGCCGAGATCGCCGGCAACCGTGAAATCCTGATCACCGTGATCGCGCCCGACGCCGCCAAGCTTGACGTCAAAGGAACCACGGAACTGTTTTCACTGGAGCTTGACGGCAAACCCGGCTTCCGCAGGGCCGGCCTGAAGGCTAGGATCGACCGTCTCGTCGATATCAACCGCGACCTCAAGGCCAGGGGCGTGAGCATCGAGCATTTCTATGATTACTGAAGCGCCACATCATCGCAGGCTGCGGCCACTACGCCGGATCGCGGGCGCTTTCGCGCTCGTGGTGTGCGGCTGGCTTGCGGTTGTGATCGCTTTGACGTTCGGATCGGCGCCGGGCAAGTCGATGGCTATCATCGCCCCGCCGGCGCAGGCGCTGGCCATTATCGCCAAAGCCAACGGACGCGTGCTTGCAGCCAACGACTATGTCACCTTCGCCCGCTCCGACGATGCCGGCTTCGTCGCCCGCCTCTATGCGGCAGGTGCGCTGTTGGTGCTGGACGCGGAGCAAGCCGGAGGCTGCAGCGGTCTGCCGCCCAAGCGCATCGCGGAGCTGTGACCCGCGGGTGTCATGACGCATACTTCTGATAGAACGTATTCGTGAACAATTCCGCCGGATCATACTTGCGCTTCGCCGCGAAGAAGTCGTTGATCTGTGGATAGGACCGCTGCAACTGATCCTTCGAATAATAGAGCTGGTAGGGCAGGAAAAACCGGCCCTTGTGCGCGATCGTGAGATCGATCAGCTCTTCGGTCGCCTTCTTCATCCGCTTGTTGCCTTCATCATCCGTGGTCTGGTTGATGTAGAGCACCAGCGAGAATGCCGGCTCCGGCGAATAGGTCAGGAAGTTGTCTTCCTGATGCACGATGCGCACCGAGGCATTCAGCAAATTGGTCTTGTTGTCGGTCAGCACCTTGCGCATGCCGTCGACAAAGGAGACGAACTGGCTGCGCGGGATGAAATATTCATGCAGGATGTCGGTGTCGTTGGGCAGCGCGTTGCGCAAATACGGCACGGAATCGTGCATCGGGTCGTTGCGGTTGACGAGACAGGCTTCCGCCGATCCGATCGCCTGCGCCCGCGTCACGGTGCAGGTTTCCATCCGGTGCTCGATGTGCTTCTCGGACAGCCACTTCATCTCCTGGAACAGCGGTCCCTGCTTGGACAGGTTGATCGTCAGCCGCCGCAGCTTGGTGCCCGAGACCTCGCCCAGCGGTTCGCGCTTGAAATCTGATCCGTCGACCTTGGTGTAGGTATAGAGCAGCAATTCCTGCAGGAAGCTGCTCGGCGCGGTCGAGAGATGGCCGTACATCAGGCCGATATTGGCATCCTTCTCAATCTCCTTGGCGAACAGCCCCGGAAACTCCTTGTAGTCCATGATGCGGCGTCCGGTCTGGTAGACCAGATTGTCGGCGATATCGAGTTCGGCCTCGACGATCACGCCGAACAGGCCGTAGCCGCCGACCACGAGGTTGAACAACTCCTTGTTCTCGGTTTCCGACACCGTGCGCAGCGTACCGTCCGCCAGCATTACGCGCATCGACTTGATCGATTTGCGGAGCGCGCCGGCCTGATGGTCCATGCCGTGGGCATTGACCGAGATCGAACCGCCGACGCTGAAAATATCGGTCGACTGCATGGCGCGCACCGCAAAGCGCGGGTGCAGCAGGTTCTGGATATCGTGCCAGGTCGCGCCCGGCTGCACGGTGATCGATCGCCGGCTCTCGTTGAGCACGATCTTGTTGAAGCCACGCATGTCCAGCACGATGCCGCCCTTGCGGAACGCCTGCCCGCCCATGCTGTGGCGTACGCCGGCGGTCGTGACCGAGAGCTTGTTATCGCGCGCAAACGTCAGCGTTTTGGTGATGTCGTCAACGCTGCGCACCTCGACCACGCCGTAGATTTCGGTCTTGTTGAGACAGCTGGCATCATTGATGCTGCCGCCGAGCTGCGACCATTTTACGTCTTTCAGCGGTGCAATCGCCTTGATCCGCTCCAGATCGATCTTGGCCTGCTCGCCACCCCCCACCGCCGGCCCGCAATCCTTTTCGCCGCTGGGATCGGCGGCAAGCGCCTGCAGTTTGCGGTAGCCGTAAACGCCAAACAGCACCACGACCACCGCGGCGACGGACGCCCCGGTTTTGAACTTCTGTGAAAATTTTCGCATGCATTGATTCCAGGTGATGTCCGATAGTCCCGGCAGGTGGATAATTAGTCAAATGGCGGGGCTTATGGTTCGATAAGGTGCTGATCTTACCGAACGATAATCCCGGATATTCGGATGAAGAACTGCCGCAATTCATCGAATGGGCCTCCGGCTACGAAGAGGGTACGGCGAGCCGCAATTTGGCGAAGCATCAGGCGTGGCTTGCCGCATTGCCCTGCCCGGTTCTGCGCCTCGACGGATCGCGGCCGTTGCCGGAGAAGTGCGCCACGCGATTGGCGGCCATATCAATCCCACGTAGCAATCGCCCTTCCCGCAACGCGCGCAGCTCTATAGTCTCGCACACGGCCGCGGCGAACAACGCCCGGCGCACTAAGTAGGGAAACGCTATCGAGATCGACCGGCCACGCGCCCCGTCGAGATGCAGACAATCAACAACACGAAACGCACAGGGAGAACGCCAATGCTGACGCGACGCAGTATGATGCTTGCCTCGATCGCCGCCGCAGTCACCATGAACAGCCGAACCGGCCTTGCCAAGGCAGCCCAGCCGGCGACGCCGGTGAATTTCGACATTCCTGCAGGCGCCTGCGATTGCCACACCCATATCCATACGGACCCTGCGAAATTCCCGTTCTTCGCCGGCCGCGTCTACACGCCGGAACTGGCCTCGCCGGAAGAGATGACCGCCTTGCACAAGGCGATCAAGATGGAACGCGTGGTGATCGTGACGCCGAGCATCTACGGACCCGACAACTCCGCCACCCTGTTCGGCATGGCCGCCCGCGGCGCGACCGCGCGCGGCGTCGCCGTGATCGACGACAAGACATCGGAAGCCGATCTCGACGCCATGGGCAAGGCGGGCATCCGCGGCATCCGGCTCAACCTCGCCACCGGCGGCGTCAATGATCCCACCGTCGGCCGGCCGCGGTTCTCCGCCGCCGTCGAGCGCATCAAGGCGCGCGGCTGGCATGTGCAGCTGTTCACGAGCCTGCCCATGATTACCGCGATCAAGGACCTTGTCCTGGCGTCGCCGGTGCCTGTGGTGTTCGACCATTTCGGCGGCGCGCAGGCTGCGCTCGGCGTCGGCCAGCCCGGCTTTGCCGATCTGGTGGAGCTGGTGAAGTCAGGCAAGGCCCATGTGAAGATCTCCGGCGCCTACCGCGCCTCGAAGGTCGGCCCCGACTATGCCGATTGCACCCCGCTGGCGCAGGCGCTGATCGCAGCCAATGCCGACCGCATCGTCTGGGGCACGGACTGGCCGCATCCGGACTCGGTGACGCCGGCCGGCAAACAAGTTACCGACGTGACGCCGCTGTTCCAGATCGACGACGGACGCCTGCTCAACCAGCTTCCGGTGTGGACACCGGATGCCGCCGTGCGCAAGAAGATCCTGGTCGACAATCCGGCCCGGCTGTACGGGTTCTAAGATCAGTTTCCCGGAGATCGCCGCCCGCTCCGTTTGCCGGAGCGGGTCGCGATCATAATTCCATAACCGCTCACTCTCCTCAACGCGCCCGGCGCGAGAATACCGAGATCAGTACCGGCAGCGTGATCAGGATGACGATCGGCGCCAACATCATGCCGGTGACGACCACCACCGCCAGCGGCTTTTGCACTTGTGAGCCGATCCCCGCCGACAGCGCCGCCGGCAGCAGCCCGACGCCGGCCACGACGCAGGTCATCAGCACCGGCCGCAATTGCAGTTCGCCGGTGCGGATCACGGCACGCATTCGCTCATAACCTTCATCGATCAATTGATTGTACTGCGACAGGATGATGATGCCGTCCATCACGGCGATGCCGAACAGCGCGATGAAGCCGATCGCCGCCGATACGCTGAACGGAATTCCCGAGATCAATAGCCCGAGCACGCCGCCGAAGATCGCCATCGGGATCACGCTCATCGCCAATAGCGTGTCGACCATCGAACCGAAATTGAAGAACAGCAGCACCGCGATCAGCGCCAGGCTGATCGGCACCACGATCGACAGCCGCTTGATGGCGTCCTGCAGATTGCCGAATTCGCCGACCCACTCGACCCGCGATCCCGGCGGCAGCTGGACCCGGCTTGCGACCTTGTCCTGCGCTTCCTGGATCGCGCTGCCGAGATCGCGCTCGCGGACCGAGAACTTGATCGGCAGATAGCGCTCCTGCCCTTCGCGGTAGATATAAGCGGCGCCCGAGATCAGGTTGATTGACGCGACCTCGCTGAGCGGGATCTGCGTGATCGCACCGCCCGGCCCGGCGACGCCGATCCGCAAATTATGGATCGCCTCGGCACTCTTGCGGTACTCCGGCGCCAGCCGCACGATGATCGGGAAATGCCGGTCGCTGCCGGGTTCATAGATGTCGCCGGCGCTGTCGCCTCCGACCGCGACCTTGATGGTGGCATTGATATCGCCCGGCGACAGGCCATAGCGCGCCGCCCGCGCGCGATCGACATCGATCTGGACGGTGGGCTGGCCGAGCGAGGTGAATACCGCAAGGTCCGTCACGCCCTGCACGGTGGCGAGGACGGATTTGATCTTGTTGGCGGTGTCGGTCAGCGCCTGCAGATCGTTGCCATACAGCTTGATCGAGTTCTCGCCCTTGACGCCCGAGACCGCCTCCGAGACGTTGTCCTGCAGATATTGCGAGAAGTTGAATTCGACGCCGGGGAATTTTTCCTGCAACTGCGCCAGCAATTGCGCGGTCAGTTCGTCCTTGTCATGGGTGTTGGGCCACTCGCTGGCCGGCTTCAATGGCGCGAAGAATTCGGCATTGAACAGGCCGGCGGCGTCGGTGCCGTCGTCGGGGCGGCCGTGCTGCGACACCACCGATTCCACTTCGGGACGGCTGCGGATCAGCCTGCGCATCTCGTTGACGTAGGTATTGCCTTCCTGCAGCGAGATGGTCGGCGGCAGCGTGGCTCTGATCCACAAATTGCCCTCTTCCAGCTTGGGCAGGAATTCCAGCCCGAGCAGCCGCGCGAACACGATGGTCGTGATCACGAGGACCGCAGCTCCGGCCATCACGATTCTGCGGTTGGCGACCGCCCATCGCAGCACCGGCAGATAGAGCCGGTCGAGCTGCCGCATGATCCAGGTTTCGGTGTGCTCCATATGCGAGGGCAGGATGATGGCACTCAGCGCCGGCGTGACGGTGAAGGTCGCCAGCAAGCCGCCGGCCAGCGCGTAGGCATAGGTCCGCGCCATCGGCCCGAAGATGTTGCCTTCGACGCCACTCAGCGTGAACAGCGGCAGGAAGGCGGCGATGATGATGGCGGCGGCGAAGAAGATCGAGCGCGACACGTCGGCGGAAGCGGACAGGATGGCGTGGCTCTTCATGCCCATCGTGGTGTCGAAGGAGATCTGACTGCGCTCGGCCTCCGACAACGCCGTGGTCTGCGACAGCCGGCGGAAGATCGCTTCCACCATGATCACGGTGGCGTCGACGATCAGTCCGAAATCGATCGCGCCGACCGAGAGCAGATTGGCGGATTCGCCGCGCAGCACCAGGATGATGACGGCGAAGAACAGCGCGAACGGGATCGTCGCACCGACGATCAGGGCGCTTCGGAGGTCGCCGAGGAACAGCCATTGCAGCAGCACGATCAGGATGATCCCGACCACCATGTTGTGCAGCACGGTGTGGGTGGTGATGTCGATCAGGTCCTTGCGGTCGTAGATCCGCTCGATCTTCACGCCGGGCGGCAGGATGCTGGAATTGTTGATGGACGCGACCAGCTGCTCGACGCGGGTGATGGTCGGCGCACTCTGTTCGCCGCGCCGCATCAGCACGATGCCCTGCACGATGTCGTCGTCCTGATCGAGGCCGGCGATGCCGAGCCGCGGCTTCTCGCCGATGGTGACATGCGCGATGTCGCTGACCAGCACCGGATTGCCGCCCGATTGCGACACCATGGTGTTGTTGAGGTCGTCGATCGAGCGGATCAGTCCGACGCCGCGCACCACGGCGGATTGCGCGCCGATATTGACGGTGTTGCCGCCGACATTGATGTTGGCGTTGCTGACGGCCTGCAGCACCTGCGGCAGTGTCAGGCCGTTGGCGACCAGTCTGTTGAAGTCGACCTGCAGCTCATAGGTCTTGGTCTTGCCGCCCCAGCCGGTGACGTCGACCACGCCGGGCACGGCGCGGAAGCGGCGCTGCAACACCCAATCCTGCAGCGTCTTGAGGTCGAGCACGCTGTAGTTCGGCGGCCCTTTCAGCCGGTAGCGATAGATTTCACCGATCGGGCTGAGCGGCGAAATGCCGGGCTGCACGTTGCCCGGCAACGGCGCGAGCTGTGACAGCCGGTTCAATACCTGCTGCAGCGCCTCTTCATAGGTGTAGTCGAAGGAGAACTGCAGTTTGACGTCGGACAGGCCGTACAGCGAGATGGTGCGGATGGTGCGCAGGTTCTTGATGCCGGCGACCTGGGTCTCGATCGGGATCGTGATGTAGCGCTCGATCTCCTCCGACGACAGGCCCGGACTTTGCGTCACGATGTCGACCATCGGCGGGGTCGGATCGGGATAGGCCTCGATGTTGAGCTGCCTGAACGCGATCAGGCCGCCGACCATCACCGCGACGAACATGCCGACCATCAAATAGCGGCGGCTGACGGCAAGGGCGACGAGGCGATCCATCCAGATCGAAGCTTTCAGTGAGTAGAGCGGGAGATCAGCTGCCGGACGCAGCCCGGTCGATGAACAGCGCGCCCTTTGTCACGATCAACTCGCCGGGCTTCAGATTGCCGACCACCTCGACCAGATCGCCATTGGCAAGGCCCGCCTTGATCTGGCGGAGTTCAATCGTGTGGTCGTCATGCACGACCCAGATCCGGACCTGATCCCCCTCGTAGATCAACGCCGTCTTCGGCACCCCGACCGCCGGATGATCGCTGGCCGAGTAGATCGTCACATTGGCGAACATTTCCGGCTTGAGCACGCCATTGGTGTTGTCGACGGTGGCGCGGACCAAGAGCCGGCGCGTCGCCGGATCGATCGCGGTGGAAACGTAATTGACGCGCGCCGACAGCGCCTGGCTCGGCAACGCCAGCACGTTGAACGCGACGTCCTGCCCGACCGCAACATTGGCGGCGTCGGTCTCGCGCACGAAGGCGACCATCCAGACGGTGGAGAGATCGCCGATGACATAGACCGGATCGCTGGCGCCGGAGTTCACATACTGGCCGGGGCCGATCTTGCGCTGGACCACGGTGCCGGCGATCGGCGCAAAGATGGTGGTTTCCGGATTGATGCGGCCCTTTTCCTGGAAGGTCGCGATGTCCTCGTCGGTGAGGCCGAGAATGCGCAGCTTGTTGCGCGCCGCTTCCATCGCCGTCTGCGAGGAGCGCATGTCGTTCTGCGCCTGGATCAGCGTCGCCTGGCTCTGCTGATAGTCCTTGAGCGGAACGGCCTTGCCTTCGAACAGATCCTTGGCGCGCTGGCCCTGCAGTTGCGCCAGGTCGAGCGCGGACTTTGCCTTGTTCATGGCGGTCATGGCGCCGATGAAATCGTTCTGCGCCTGAACGTTGTCGGCAGCCTCGATCACGAACAGCGGCTGACCCTTGACGACATTATCGCCGGGCCGGACCAGAAGCCGGGTGACCCTGCCGGCATAGGGCGAGAACACCGGGGTCGAGCGATCTTCATCGATCGCGATCTTGCCTTCGGTGACGTGCTCGGCACGGAAGCCACGCGTGGCAACAGGCTGGATGGTCAGGCTGGCCCATTCGGCCGGCGACAGCTTGTAGCGCTGCTGTCCTCCCTTGCGGGACTGACTGGACACTTCGGAATGCTTGGGCTGGGTCGCGCTGAACTGCAGGAATCCATAGACGCCCGCGCCTGCAAGCGCGAGCAAGGCTATCACCAGCGCCGGTCGCCGGCGGGTAAGTAGCTGAATTTGCTTAATTAATCCATTACGCATGCGGTCTGTTCAACTCAGCAATGGCGACAATTTGCCTCACCCGCTAATAGTGCCTAATCGGAGTTCCAAACAAGCTAAAAAACGAGCGCGGCCGTTAATTTTTGGAGAGGTCCGCATGAACGCCGGCTGAAAATACCTACTCGCGTGCCGGCCATTGCGGCAGGTGGCTGCCAAGCGGCATCGCCGGGCGGGCCCAGAACGCAGGGGTTTCCGACAACAGCGCCGAGTGCCGGACCGACCGCAGTGCACCAAAGCCGGAAGTCCCCTCCTCGATAAAAGGCATCACGGTTTCTCCCTTCAAATCCCCGGTCTTGAAGCCATCGGCGACGCGACCGAGATTCCACAGCCACCGGCCGGTCTGCGCCAGCGACACCCGAACGTGCCAGCTGCCGCCTTCGCGCGACTGCCGCGTCTTGGCCATCATGGCGCCGAACGCCATGAGGTAACCGGTGGCGTGGTCCAGCATCTGCGCCGGCAGTTCCTTGGGCCCGTCGACGCCGGCCGCCTGCCCTTCGGCATGGTTGAAGCCCGTGGACGTCTGCACCAGCGAGTCGAAACCGCGGCGCTCCGCCCAGGGACCGGCATGACCATAGGCCGACAGCGTCACATAGACGATCCCCGGACTAATACGGGCCGCCTCTTCCGGTGCGAAGCCGAGGCCGGCGATCGCGCGCGGCCGGTAGCCCTGCGAAATAATATCGGCCTGCGCCACCAGATCGCGGAACACCGCGCGGCCTTGTTCGCTCTTGAGTTCGACAAAGCTCGTCAGCTTGCCGCGCCCGGTATCGATCGTAAGCCAGGGAATCGCCGGCAGATTTGGACCTGAGATCAACAGCACGTCGGCGCCGTGGGCAGCGAGCGTGCGACCCGCGACGGGACCCGCGATCACGCGCGACAGATCGAGCACGCGAAGGCCGGCGAGCGGCCGATCGCCCTTCGGCCACGGTTTTGGCGCGGCGTCGCCGATCTTCTCGATTGTGATCAGCGGCAATCCGGCAAGCGCCCTGGCGTGCGGCGTTACCGACCATTCGTCGTATGAACGCATCATCGACACCACGCCGCCAGCGGCATAGGCCGCGGTCTCGAACGCCTCGCCATCCCATTGCATCAGCGCGGCCTGGACCTCGTCGCGCTCCGGCTTGCAGTTCAACACCTTGCAGACGGCGTCGCGGTGATGCGGGAAATTGGTATGCAGCCGCACGAAGCGCGCGTCGCCTGTTTTGTAGACGCCGGCGATCGCGTCCCAGGCCGGCGGCGGCGGCTTGTCGTCGACGCGCAGGTAACGCTCGGAGCGGCATTCGACCACGGCATGGCGCATGTCGACGGTAACGTCCTGCGATTGCCCGCTGCGCAATTTCCAGATTTTGGCGGCGGCGAGCCCCGTCGCGGCGACGCTCGCTTGTGCTGCGGCGGCGACCCGAAACGACGACGGCAGCTGCGGCTCTTCGCCGGTCAGCTTGATGGCGTCGAGCGCGGAAGCCTCGCCGCCGGCCGAGGTCCAGATATCGCCGAGAATTTCTTGCGGGCTTTGCATCGGCATGTCTCTTCCCTAGTCTTTCCTTGGCATCGCAACGTAGCCCGGATGGAGCGTAGCGCAATCCGGGTAGAGCGATCCGCTTGGCGAAATCCTCCCGGATTTCGCTGCGCTCCATCCGGGCTACGCCTTAACTGCACGAAGGAGTTGCAATGGCCGCCGTCGAACCCCTGACCGCCGGTGCGGTCCTGCTCGCAACCGCCGCCACCGATGCGGTCTATGTCATGTTCACCTCGGCCGTGGTGGCGCGCAAGCGCGTGCCGGCGGCGACCTGGAGCAGCATCTGGTATCTGCTCTCGTCGTATGCGGTCATCAGCTACACCGAGAACTGGGTCTATGTGGCGTTTGCCGCGGTCGGCTCCTGGGTCGGCGCCTATGCGACGATCACCTTCCTGCACCGGCCGCCTGGTGGGCCACCGGTCGGTGCGGCGCCGGAGTAACCTCCCCGTCGTCCCGGCTTGGTGCGTAATTGCGCACTCGTTCCGTGCGTCGTCCCGGCGAACTCAGATGCGCAATTGCGCATCGGGGGACCCATACCGCGTGATCTCTCGATAAGGCTCGGTAACAGAGACCGTTCGCAAAACTTCTCCCTGTCGTTATGGGTCCCGGCTCAAGGCCGGGACGACGGCGGTGTTTGTTGCTGCACCAACATCCAAAACACAACTTCGCATTCTCGCGACGCGTTGCGCCCGAGGTTTGCCAGAAACTTCCCGCCCTAAATACAGAGGGCGCAGGGAAGACCGGGTGCGCGCTGCACCCGCGGTCCCGTGTGCGGTTTGCACTAAAAATGCTGCACACGAGCATACAGGGCAGCGGAGAACACCCGGCCTTCCCTGCGCAATGGCTTTACGGCTTATGCCGTGATCTCCCCGGAGACGAGTTCTTGGTTGACTCCGTCACCGCCGGTTCAGCTCACGCTTAGCCGACGGCTTGACGCCAGCAACGGGCGCCAGGACCACACGGTTTTGCCGTACGCTCATCCACGCCCTCGTCGAGGCGTAAACCAGCGTCCATCGCAACCCGCCCAACGTCCGTGACGACGGCCGACGCCCTTCTGAGTAGGACGGGATGGCGATAGATGCGCACTGATTTGGGCCGGCCAGCAACAGAAATATTTTTGATTTGCAGAAATTCTCCACTTGACACGATTTCTGAAACTCAGAACTGATTTGCCCGTCGAGTTGATTTGTCGCACCTAACCGTCATTGCGAGCGCAGCGAAGCAATCCATGGAACGGCTTGGGGCAATATGGATTGCTTCGCTCCGCTCGCAATGACGAGGAGAGAGCGACATCCAAATCAAGCTTCGACGACGCCGAGAAGGGCCTGGACGCTGTGATGTATCGCGTCTTGCGTAAGGATCGCTTTGCCTGCCCTGCGGTTCTGCTACAGTGCCCGCGAGACAACAAAGGAAAAACAAAATGGATCTGGGCTTGAAGGGAAAAAACGCGGTCATACTTGGCGGCACGCGCGGCATTGGGCGGGCGATTGCCGACACGCTGGCCGGCGAAGGCGGCAATGTCGCGGTTTGCGCGCGTAACGCCGATCAGGTCGCAAGCGCCGTTGCAGAACTGAAGGCGCGCGGCGTCAAGGCCACCGGCGCTTCCGTCGATATCACCGACGCGGCGGCACTGAAATCATGGATCGGCGGCGCAGCTTCCGAACTCGGCGGCATCGACATGCTGTTCTCCAATGCCGGCGCCATGGCGCAAGGTGGCGATGTCGCATCCTGGGAGCAGAATTTCCGGCTCGACGTGCTGGGCGCCGTCAATGCGTTCGAAGCCGCGCGGCCGTTCCTCGAAGCGAGCGGCGAGAAGAGCGGCGACGCCGCCTTTGTGATCATTTCGTCGGTTTCGGCGGCACAGGCCGACAACGCCAGCTCCTACGGTCCGATCAAGGCGGCGCTGGTCCACATGGCCAAGGGCCTGGCGCGGCAATACGCCTCGAAGAAAATCCGCGTCAACGTGGTGTCGCCCGGCACGGTCTATTTCAAGGGCGGCGTCTGGAACATGATCGAGCAGAACATGCCGAAGCGCTATCAGGATGCGCTGACGCGCAACCCGACCGGCCGCATGGCGACGCCGCAGGAAATCGCCAACGCTGCCGTGTTCCTCGCAAGCCCGGTATCGTCATTCACGACGGGGTCTAACCTCATCGTCGACGGCGCGATCTCGAACCGGGTGAATTTCTGATACGTTACCCGCCGCCAGTTGCCGGGTGACTTGACGATTGACTCGGCGAGACTTGCTCTCCTGTGCGGAGCGCGTTATTTTGACGTCACTCAATCCTGAAAGGAGGGCCGCGCGATGATGACGTTCTTCCGGCACTATCGCCAGCGTGGCCCGGTCAACGCCCTGCAAATGCGTTTGCAGGGCTGACCAGAGACTTCTGAACTTCTTCCTGGTCTGCCCTTCGTGGCCATGCGGCGTTGCGCGCTATTGCGCTCCCGCCGCATTCTCATTCATCGCCGCGCTTCGACACCGACATCCGACGATGGCTGCGTGCCCCGGATATCGTGATCGCCGGCAAGACCAGAGAACGATCATGACGCTTATTACGATCCGCAATCTCGGCGTGACGCTGAGCGCGCCGCTGTTTTCCCGGCTGAACCTCGTCGTCAATCCCGGCGACCGGATCGGGCTGGTCGCCGCCAACGGTCGCGGAAAATCCACCCTGCTGCGCTGCATGGCCGGCACCATGGAAGCGAGCGAGGGCGAAATCACAAGGTCGCGCGGGCTGACGGTGGGCTGTGTCGAGCAGAACGTGCCGGAAGCTCTGATGGAGACCCCCCTCTATGAAGCCGTGCTCGAGGCGCTCTCGGCCGAACAACGCCACAGCGAACGCTGGCGGGTCGATGTTGCCCTGGAATCGCTTTGGGTGCCCGAGGCGTTGCGGCAGAGGCCGCTGAAACAGTTGAGCGGCGGCTGGCAGCGGCTTGCCATGCTTGCGCGCGTGCTGATGACGGAGGCCGACGTGCTGCTGCTCGACGAGCCGACCAACCATCTCGACCTCACCAGGATCAGCCAGCTTGAAAACTGGCTGAACGCACTGCCGCGCGAGATGCCCGTCGTCATATCCAGCCACGACCGCGCCTTTCTCGATGCGACCACGAACCGGACGCTGTTCCTGCGGCCGGAGCAGTCGCAGCTGTTTTCATTGCCCTATACGCGGGCACGCGCCGCACTCCGCGAAGTGGACGCTTCCGACGAGCGGCGCTACCAGCATGACCTCAAGACGGCCCAACAGCTGCGCCAGCAGGCTGCGAAGCTCAATAACATCGGCATCAATTCCGGCAGCGACCTGCTGTTGTCAAAGACCAGGCAGTTGAAGCAGCGGGCCGAAAAACTGGAAGATGCGGCAAAGCCCGGGCATCTCGAACGATCCGCAGGCACAATCAGGCTTGCCAATCGCGGAACCCACGCCAAGGTGATGGTGACGCTGGACGACGCCACGGTCGAGACGCCGGATGGCAGGCTGCTGTTTCGGACCGGCAAGCAGTTCATCTGCAAGGGAGACCGGATCGTGTTGCTGGGATTGAACGGGGCAGGCAAGACCCGCTTCGTCGCCATGCTGCGCGCGGCAATCGAAAATCGAGACGCGGTGCACGCCGGCATCAAGGCCACGCAGTCGCTCGTTCTCGGCTATTGCGATCAGGCTCTTGCCGGTCTTGCCGATGCCGACACTCCGACACACACGATCATCCGCCGCTTCGATGTCGGCGATCAGCGTGCGCGCACGTTGCTCGCAGGCGCCGGCCTCTCGATCGAGATGCAGGGACGTCCGATCGGCCTGCTTTCCGGCGGACAGAAGGCGCGTCTGGGCATGCTGTTGCTGCGGCTTGCCCAGCCAAACTTTTATCTGCTCGATGAACCCACCAATCATCTGGATATCGAGGGGCAGGAAGCACTGGAGGCTGAACTGATGGTTCATCAGGCAAGCTGCCTGTTGGTGTCACATGACCGCAACTTCGTGCGGACCGTGGGCAATCGTTTCTGGCTGATCGAAAAGAAGAAGCTGGTCGAACTGGAGGAACCGGAAGGGCTGTTTGCAGCGGTACGTGCAGGGAGTTAGCGCCGCGGCATAGCCCCGCGTGCTGTGTGACATGCGTCACGGTGGCGCCCCGGCACGCGTCGTATCCCTGTCATCAGGGATGGCGGGAATGGTCTCGCTGCAGGGAAAACGGGAGACGGCAATGACCAAGTCCAGGAATTCAGATCGCAACGACCAGTCGGCCCTGATCGACGACGCGCAGCTCGATATCGTGGTGGGCGGCGCGATGGACTCCAGGCTTGCGAAGATGCTTGCGGAGCGCGCCGTTGGCGGATGGATCATGCAGGACATCTGGACCCGGCCGACGCTCGGCACCTACCACTAACACTTCTCGATTTGCGCAAGATTTTGGTCTCGGCGGCGACGGGCCGCCATGTTCCACCGGTCACGAATGAGGCCGCCTCGCCTGGCGGCCTTTTTCACTAAAGCACGATGATTTTGAACCGAATCGGGACACGTCATCCTGAGGCGCGAGCGGAGCGAGCCTCGAAGGATGGGCCACGGGCGCTTCTCATCCTTCGAGGCGCGCAAGAGCGCGCACCTCAGGATGACGCGATAGGATGCGAGTGGGCCGCTTCAACCTAAACTGATCATGGTCTAGCGCTTCCGACTCAGGCCCTCGAACTTGTCCGCCTTGTCGCCGAGTTCGCGAAGCGGGACCTGCTGGCGCGAAGGCCCCACCACCATCACCAGCGACTTCGCCTGCCGCAGCGCCGGGAACAGCAGATCGCTGCCCGGAAGCGAGCCATCGAAGCTCGGCGTGCCGGCTTCCTCGTTCACAAGCGTCCGTCCCTGCAGTTTCGCGGTGACGCTCCCGGCGATCAGCGACGCCGACATCGCCTGGCGCGGCTTCACGCCGTTGCCGGTCTCGTTGATGAAGACCTTCACGACGCCCTGGCCCGGTTTGCAACGGAACGTGATCGGCGTGTCTTCGGCGTTGTCTGTGCCGTAGGACAGCATGGATTGGCCATCCACGGTCCGGAGCCGCCATGTTCGCTTGTCAGCGGGCTGGGCATACGCGGCCAAGGTGGTGGCGATCAGAACCAGCATGGCCGGCGCGGCCAATCGAGCCATCATGAAACCCCCATTCGGCCTTTTCGCAGGCGGCGTGTGGTCAACGCCTTATCGCAGGCGGCTGACCAGCGCAATCAGCTCGCCTTGCCGGTGGGTCTCGGTCTTGCGGAAGATTGCCTTCAGATGCGACCGCGCGGTTTCATGCGCTATTGCCATTTCCTGCGCGACTTCTTCCAGCGACTTGCCGCCGGCCAGACACAGGGTAATGCGCGCCTCCGATGGCGTCAGGTGGAAGGCCTGGCGCAGCATCGCCAACTGTTCGGCCTCGCCTTCATCGAAGCCGGAGAGGATGAGAATGGCGCGGGCCCCGAGAAACGGACTGCGCGCCGCGCCGTCGACCGGCAGCACACGGACGACGATCGGCGGCTTGCCGGCGCGGCGGACCACGATGGGCGCGACGCCGAGCGCATCGACGTCGGAGGCGGTTCTCAGCCGATCGAGGAAATTATTGAAGGTCGCTTGGGCCCGCCTGTCTGATATGACGAGGCGCTGCCCGATGATCCTTATATCGCCGCCAAGGGCGGCTTCCGCAGACGGATTGATGTCGATGACCGATCCGAACCGGTCGAGCGCGATCGCGGCGCGCTTGATGAAGGCCAGTGCATTGGTGATGCCGGACAGCACGCCCCTACCTACCGCGGTGGAAAGCGTGGCGGTCTCGGTCAATCGCTGGGACAGGGCGGCAAGCGCCGCCTTTTCGGATTCTTCAAAAGCTCCCTCACCGATCGTGCGTTGGATGGAAAAACCCCACAACGCGGAGCCTGCAAAAAATCCCACGGCCGCGAACCAGCGCAGCCCGAAATTGTTCGCATGCGCGTAAAGCGGATCACGAAGCATTTCGGTTTCGGAGCTGAAGATGTCCTGGTCGCTGACGATCTGACGGCCCGCGAGCAACAGCGGCACGGCGCGCGCCGCGCGGATGTCGTTTTCGTGGAAGCGATTGTCGAAATAGGATTTGAAAAATTCCCGCCCGGACTCCGTCATCGGCACGTCGGGCGTCCGGACGTCGCTTTGCAGCAGGCATGCCGACGCTGAGTTGCTGGCGCTGCAAATGTCCTGCATCAAGGCAGGCCACATCGCAGGATCGATCACTGCATCGCCCAGCCGGTTGCTGATCGACTGCAACCGGCCAACGTCCACCTTCGTCCCCATTGGTCAGCCTATGCCACTTCCGCCACGTGCTTCGAAACCGGCGTGCAAGACGAGTTCCACCGACCCGATTCTGCGCTGCTGCAGGTTCCGACAAGGACCCCTCCAACGCCACCCCCATTTGGGTGAGACCGGCAGGTAACGTTACCAGCGCTTCTGCAGCAGGTCGGCCAATTTTGACTCGAAGCATCGCATCGCGTCGGCTAAAATTAAGGTCACCGGGGGCTAGAGGATTCTTAAACAATCAATTTTGTTCTTCCCGGGCGGCCGCTGGATTCATCTCCAGCGGCCATTTTATTTTTGCGGCATGCCGTTTTAAGGCGTGCCTTTTTAAGGCGTGCCTTTTTAAGGGTGTCATGGCTCCGCACCTCAATGAAAATCCCGCGACGGTGGCAGGATGCGGACGTTGCGCGGATGGCGGATCTTTTGCGCCGATGTCTCGGGGTGGTCGCGGCGGTCGTCGTTGAGCGGCTCGATCAGCGCAGGGCCCGCCGGCACCGGATGCTTGCGGCTGAGTGCATCGTTGGCCAGACCGATCAGATCGTGCGAGCGGTCGAACAGCCGCTGCGCGACCAGATGCGTCACGTGTTCCGGACTGCTCTGGATGTAGCCCTCGACCAGGATCAGGCGCGCGCCCATCACTTCCTTGCGGTACTTTTCCATCACCGCCGGCCACACCACGATGTTGGCGATCCCGGTTTCATCCTCCAGCGTCATGAAGACGACGCCCTTGGCGCTGCCCGGACGCTGCCGCACCAGCACCACGCCGGCGCAGCGGACATGACGCCGGTCGTTGCGATGCGCGATATGTTCGCAAGGCACGATGCGCTCCTTTGAAAACTTCGCGCGCAAAAATTCCATCGGATGGCCCTTCAGCGACAGCCGGATGGTCTGGTAGTCGGCGACCACCTGCTCCGGCAGCGGCATGTCAGGCAGCGGTTTGGCGTTTTCGTCGGGCTGCTCGCGCGCCACCGCTATCTCGAACAGCGGCAGCGGCACATCGTCCGGCAGCCGGCGCACCGCCCACAGCGCGGCGCGGCGATCGAGCCCGATGGAGCGGAACGCATCGGCATCCGCCAGCAGGATCAGCGCGCGTTTTGGCAGTGCCGTGTCGCGGGCGAACTCCTCCAGCGAGGTGAAAGGGCGGCGCGCGCGGGCGGCGATGATGCGGTCGGCCCAGTCGTCGGTCCCACCGTCATTCCGGGGCGCTGCGATAGCAGCGAACCCGGAATCTCGAGGTTCCGGGTTCACGCTTCGCGTGCCCCGGAACGACAGCTGAGAGGCCTTCAACCCCTCCTCATCCGGATCGGCCCATTTGAAACCATCGATCTGCCTGAACCCGAGCCGCACGGCGCAATATTTTCCTTCGCCCTCTTCCAGCGTGTTCTGCGCAAAGCTGTGCGACACGTCGATCCCGCGCACCTCGACGCCGTTCTTGCGGGCGTCGCCGACGATCTGCGCAGGCGCGTAAAAGCCCATCGGCTGCGAGTTCAAGAGCCCGCAGCAGAACGCGTCGGGATGGTAATGCTTGAGCCATGACGAGACATAGACGAGCTGCGCAAAACTCGCGGCATGGCTTTCCGGAAAACCGTAAGAGCCAAAACCCTTGATCTGGTTGAAGCAATTATTGGCGAATTCGGGATCGTAGCCGCGGCGGATCATGTTGCCGACCATCTTGGCTTCGAACTTGCCGATGGTTCCGAGATTGCGGAACGTTGCCATGGCGCGGCGCAATCCGTTGGCTTCCTCGGAGGTAAATTCCGCCGCCTCGATCGCGATACGCATCGCCTGTTCCTGGAACAAGGGTACGCCCAATGTTTTATGCAGGACGTTGCGCAACTCATCCTTGTTGCCGCCCTTCGGATAGGGATATTCGATATCCTCAGGCCGCATTTTGCGGCGCTTGAGATAGGGATGCACCATGTCGCCCTGGATCGGGCCGGGCCGCACGATCGCGACCTCGATGACGAGATCGTAGAAGGTCCGCGGCTTCAGGCGCGGCAGCATGTTCATCTGCGCGCGGCTTTCGACCTGGAACACGCCGAGCGATTCACCCCTCTGCAGCATTTGATAAACTTCGTCGTCGTCCTCCGATTTGATATCGGCCAGCTCGTATCGCTCACCCTTGTGATCCGCGATGAGATCAAAGCATTTGCGGATGCAGGTCAGCATGCCCAGCGCCAGCACGTCGACCTTCATCATGTGCAGCGCGTCGACGTCGTCCTTGTCCCATTCGATGAAGGTGCGGTCGTCCATCGCAGCGTTGCCGATCGGCACGTAAGTATCGAGCCGATCCTGCGTCAGCACATAGCCGCCGACATGCTGCGACAAATGCCGGGGGAATTCGATCAGTTCGGCAGCAAGCGCCACCGCGAGCTCGATCATCGTATTTTTGGGGTCGAGCCCGGCCTGCCGGACCTGCATCTCGTTGAGGCCCTTGCCCCAGCTGCCCCACACCGTATCGGCCAGAGCCGCGGTGACGTCCTCCGTCAGCCCCAGCGCCTTGCCGACATCGCGGATCGCGCTGCGCGGCCGGTAATGGATGACGGTGGCAATGATCGCGGCGCGGTGGCGGCCGTAGCGCCGGTAGACATATTGCATCACCTCTTCGCGCCGCGAGTGCTCGAAGTCGACGTCGATGTCGGGCGGCTCCAGCCGTTCCTTGGAAATGAACCGCTCGAACAGCAAATCGACCTTGGTCGGATCGACCGAGGTGATCCCAAGCACATAGCAGACCGCCGAATTCGCCGCCGATCCCCGGCCCTGACAAAGGATGTTCTGGCTGCGCGCATAATGGACGATGTCGTGCACGGTGAGGAAATAATGCGCGTAGTTGAGCTCGGCGATCAGCGCCAGCTCCTTGCGCAAGGTGGCGCGAAGCGTGTCATCGATCTCTTCACCAAAATAACGGTCGACACCCTGCCATGTCAGGTCTTCCAGATGCTGCTGCGCGGTCTTGCCCGGCGGCACCGGCTCGTCCGGATATTGGTATTTGAGCTGGTCGAGCGAGAAATTGATGCGGCCGGCAAAGCGCATGGTTTCCGCGATCGCGTCCGGCAGATCGCGAAACAGCCGCGCCATTTCATGCGGCGGCTTGAGATAGCGTTCCGCATTGGCCTCGAGCCGCTTGCCGACGGCATCAATGGTCGTCTTCTCGCGGATGCAGGTCAGCACGTCCTGCAGCGGGCGGCGGGCGGCATCGTGGTACAGCACCTCGTTGGTCGCCAGCAGCGGCACCTTTGATGTCAGCGATACCAGATGCAGCCGCGCCAGCCGGCGGCGGTCGTCGCCACGGTACAGGAGGCTTGCGGCCAGCCACACGCCATCGGCGCGGCTATCCTTCAGGCGGTCCAGGATTTTCAAGGTGCCGGCCGAATCGAAACGATGCGGCAGCGTCAGCACCAAGAGCTGGCCCTCGGAAAATTCCAGGAGGTCATCCAGTTTCAGATGACACTCGCCCTTGGCGATCCGCTCGGCATCGCCGCCGCGTTTGCCGCGGGTAAGCAGTTGGCATAGCCGGCCATAGGCAGCACGGTCGCACGGATAAACAAAAATATTCGGCGTGCCGTCCATGAAGACGAGGCGCGAACCGATCAGAAGCTTTGGCTTGTGTAGAAGTTCCGGGTTGTCGAGCTCCTTCCAGGCGCGCACCACGCCGGCCAGCGTGTTGTGATCGGCGATCCCGATCACGGGAATACCAAGCCGGCTCGCCTCCTGCACATAGGCGCGCGGATCGGATCCGCCGCGCAGGAAGGAGAAGTTCGTGGTGATGCCGATCTCGGCATAGGCAGGTGCTGGCGCACCGGGGTTATTCATGCGAACAGCCCGTGCACGAACCATTTCGGCAGCACAGGCTCGCCCTCCGCATCGCTTTTGAGTTCGCCCTCATAAAGCCCATCGCGAAAAATCCAGAACCGCAGCCCTTCCGCGTCCTCGATGCGGAAATAATCCCGCGTCAGCGCCTCGCCATTCTGCTTCCACCATTCCATCGCGATGCGTTCGGGGCCTTCCACCCGCACCACCGCATGGGTGACGCGCCGCCAGGTAAATTGATGCGGCGGCCCGTCGGGCACGGATGCAAACGGCACGTTGATGGGCTCAGGTCTTTCGAACAGCCGCAGCGGCCGCAATGGCGGCTCGCTTTCGATCCGCTCCGGCCAGGCGGCTTGCGTCGCGGCCGCCAGATGATGCTGCGCTGATACCGACAGCACCGCGCGTTCCGGGATATGGGTGTCCTGCGGCAGATGCACGACGACCCGCTTTCCCCCGATCCGCGCCGCGATGCGGTCGATCAGGGCGGCCAGTTCGTCATTGTCATGGACATTGGCGTCGAGATCGCGCTGCTGCTGCACCACGATTTCGGTGCGGCTGGCGGACAGGCGTATCAGGTCAAAGCCGAAGCCGGGATCGAGCGGATCGCTCAAGGCATCGAGCCGCTCGCGAAACAGCCGGTCGATCACCTCAGGCCTGGTCACCGGACGGCCGGTATCGACCGTAATGTTGCGCACCGCGCCGTCGGTGCGGAAGAAACTCGCCTCCAACCGCCGCGCGCCCTTGCCTTGCTTGTCCATCGCGGTGACCAGCATGCCTGCGAGCGAGGACAGGTTGATCGCGATCACGGTGTCGGTCGCGACAGGTTCGGGAAAGCGTTTTTCGACGATGTAATCCGGCAAGGGTTTTCGCGGGCTGATCGGCGCATCGCCCTGCCCCAGCGCATGTTCGAGCAAAGTCGTGAAGCCGGCGCCAAATCGCGCCGTGATCTCGTGGCGCCCGCGCGCGGCGACGTCGCCAATGGTTTTCAGCCCGGCGCGGCGCAGGCCGCTGGTGATGGCGGCATCGGCGCCGAGCGCCGAGACCGGCAGCGGAGCGACGGCGTCGGCCTCCCCCCCATCGGCAATGATTTTCCCTGACGCATGGCGCGTCATCGTACGGGCGCAGATCGAGGTGCCGGCGATATCAGCGCTGACGACAAAACCCCTGCGGGTCAGCGCGCCGCACAGGGTCTGCAGCAGCACGCGCTCGCCGCCGAACAGATGGGCGCAGCCGGTGATGTCGAGATACAGCCCGTGCGGGGGATCAAGCGCCACCAGCGGCGTGAAGCGATCGCACCAGTCGGCGATATCGCCAAGCGTCTTGGCGTCCGAAACCGGATCGGCATCGAACACCGTCAATTCCGGACAGATCGCCCGGGCATTGGCGAGCGGCAGGCCGATCTCGAGGCCGGAGCGCGCCGCGAGATCGTCGAGCGCATAGATCTGCAGCGCGTTGTTTTGCTTGGCGACGACGACGGTGGGGGCTGGCACCTCTCCCGCTCGCGGGGACACACGAACAGCATGACTCGCGGAGACACCCCCGCCCCGACCCTCCCCCGCAAGCGGGAGAGGGGGCGGCGCAGCATCCGCGTGGTGAAAATTATTTTCAACTCGCGCGACGCTGCCCTGCGTAAGCTGGCGCTTGATGCGGTCGATGGGCAGGCGTGGCAGCCACAGGCTGAGGATTCGCCGCCGGTTCGCTGAAAAGGCACTCATCACATTTCCATTCCATGATCCACCGCCCAACCGGGCCATGACGGTTACGAACGAGCTCGGCGTCGAACACCGGCGCGCCCCACGCATGCCAGGGTGCTGATGGCGGCGAATGCGCCGCGCGCACGATCCATCTTGTCTCCGCGGTCGAGGGCTGCGGCGTCGCCGCGAGCCGCAGCAGCAATGCGGTGACGCCGGAGGCCTGCGCTGCCAAAGTCAGTTTGCGGCTGGCGACGAGATCGAGCTGGCGCGGCTCGCCCCAGACTTCCAGCACCACGGCGCCCAGCGCATCGCAGGCCAGCGCGTCGGCGGCGGTCCGCAACGCGGCGTCGGCATCGGCGGCGCGCACGGTTACCAGCAGCCGCGGATCGAGGCCGAGTTCGGCGAGCCCGCTCATCGACAGCGCGCCGGATTCGATTTCCGAAAAATCCTGCCGAACCCAGACCAGCGGCCGGCGCGATGTCACCCGTCCCGCAAGGCCCGCGATGAATCCCGTCGCCGCCGCACCCTGATGTCCTTCGGCAAAGACTTCATGCACCGCGGCGCGGGCAAGGCCGCCGCACAGCGTCGCATCGGCCTCGGCATGGCCGAGCGCCACTTTGTGAAGCGCGTGCGTATCCGCGCCCGCCTCGATGCGCTCGATGCGGCCGCGCAAACGCGCAAGCGTGCTCATGCGCGCGCCGGTCATGCGCCGCTCCTTGGAAATTGTGGGCCATTGCTGGTTTTGAAATGAACCCGCTGCTGGCTCATTTGTTCATGATATGTTCTAATATAAAGCTAACAGGCCCGGCAGAGTCAATCGGGATTACTACTGGGGCGATTCATAAGCGGAATCAAAGGGATTCAAGGATGGACGTGCAACGCAAGCTGGAAATCCTGGCCGATGCCGCCAAATACGACGCTTCCTGCGCCTCCAGCGGCACCGAGAAGCGGGATTCCCGCGACGGCAAGGGCCTCGGCTCGACCGCGCCCGGCATGGGCATCTGCCATTCCTACGCGCCGGACGGCCGCTGCATCTCGCTACTCAAAGTCCTGCTCACCAATGCCTGCAATTACGATTGCCTTTATTGCGTCAACCGCACTTCTTCGAACGTTCCGCGGGCACGCTTCACCGTCGACGAGGTCGTGAAGCTGACGATCGACTTCTATCGCCGCAATTACATCGAAGGCCTGTTTCTCTCCTCCGGCATCATCCGCAGTGCCGACTACACCATGGAGCAAGTGGTGTCGGTCGCGCGAAAACTGCGCGAGGAGCATCACTTCCGCGGCTACATCCATCTGAAAACCATTCCGGAAGCCGATGATGCGCTGATCACCGAGGCCGGCAGATATGCCGACCGGCTCAGCATCAACATCGAAGTGCCTGAGGAAGCCAGCCTCGCTAAACTCGCGCCGGAAAAGGACGTGCGCGCGATCCGCCGCACCATGGGCCGATTGCGGCTCAAGCTCGATGAAGCGCAGGACAACAATAACAACAACAAGACCGTAACAAAGGCAAAGCCGCCGCGCTTCGCTCCGGCCGGCCAGAGCACGCAGATGATCATCGGTGCGGATGCGGCCGACGACAAAACCATTCTCCATACCAGCGCCAATCTCTATGGCTCCTACAAACTCAAGCGCGTCTATTATTCCGCCTTCAGCCCGATCCCGGATGCCAGCCGCGCGTTGCCGCTATCGGCTCCTCCGCTGGTCCGCGAGCACCGGCTTTATCAGGCCGACTGGCTGATGCGGTTTTATGGCTTCGACGTCGGCGAGATCGTCGACGAGAGCGCCGGCATGCTGTCGCTCGATATTGATCCGAAACTTGCCTGGGCACTGCGGCACCGCGACCGGTTTCCGCTCGATGTGAACCGGGCCAGCCGCGAGGACCTGCTGCGCGTGCCGGGCTTCGGCCGCAAGGCCGTCGATCGCATCATCGCCTCGCGCCGCGTCACATCGATCCGTGCGGCCGATCTCGCCCGGCTGCACATCCCGAGGAATAAGGCGCTGCCGTTCATCGTTCTCAGCGATCACCGCCCCTCACCGCATCTGCTCGACGGAGCGAAGCTGGCGGAACGATTCAGGCCGAAGGCGACGCAATTGGGGTTTGGGTTTTAGCCACAACCGTCATTGCGAGGAGCGAACGCGACGAAGCAATCCATATCTCGGCAAGCGGAGACGTGGATTGCTTCGCTTCGCTCGCAATGACGAGGAGGAGAGATATGCACACCATCACCCTCGACAGCGAAACCGATTTTGACGGCTGGCGCAAAGCGGCACGGACGCTGGTGCTGAATGACGTGAGCCCGGCCGACGTGACATGGCGGGTGCAAGGCGACGCGCCTGAATTGTTTGAATCGACCACCCCACTGCCCGACCCGCCAAATGCGACTTTCAACGTCCCGGCCAAATTCGTCGAGCTGGTGAAAGCCGCGATCCTGCATCGCAATAGCGAACGCTTTGCTATCCTCTATCGCCTGCTGTGGCGGCTACGCGGCAACCACGACCTGCTTGTCGTTGCGACCGATCCTGACGTGGCTGAGGTCGCGGCGATGGCAAAGGCCGTGCACCGCGACGAGCACAAGATGCACGCTTTTGTGCGCTTCCGTGAAATCGGGCGCGAGCAGAAATCGCATTTCGTCGCCTGGTTCGAGCCGGAGCATCATATCGTGGAGCTGGCCGCGCCGTTCTTCGCCCGGCGCTTTGCCGACATGCCCTGGTCGATCCTGACGCCTGACGTCTGCGCGCATTGGGATGGCCATGCCGTTTCGATCACGCCGGGGGTAGCCAAGGCCGAGGCGCCGACCGAGGATCGGCTGGAGGAAACCTGGCGGCGTTACTACGCCAGCATCTTCAATCCCGCCCGGCTGAAGGTGAAGGCCATGCAGACCGAAATGCCGAAGCGATATTGGCGGAACCTGCCGGAGGCCTCGTTGATTAAGCCTCTGATCGAGAGTGCCGAACGCACTGCCTGCGCGATGATCGCGCATGCGGCAACCGAACCGCATAAATCGCAGAAGCGGCAGAAACCGCCGATGAAACGCAAACAGGCAGCCGACGACATCGAAACCCTGCGGGAAGAAGCCGCGGATTGCCGCGCCTGCCCGCTCTGGAAGGACGCCACCCAGACCGTGTTCGGCGAAGGCCCACAGAATGCCCAGGTCATGCTGGTCGGCGAACAGCCCGGCGACAAGGAAGACCTCGCGGGCAAGCCGTTCGTCGGACCGGCCGGCCAAATGCTGGATCGTGCACTGGATGAGGCCGGCATCGACCGTTCAAAAGTCTACGTCACCAATGCCGTGAAGCATTTCAAGTTTGTGCCGCGCGGGAAAATCCGCCTGCACCAGAAGCCGAACACAGCTGAGATCAAGGCTTGCCGGCAATGGTACGAACGCGAACGCGCCGCCATCAAGCCTGTCTTGGTTGTGGCGATGGGTGCTACCGCAGCGCAGAGCGTGTTCGGCAAAACCACGCCTGTTAACAAAAGCCGCGGACGCCTGATTGATCTCGAGGACGGCGCGACGGCTCTTGTCACCGTGCATCCGTCCTATTTGCTGCGGCTGCCGGACGCCGACGCCAAGGCGCGGGAATATCAGCGCTTCGTGGCCGATCTCAAAATCGCGGCAGCCTTGCTGCGAAAATCGGCGCACGCTGCCTGAGTTTTCGCGCATCCCAAAGCGAAGTGGATACCGGTTCGCGTCAAGAAAACGCGTCAAACCAAGATCTATAGCCAGTTCCGATTCAATCGGAACTGGCTATAGGGGAACCGTAAATTCCCGTTACCGTCCCCTCGAAAACTGACAAATAGATGTACAACCTTCAATTGATTGATGATACTATCTCATTCTCTTGGGGAGGGGTTGGGACGTCCTGTTCACGCCATGACGTTCCCATGGGGTCGGCGCGCTGTGCGGTTTCCTCTAGCCCCGGTGCCGTGCAGCGCGCGACCTGTCTTTGCCATCATCTTGGCCATCATCCCTTACGGCGATCGACCCTTGCTTGCGGCTTCTCGTCTTGAGCATTGCCCGGCAGGCACGGCAACGCCAAACTGGCGTCGTGCAGATTCAAGCCGCGAATAAATCTGACATCCCCGCCATCATACGCATCGAACGCGTGGAAGGTTATATGCGTCTGGTCGGCCGATGGGACGCCGAACAACACGCCGCTGAAATCGAAAACCCGTCTTCCCGATACCTGATCGCGTGCGGTGGAACGGAGATTGCCGGATTTGCCATTTTACAAGGCATCGGAAGCGCCAACCAATGCGTTCGGCTCAGGCGCATCGCGGTTGGAACCCCCGGCTGCGGCGTCGGATCGGGCCTGCTGCGATCGCGGTCCTGCAGATCTGCTTCGAAGATCTGGCGGCGCATCGCGTCGAACTCTTTGTATTCGTTGAGAATGAACGGGCCTACCGGACTTACCTCAAAACCGGGTTCGTCGAGGAAGGCGTGGTTCGCGATCTGCACCGGGACCCCGACGGAGCCTTCCGGTCGATGCGCCTGATGTCCATGCTCCGGGGGGAATGGGTGGCGCGCCCCTGACATACCGGCACGCACGCGTGGACGCCGCCCCTGTCATCTAACCTTCAACTCCATCGGTCAAAAGATTAACCGCCGTTAGTATTTCAGGGGGTTTGCCATGACTGATATGACACTCAATTCATCGATGGGAGCACCGATCCAGCCGGCTTCCAGGCCCAATCTCGACAAGGGGTTCAACCCGCTCACGATGATCCTGTTCTTCGGCATTCTCGCGGCCGGGTTCCTGTTCGTGATGTACAGCATCTATGTCGACGTCGAAGCCACCGGCGCCAAGGTGACGACCTACCTGCCCTATATCCTGCTGCTGGTCGCGCTCGTGATCGCGCTCGGTTTTGAGTTCGTCAACGGCTTCCACGACACCGCCAATGCGGTCGCGACCGTGATCTACACCCACTCGCTGCCGGCCGAATTCGCCGTGATGTGGTCGGGCTTCTTCAACTTCCTCGGCGTGCTGCTGTCCTCGGGCGCGGTGGCGTTCGGCATCGTTTCGCTGCTGCCGGTCGAGCTGATCCTCCAGGTCGGGAGCGGCGCCGGCTTTGCGATGGTTTTCGCGCTGCTGATCGCCGCGATCGTTTGGAACCTCGGCACCTGGTGGCTGGGCCTGCCGGCTTCCTCTTCGCACACCCTGATCGGCTCGATCATCGGCGTCGGCATCGCCAACGCTGTCATGCGCGGCCGCGACGGCACCTCGGGCGTCGACTGGACCAAGGCGACCGAAATCGGCTACGCGTTGCTGCTGTCGCCGCTGTTCGGCTTCTGCATGGCGGCCATCCTGCTGCTGGTCCTGAAGTTTGTCGTGCGCAACCCGGCGCTGTACGCAGCGCCGGAAGCCAACAAGCCGCCGCCGCTGTGGATCCGCAGCATCCTGATCGCCACCTGCACCGGCGTCAGCTTCGCGCATGGTTCGAACGACGGCCAGAAGGGCATGGGCCTGATCATGCTGATCCTGATCGGCACCGTGCCGACCGCCTACGCGCTGAACCGCGCGCTGCCGGAATCGCAGATCGCCCAGTTCCAGAAGACCTCCGAGGCGGCCTCCAAGGTGGTCGCCGCCAAGGGCGCCGGCCACAGCATCATCGGCGACCCCCGCCCGGCGGTGACGCAGTATGTCGCCGCGCGCAAGATCAGCGAAGGCACCTATCCGTCGCTGGCCGTGCTGGTGAAGGACGTCGGCGACCAAGTGCAGAAATACGGCTCGCTGAACAAGGTACCGGCCGAAGCCGTCGGCAACACCCGTAACGACATGTACCTGACCTCGGAAGCGATCCGCTTCCTGATGAAGGACAAGGAAAACGAACTGAACAAGGAAGAGGTCGAGACCCTCAAGGCCTACAAGGGCTCGCTCGACAGCGCCACCAAGTTCATCCCGACCTGGGTGAAGATCGCGGTGGCGATAGCGCTCGGCCTCGGCACCATGATCGGCTGGAAGCGCATCGTCATCACCGTCGGCGAGAAGATCGGCAAGACGCACCTGACCTACGCGCAGGGCGCCTCCGCCGAGCTCGTTGCCGCCGGCACCATCGGCGCCGCCGACATCTTCGGCCTGCCGGTCTCGACCACCCACGTGTTGTCATCTGGTGTCGCCGGAACGATGGCGGCCAACGGCTCCGGCCTGCAGCTAGCCACCATCCGCAACCTGCTGATGGCCTGGGTGCTGACGCTGCCCTGCGCGATCATGCTGTCGGCCAGCCTCTACGTGATGTTCTCGTACGTGTTCTGACGAGAGACCGCGGCGATCTCTTCCGCTGCAACGCAACAGAATGGCCCGCGCCACCGCGCGGGCCTTTTCACGTATGAGCCAAGCGCCGACTGAATCGCCCTGCGACTAAACCAACACGAAAGGAAATTCGGGCATGATCGGCTCTTGAAGTAGAACCGAAGCTCGCGATTCATACGCATCATTTGTTACGCGAACCGGTATCCGCTTCGTCCCAAACGCCCTCGATCATTTCGTAAAAACAAAACGCCTGCATGGACATGCAGGCGTTCTCTCAAGTTGCCGTGGAGGTTCAAGTGGATGCGCTCCGCCGTCACGCCGGCAGCCCGGTGCGGCCATCAAGACCGCAAGTGTCGGTCCAGAAAGTTGCAGGCGGCGTTACGCATCTCCTGGCTGAAGACGTGGCCTCCGGGCCAAACCTCCAGCTCAAGCGCGCCTTCAGGAAACGAATGGCGGACGGAGTCAAAAAGCTCCTGGGCACCTGCCGACCATTTGTCGGCGTCAGTCGCCTGAATACGGAGTGCGCGGGGAGCAACCAAACGGGCCACGTCCTCGACGTCGCCATGTTGCAGGATTCCGGGAACACAAAACTCCATCTGCACGCCAGCTTCTCGGACCAGTGACCGCTCGTAGTTCACACACCCGCAATTGGAGACGGACGCGCGGATGCGGCTGTCGATCGCCGGGGCCCAGATCGCCATCCGGCCGCCGTAGGAATGACCGACAAATCCGATCCGTTTCGGATCGACCTCCGGCAGGCATTCCAGCACATCAATGGCCGCGCTGGCATCGTGGAGCACTTTTGCGAGCAGCGTTTCCCCGCGAACCAGGCGGCTTGCGAGTTCAAAATATTCCGCTTGTCCAGTCGGATAGCTCCAGTTTCGATCCTCAAATGCGAGGGCATCGGGCGCAATGACCACATATCCACGCGCCGCCAACTCGGGCGCGATGGCTTGTTGAGGGTCACCCGCGAGACCCACGACCTCGCTCTTGCCGAGGTCAAACTGACCCGCGTGCTGATGATGGCAAATCACGGCAGGGGCCGGAGCGTTCAGGGTCTTCGGCATCAACAGGAACGCCGAGACGCGTTCGTGCGGCTCCACGAAATAGTCTACGGCGCTCCGAACGTAGGTACCGCAGTCCACCGCATCCCGCAGCACCGGTTCCGGCGGGATGCTCGTGGGGAACGGTCCGAGCAGCGTCATGAGAACATGTCTGTCCATGACGGTCTCGCACCCTCACGCCGGCAGCGCGTTCTCCACCAGCTTGATCCAGTACGACGTGCCGTGGACGATCGCCTCGTCGTTGAAATTATATTCGGGGTGATGCAGGCCCGCGGTGTCGCCATTGCCGCAGAAGATGAACGCGCCCGGCCGCGCTTCCAGCATGTAGGAAAAGTCCTCCGCGCCCATCAACGGCGGGGTCTCGTGCACATTGGCCTCGCCGGCGATCTCCCTGGCGATCCGCGTGGCGAACTCGGTTTGCGAAGCATGGTTCACCGTGACGGGATAACCGCGCTTGTAGGTGAGGTCGATCTTGGCGCCGGTGATCTGCGCCACACCGGCAACCACCTCGGTCACCCGCTTTTCGACCAATGCACGAACTTCGGGAGTCAACGTCCTGATCGTGCCGCGTAATTCGGCCGTTTGCGGGATCACGTTGCGGGCGTTGCCGGCCTGGAATTCGCAGACGGAAATCACCGCCGACTCCAGCGGATCGATGCTGCGCGACACGATCGACTGCAGCGCGGTGACCACCTGTGCGCCAACCAGCACGGAATCGATGCAGATGTGCGGGCGCGCCGCGTGGCCGCCGAGCCCGGTGATCTTGATGTCGAGTTCATCGGTCGCCGCCATGATCGGACCGGTGCGAATGGCGAAGCTGCCGACCGGAATGCCCGGACCATTGTGCATGCCAAAGACCTGCTCGATGCCGAAACGGTCCATCAGGCCGTCCTTGATCATCGCGTCGGCGCCCGCGCCCCCCTCTTCGGCGGGCTGGAAGATCACGACCGCATCGCCGGCGAAATTGCGGGTCTCGGCGAGATAGCGGGCGGCCCCTAACAGCATCGCGGTGTGGCCGTCATGGCCGCAGGCATGCATCTTGCCGGGATTCCTGGAGGCATAAGGCAGGTTGGTCGCCTCCTCGATCGGCAGCGCGTCCATGTCGGCGCGCAGCCCGATCACCTTGATGTCGCCCTTGCCGGCCGGCTTCTTGCCCTTGATGACACCGACCACGCCGGTACGGCCAAGGCCGGTCGTGACCTCGTCGCAGCCGAATTCGCGCAAGCGATCCGCCACGAATGCCGCAGTGCGGTGCACATCATAGAGCAGTTCGGGGTGTTGATGGATATCGCGGCGCCAGGCCTGAATATCGGGTTGGAGGTCGGCGACACGGTTGACGATGGGCATTGCAAATTCTCTGCTTCCGGGTTGAACGCCTGCCCTGTCTAGCATGCAAGACGCACTCCACCCAGCACCCTGCCGCAGAGGCCCTATCCATCCGGGGCGCTTGCCAAGGGGGTCCCCCGGGCGGGCTTGCCCGCCTTAACGCTTTGCGCGTCGGCGGCCCTCAGGCCGGGCCGCCGTTCCTGCGGTGCAGGTTCGGAAACAGGAACACCAGAGGGAGTGCCAGCGGCCCAATGAACGCAGCAATCCACGCCCAAACCTTGAAGCTGCGTCCGCGGCGCTCGGCGAGCCGGCCGGCAAGATAGATCGAAACGACCGTTCCGATCATCAGCAATACGAAGGTCGAGTTGGCGCTCATTTGCAGGCCCCGATGCTGCCTTGCGGAAGGCATAGCACAAAGCTGGTCGCGCGGCGGCCAGCCGTCAAGCCGATCTCGTTGAAATGCCCGTGAACGGCCTCACGCCGCCAGCGTGTTCTCGACCAGCTTGATCCAGTATGAGGTGCCGAACACGAGCGCCTCGTCGTTGAAATTGTATTCGGGGTGATGCAGCCCCGCGCTGTCGCCGTTGCCGCAGAAGATCAGCGCACCCGGCCGCTGTTCCAGCATGAAGGCGAAATCCTCGCCGGCCATCAGCGGCGGCATCTCGTTCACATTGGCCTCGCCGGCAATTTCCCGGGCGGCCCGGACAGCGACGTCGGTCTGCGGGACATGGTTGACCGTCACCGGGTAGCCGCGGTTGTAGGTCAGGTCGATCTTCGCGCCGGTGATCTGCGCCACCCCGGCGACGACCTCGCGCACGCGCTTTTCCACCAGTTTCCGCACTTCGGCGTCCAGGGTCCGGACGGTACCTGCCAGTTCAGCGGTTTGCGGGATCACGTTGCGGGCATTGCCGGCGTGAAACTCGCAGATCGAAATGACCGCCGATTCCAGGGGATCGACGCTGCGCGACACGATCGACTGCAGCGCATTGATCAGCTGCGCGCCGACCAGCACGGAGTCGATGCATTTGTGCGGACGCGCGGCATGCCCGCCGCGCCCCTCGATCCGGATGGCGACGGCATCACCTCCGGCCATGATCGGACCGGGGCGAATGGCGAAGCTGCCGACCGGAATGCCCGGACCATTGTGCATGCCGTAAACCTGCTCGATGCCGAAACGGTCCATCAGCCCGTCCTCGATCATGGCAACAGCCCCCGCGCCGCCCTCTTCGGCCGGCTGGAAGATCACCACCGCATCGCCTGCGAAATTGCGCGTCTCGGCAAGATAGCGCGCCGCCCCGAGCAGCATGGCGGTGTGGCCATCATGGCCGCAGGCGTGCATCAGGCCCGGGTTCTTCGAAGCATAAGGCAGGTTGGTCGCTTCCTCGATCGGCAGCGCATCCATGTCGGCGCGCAGCCCGATCACCTTCACCTCGCCCGTGCCGGCGGGCCTGTTGCCCTTGATGACGCCGACCACGCCGGTGCGGCCAAGACCGGTGACCACCTCGTCGCAGCCGAATTCCCGCAGCCGGTCCGCCACCAGCGCCGCCGTGCGGTGCACCTCGTACAACAACTCGGGGTGTTGATGGATATCGCGGCGCCAAGCCTGGATATCGGGTTGCAGATCGGCGACGCGGTTGACAATGGGCATGGAACTGATCGTTTTCTGGTTGAACGTTTGTGCCTCTGTAGCATGCAAGACGCGAACCACCCAAACATCCGCCGGGCAAACTGCCGTTGCCAGCCCGACCTGAACTCGCTAAGCTGCCGACGACGGCATGATTGGCCGTAGTAACGGCAGGTTTGGCCGTACCTCATGAGCAGGGTAGCTCTCGACCGGCAACGGGCGGGAGCTTTTTGTTTTTTGGACGGATGCAATGGACGCAGGCAGCTGGCGAGTAGGCGTTTTGTTTTCCGAAACCGGCGTTACCGCTGCGATCGAGAGAACGCAGCGCGCGGCGACCCTGCTGGCGATCCAGCAGATCAATGCCGCCGGCGGCGTGCGCGGCAAGCCGATCGAACCGATTTGCTACGACCCCGGCTCGGTCCCGCATCAATACCGCGAGCTGGCCGTCAGGCTGTGCGATGAAGATCACGTCCGTATGATCTTCGGCTGCCACATGTCCAGTACGCGCAAAGCGGCGCTTCCCATCATTGAAGCGCGCGGCGCCCTGCTGTTCTATCCCACGCTGTATGAAGGCTTCGAATATTCGCGCAATTGCATTTACACCGGCGCCTCTCCCAACCAGAACTCGGTCCAGCTCGTCGACTATCTCACCAACAATTACGGCCGCCGGGTCTTCCTGGTAGGCTCGAACTACGTTTACCCTTACGAATCAAATCGCATTATCGCCGATCTGTTTCTTCAGGCCGGCGGCGAGGTCCTCGACGAGCTTTACGTGCCGCTGGAATTGACTCCGCTTCATATCGAAAAGATCATCCAGCGCGTCAAAGCCAGCAAGCCGGATGTCATCTATTCGACCATCGTCGGCGCCGGCATCATTCCGTGCTTCAACGCACTGGTTCAGTCCGGCCTCGACATGTCCAAGACGCCGGTCGCAAGCCTGTCCACCAGCGAGGCCGATCTCGTCCAAATGGCGCCGGAGGTGATCCGCGGGCATATCACCGCCGCGCCGTTCTTCTCGACGCTCGGCAATGCGCAGGCGCAGGCATTCGTCCGGGCCTACCGCGAGGCTTGCGGACCGGATACGCCGGTGACCGCGCCGGCGGAAGCCGCGTATTTTCAGGTCTTCCTCTATGCCGCCGCGCTGGAACGAGCGGGCAGCGATCGCTACAGCGAACTGCTGCCGGCGCTCTATGAGGTGGAATTCGAGGCGCCGCAGGGAAATGTGAAGATCGAACGGCGCAACAACCATACGCATTTGTGGCCCCGCGTCGCCAAGGTCAATGCGCGAGGCGAATATGAAATCGTGCACGAACCCACGGCCCGGGTTCAGCCTGATCCCTTCATGCTGGAGCATCGGCTGGGTTCATCCGAGCCCGTGCCGCAGCCCGTGCGAATGTAGCGGAGAGCCGTTCAAGTGTCCGTCGCGCTATTGAAAGACCTGCGGGACCTCAACGTTCTCGTCATCCACCCTTTGGACGCTGAGGGAGAGTTTCTGGTCGATCATCTGCGGCGGATCGGATGCACGGTGAATTGCCGCTGGCCCGTCCCCACCGAACTGCCTGCGCATACGGATGTGCTGTTTCTTTCGATCGACGACGAGACGCGTCCCGAAACCGAACGGCTGCTCAAATCCATCGCCCAGCCGGCGCCGACCATCCTGGCGATCGTCTCTTACGAAAATCCGTCGACATTGCAGATCGTTCTCGAAAGCGGGGCGCTGGCCGTCATCGAGCGGCCGCTGAAACCGTTCGGGCTGCTGACGAACCTGGCGATCGCGCGAAATCTCTGGCTGCAGCAACAGGCGCTCAGCAAGCAAGCGCGCAAGTACAAGCGCCGGCTGCTTGGCGATCAAAGAATGGCGAAGGCAAAAGCGATCCTGATGTCGAGCAGCAGGCTCAGCGAGGCTGAAGCCTATCACGAGATACGAAATCGAGCGATGGCGAGCCGCGTTCCGGTGGACGAGGTTGCCAATCTGATCATCAGGTCGGAAGATATGTTACGCAGCAGAGCGCAAGCAGATTAGGCTTGCAAATGAACGCGAGAGCAGATTAGCATATTGACGTTGATAGTGCCCCTCATGGGCGCCGTCAGGACGTCCCCTCACAACGAGGCCACGTCTTGACGTAGCGGCGGAATGTTCTCCGAACCGCAGGTGGCAGAGTTGCCCGCAGACCGTTGACCCGGTCCTGCGGGTTTTTTGTTGCCGGCTGACAGAGACGTCAGCGTCTTTCCAAACCAGTCATCACGCTGAGTCATTTCAGCAGTGCCCGAAGCTTCGCACAAACCAGGGGAACAAGATGTCCTTCAACAGACGTGACTTTTTAAAGACGGCGGCGATCACCTCGGCCGCGGTCGCATCGCCTTCTGTGATCAGCCAGGCCTTTGCAGCCGACCCGATCAAGGTGGGCGCGCTCTACTCGCAGACCGGCGGCCTGTCGATCGTTGAAAAGCTGCTGGCGAGCGCGGTGCAGATGGCCGTATCCGAGATCAATGCGGCAGGCGGCGTCCTCGGCCGGAAGGTCGAAGTCATCGTCGAGGACGGCGCGTCCGATCCAAAAACCTTCAACGAAAAAGCTTCCAAGCTCGTCATTCAGGATCGCGTGGCAACCGTGTTCGGATGCCACACCTCGGCCAGCCGCAAGGCGGTGCTGCCGATCTTCGAACGGCGAAACGCCATGCTGTTCTACCAGACCCACTACGAGGGGTTCGAGTGTTCACGCAACGTCGTCTATTCCGGCGCGGTACCGAACCAGCAGCTCGGCAAGTATATTCCGTGGATCGCCAAGACGCTCGGCAAGAAGAAGTTCTTCATCGTCGGATCGGACTACGTCTATCCGCGCGAGATGGCCAAAGTCAGCAAGAAGCTGATCGAGGCCGCCGGCGCGCAATGGACCGGCGACGAATATCTCGAACTCGGCCATTCCGAATGGGCGAGCATGGTCAAGAAGATCAAGGATTCGGGCGCCGACGTCGTTCTTTCCAACGTGGTCGGCGATTCCATCATCGCCTTCTACCGGGAGTTCAAGAATCAAGGTCTCTCGCAGGCGACGATCCCGATCTGCGCGACCGTCACTTCCGAAATCGAGATCGCGGCGATGGGCCCCGAATACGCCGCCGGCAGCTACACGTCGTTCCCCTATTTCATGTCGATCGACACGCCGGCCAACAAGAAGTTCATCGAAGACTTCAGGAAGTTCACCAAGGATCCGAAAGCGGTGACCTACCACTCGCTGGAGGCGGCCTATTTCCAGGTCTTCCTCTGGAAGCAGGCGATCGAGAAGTCGGGACAGGTTACCGCGGACGGCATTCGCGATGGCATCCGCGGCCAGACCTACGACGCGCCGGGCGGCAAGGTCAAAATCGACGCCGACAATCTGCATTGCTGGCTGACGCCGCGGGTCGGCCAGTGGCAGCCGGACGGCCAAAGCAAGGTGGTCGACGCCTGGCCGGAGCCGATCAAGCCGCTCGCCTATTCGGCCTATGGTGAAACGGAAAGCGATCTGTTCTGCACGGCGAAGGGGCTGGAAACCGCCAAGCTGAAATAAGAAGCTGGAAGCCCGGCCACATCGAAAAGACATTCCAGCCGGGGCGCACCTCGCACCCCAACGCGCCCTGGCTGGAAGATGTTCGGTGCACGGTCCGGCTCCTTCGAAAGTAGACACGACATGATCGACACGATGTTTATCGGCCTGAGCCTGAGCTCGATCCTGCTGCTGGTGGCGCTCGGACTTGCGATCACCTATGGCGCGATGGGGGTCATCAACATGGCCCATGGCGAGATGGTGATGCTCGGCGCCTACACCGCCGTGCTGTCGCGCATCTGGCTGGACGCCAACATCGTGATGGCAATTCCGATCGCCTTCGTCGTCACCGCGATCGTCGGCCTGGTCATCGAGCGCGTCATCGTCCGCCGGCTCTATGGCAGGCTGCTGGATACGTTGCTGGCCACATGGGGCGTCGCCATCCTGATACAGCAGGCGATCAGGCTTGAATTCGGCCTGTCGTTCTTCGGCATTCACGTCGAGGGCCTGGGGCCCGGTCTTCAGAACGTGCCGGTGCCGGCCGTCCTGCAGGGCACGTTTCATCTGGCTGGTGTGGAAATCAACACCTATCGCGCCTTCATCATTGTCGTCACCGCCGCCCTTGCGGCCGTGACCTGGTTTTTGTTGCAGCGGACCTCGATCGGAATGCAGGTCCGCGCCATCATCCGGAACCCGAAAATGGCGGCGGCCTGCGGCGTCGACGTCGCGCGCGTCAACGCCCTCACCTTCGCCTTTGGCTCGGGCCTCGCCGGAATAGCCGGCGTCATGATGTCGGGTTTCAAGACGGTATTCCCCGACATGGGCACGCCCATGGTGGTCGATGGATTCCTGGTCGTCGTGGTCGGCGGTGTCGGAAGCCTGCTGGGATCGGTGCTGTCAGCCGGACTGCTCGGCGAGATCAACAGCGTGGTGGCCGCGCTCAAGAACGACACGATCGCCCGTGCCGTCATATTCGGCGTCGTCATTCTCATCATTGTCGTGAAGCCCAAGGGCCTTTTCTCGTTCAGGGGCCGCTAGAGTCATGGCATCGAGGCAAAGATACGATTTTCTGCTCTACGGGCTCTTCGTCGCCGCCATTCTGCTGGCGCCGCTGATGCTGGACGAGTTCTGGCTGAACAGGATCGCAAAATACCTGGTGTTCGGCATGCTCGGCGTCGCCGTCGCGCTGTCCTGGGGATACGCCGGCATCCTCAATCTGGGTCAGGGACTGTTTTTTGGCGCCGGCGCCTACATGCTGGCAATGTCACTGAAGCTTGCTAGTCCGACCAGTCTGCAACAGGGATCCGACACGCCGGTCCCCGACTTCATGCTGTGGAACGCCGAGCCCGGCGCGCTGACGCAACTATGCTGCATCAACAAGGGCTCTTTCATATGGCTTCCGTTTCAAAGCCAATGGTTTGGCGTGGCCATGGGCATCGTGTTGCCGGTGGCGATTGCCACCATCACCGGAATGATCGTGTTCCGTAACCGGATTTCCGGCGTCTTCGTTTCGATCATCACCCTGGCGCTGGTGTTGCTGGTGCGCCTGCTCGTCATCGATGCGCAGCCGCTGACCAACGGCTTCAACGGGCTCACCGACCTCGCCTGGCTGACGATCGGGGCGTTTCAGTTCGACCCCTACAGCCGTGCGACGTACTACCTGGTCGCCATCGCGCTGTCGCTGGTTCTCGTCGGTGCGCGACTTCTGGTCAGCACGCGGGCCGGCCTCATCCTTCAGGCGACGCGGGATGACGAGACCCGCGCGCGCTATCTCGGGCTGGACGTTCCGAGCTACCAGATTTTCTTTTTCGTGGTGTCGGCGGCGATCTGTGGCTTCGCGGGAATGCTCTACGTGATGGTCTCGGAGTTCGCCTCCCCCACATTCATGGACCTGTCGTTTTCGATCACGATGGTGGTGTGGGCTGCGGTGGGCGGACGATCCTCGATCCTCGGGGCCTGCGTTGGCGCCATCCTCATCAACATGATCGAGGCCAAGGTCAGCGAGACCAAGGCTTTGGTGGAGGTCTGGAAAGCCGTGGTCGGGCTGATCTTCGTCCTCGTGGTGCTGTATCTGCCGCGGGGCCTTGGCGGATTTGCACACGATCTTCTCGACCGCTGGCGGGCGCCTGCCACGGAGGCGGCCTCCGATGAAGGGCTGGTGGCGGAAAGCCGCGACGCCCTTGCAGAGCGCGGGTGAGCGCCATGACAGCCACCGCGCTCACGATCGACGGGCTTGAAGTCAGCTTCGGCAGCGTCAAAGCCGTCAACAACGTCACCATGACGATTGCCGAGGGAGAACTGCGCGTACTGCTCGGCGCCAACGGCGCCGGCAAGACAACGCTGATGGATCTGATTTCCGGCCGCACGCACAGCACCAGCGGACACATCCACCTTTACGACACCGAAATCACCAACTGGCAGGAGCACCGGATTGCCCGGGCCGGGATCGGCAGGAAATTCCAGATTCCCAGCGTATTCCGCGAACTCACCGTCCGCCAGAATTTCGAGGTCGCCTCTTGCCGCAATCCCTCGGTGTTCGCAAACCTCGGATTCGGCTTTTCCAGGCAAGCTCTCGCACGAATCGAAGAGGTGCTCGCCATTGTCGATCTCCGGGACAAGGCCGACGTGACGGCCGCTTATCTGAGCCACGGCCAAACCCAATGGCTCGAGCTCGGCCTGCTGATGCTTCAGGACCCGAAAGTCATCCTGCTCGATGAACCGACTGCGGGCATGACGGCGGCCGAAACCAAAAAGACCGCAACCATCATCAACAGCATGCGCGGGCGGCACACCCTGCTCGTCGTCGAACACGACATGGCGTTCGTGCGCGAGATCGCCGAACGCATCACCGTGCTGCATCTCGGCGAGGTGCTGGCAGAAGGCGACATTGCATCGATTGAAACCAATGAGGCCGTCAGGCGGGCGTATTTGGGATCGCGGAGTATCTCCTGATGCTGAGCCTGTCGAACATTCACAGCTTCTACGGACGCAGCCACGTTCTGCATGACGTCACGCTCAGCTTCGACAAGGGGCGGATCACCACGGTGCTCGGCCGCAACGGCGTTGGCAAAACGACGCTGCTGAAAACCCTGATGGGCATGACCGACAAGACCGCGGGAAAGATCGAACTCGACGGAACGAACATCACCCATGAGCCGACCTTCCGCCGCGCCCGCGCCGGCCTCGCCTATGTGCCGCAGGGCCGGGAAATCATTCCGGACTTCACCATTCGCGAAAACATCCTGCTCGGAACGTTCGCCAGGACCGACGGCAAACGCGTCATTCCCCCGCTGGTCGGCGAGCTGTTTCCGTATCTGCTGCAGAACATGGACCGGCTGGGCGGCGTGCTGTCCGGCGGACAGCAGCAGCAACTGGCCATCGCCCGGGCGCTGGCCTCGGAACCGGATGTGCTGCTGCTTGACGAGCCCAATGAGGGAATCCAGCCGTCGATCGTCGAGGAAATCGAGCAGACGATTATTCGCCTCAATCGCGAGATCGGCCTCACCATCGTGCTGGTCGAACAAAACATCGAATTCGTCCGCCGCGCCTCGCACCAGTTCGCGATGATGGAAAAGGGACGTGTGGTGGCGGAGGGGCCGGTATCGCAGCTCACGGAAGAGCTTGTGCACCTGAGAATGGCGATTTGAATCTTAGAACTTTCGGTATCCGCCGTGGCGGCGTGACAGAGGTAAGGCAATGGCATCAGAGCGTTTCAAGGCGGCATCCATCCAGTTCGAGCCGACGATGTTTGAAAAGGAGCGCAACATCCAGCGCTTGCTGGAGATGACGAGCGAAGCCGCGGCGGCAGGCGCGCGCCTGATCGTCACCCCCGAAATGGGCACCACCGGCTATTGCTGGTATGACAGGGCGGAAGTGAAGCCTTTCGTGGAAACCGTACCCGGTCCGACCACCGACGTATTTCATTCGCTTGCAAAGCAATTCGGCTGCTACATCGTCGTTGGCATGCCCGAGGTCGACGCCTCCACGGACCTTTACTACAACACGGCAGTCCTGATCGGGCCGTCCGGCGTTGTCGGCAAGCACCGCAAGTCCCATCCCTATATTTCCGAACCGAAATGGGCCGCGTCGGGAGACATCGCCCATATCGTGTTCGAGACCGAGATCGGACGCATTGCGCTACTGGTCTGCATGGACCTGCATTTCTTCGAGACCGCGCGGCTGGAAGCACTGGCTGGGGCAGATGTGATCTGCCACATCAGCAACTGGTTGCAGGAACGGGCGCCGGCGCCGTACTGGATCAACCGCGCGTTCGAAAATGGCTGCTACGTCATCGAGAGCAACCGCTGGGGCCTCGAGCGCACGGTGCAGTTCAGCGGTGGAAGCTGCATCATCGAACCGGACGGCAATGTTCAGGCGGTGCTGGATAGCGGTGACGGTATCGTGCATGGCGAGATCGATCTCGCCAGGGCGCGCCGGCGGGAGGTGTTGTCGGAGCCGATCTTCGAGGACCGTCGTCCCGAGCTTTATGCCAACCTGATGACGAACAGCTTCACCTGGAATCCGCGCGACTTCTTCAAGCTCTATGGCTACCAGCCGCTGCCTCCCGGGCAATTGTCGCGCGCCGCCGTCGTGCAATTTACGCCAACTGACGATGTCGAACAGAATCTCGCGCGCATTGAGGTCTTGGCCAAGGAGGCCGTTGCTCAGGAAAAGCCTGACCTCATTGTATTCCCCGAACTATCGATGACCGGGATCGGCGCACCCGGTGGCCGCGCGCTTGACATCAAGGATCAGGCGGTCACGCGTCTTGTCCGCCTGGCGGCACGGTTGCGGGTACACATTATCGCCGGTTTCGCGGAGCGGGCCGCTGAAGGGCTATTCAACACCGCCGTTCTGGCCGGCCCCGAAGGGCTGGTCGGCAGCTACCGCAAGATTCATCTGAACGCGCGCGACAAGGTCTGGGCCAGCGCCGGTTCGGACTGGAAAGTGTTCGACCTTCCAATCGGAAGGGTCGGCCTGCTGATCGGGCACGACGCCCTCTTCCCCGAGGCGGTGCGTTCGCTCTCGCTGCTCGGCTGCGACCTCGTCGCTTGCCCGGCCGCCATTGCCGGACAATTTACCGGAGCGCACGAGGGGACCAGCATACGCCACAACTACCCGATCCCGACCGGCGCCGATCCCCACCATTGGCACGCCTTTCGCGTGCGCGGCGGCGAAAGCAACGTCTATTTTGCATTTGCGAACGTCTACGATCCTGATCGCGGCTACCTGGGAAAAAGCGCGGTATTCGGCCCGGATGCGTTTGCATTTCCACGCCAGGAGTCTGCCATCCTCGACGATGAGGGATTTGCAGCGGCAAGCGTCGATACGACGAACCTCGATACGCCCTACCCGACGAACATCGTTCGCCGAAAGGATCTCGTGATGATGCGCCTGCCGCACCATTATCCCGCTCTGGTGAAATGGCATCAATAGAGCGGCGGAAATTGCCCGCTGCCGAAACGAAAGGGTTCGCTTTTGCCCGGATTCGTTTATTGATCGTCCGCGACGGTACCGCCGTTCACTGGACGTGACGCGCGGCCAATCCTGCAGATCGAATTCGACCCCGGCATCGTATGCCTCAGGGGTCGCGCGGTAACAATGATGAAGCGGCTTGAAGGTGATTTCGACTATATCGTCGTCGGCGCAGGCACGGCCGGCTGCATCATGGCCAACCGGCTGTCGGCCAATCCCAGCAATCGCGTGCTGATCCTGGAGGCCGGCGGCAACGACAACTGGATCTGGTTTCACATCCCGGTCGGCTACCTCTTCGCGATCGGCAATCCCCGCTCCGACTGGATGTTCAAGACCGAGCCGGAGCCCGGCCTCAACGGCCGCGCGCTGGCCTATCCCCGCGGCAAGGTGATCGGCGGCTCGTCGGCGATCAACGCCATGATCTCGATGCGGGGCCAGGCCGCCGATTACGATCACTGGCGCCAGCTCGGCCTCACCGGCTGGGGCTATGACGACGTGCTGCCGCACTTCCTGGCGCTCGAAGATCATTTCCTCGGCAAGAGCGAACATCATGGCGCGGGCGGCGGCTGGCGCATCGAAGCGCCCCGGCTGTCCTGGGCAGTGCTGGATGCCGTCGGCGACGCCGCCGCGCAGATGGGCATCCGCCGCATCGCCGATTTCAACACCGGCGATAATGAAGGCATCAGCTATTTCCACGTCAACCAGAAGCGCGGCCGCCGCTGGTCGTCCGCGCGGGGCTTCCTCAAGCCGGTGCTGAACCGCCAGAATCTGCGGCTGGAAAAGAACGTGCTGGTGGACCGGCTGATTGTCGAGAACGGCCGCGCCGTCGGCGTACGTTTCATGCAGGGCAACGAGATCGTCGAGGCCCGCACCAAGGGCGAAGTCATTCTCTGCGCAGGCTCGATCGGATCGACGCAGGTGCTGCACCGTTCCGGCATTGGTCCGGCCGACTGGCTGTCGCCGCTTGGCATCGATGTCACGCTCGATCGCCAGGGCGTGGGCCGCAACCTTCAGGACCATCTGCAGCAGCGCGCGATCTACAAGGTCGAGGGCGTGCGCACCCTGAACGAGACCTATTACAATCTGTTCCGGCGCGGCCTGATGGGGTTCGACTACGCGTTCCGCCGCCGCGGTCCGCTGACCATGGCGCCGTCGCAACTCGGCATCTTCACGCGCTCCGATCCGCATCGCGAGCGCGCCAACATCCAGTTCCACGTGCAGCCGCTGTCGCTCGATAAATTCGGCGATCCCCTGCACCGTTTCCCCGCCATCACGGTCAGCGCCTGCAATCTGCGGCCGACCTCGCGCGGCACCGTGCGCATCCGAACCGCAGAGGCCGACAAGGCGCCCGCGATCGCGCCGAACTATCTATCGACCGATGAGGATCGTCAGGTCGCCGCCGACGCCATCCGCACCACGCGGCGGCTGATGAAGCAACAGGCGCTGGCGCGGTTTCGTCCCGAAGAATATCTGCCCGGCCCCAGCGTCGGCGACGACGATGCGGCGTTGGCGAAAGCCGCCGGCGATATCGGCACCACGATCTTTCACCCCGTCGGCACCGCGAAGATGGGATCGGCTTCCGATGCCACTTCCGTCGTCGACGAGCGCCTGCGCTTTCACGGCATTGCCGCCTTGCGCATCGCCGACGCCTCGGTGATGCCGACGATCACGTCAGGCAACACGAATACGCCGACGGCGATGATTGCGGAAAAGGGTGCGACAATGATTTTGGAGGATGCGCGCGCTTGACGGGCCCGGCTCGGATTTCGATCGGCGATATTGAGTCGCGCATCGCGCTGGCGCGATGGGGTGCGGAGGATCGAGGCAGGCCGCCTGCCCTGCTGCTGCACGGCACCGGCTTTGTCGCCGAGGTCTGGGACGACGTCGCCCGCGAACTCGCACAGGATTATACGGTCTATGCGCTCGACCGCCGCGGTCATGGCGACAGCCACAAGCCTGAGGCCAACCGCTATCACTTCCAGGATTTTGCTGAGGATGTGTGCCGGGTGATCGAGGCGCTCGATCTGACCGATATCTACGGCATCGGACACAGTGCGGGCGCGACCGATCTGTTATTGGCGGCGAAACTGATGCCTGCGCGCTTCGCACGATTGTTTGTGATGGAGCCGACGGTGATGGATCCGCGGGCGGCTCGACCTGATGGCTTGAGCGATTTCGGCAAAAGCGCGGTGCAGGGCGCGCTGCGCCGACAGGCTGAGTTCGAAAGTGCCGACGCCGCATTCGCGCGCTATCGCGCCGCGCCGGCCTTTGCAAAATGGACGGAGAATTCGCTGCGGGCTTACATCCGGCACGGCTTCGCGCAGCAAGACGATGGCCGGGTGCGGCTGCTTTGCACACCCGAGATTGAGTCAGCCGTGCTGCTTCCGATCCTGGAGGCGATGGAGCAGGTTTACGCGGGCGACGCGCGCGGCAATCCGTTCGGGTGGCTGTCCGAGATCGAATGTCCGGTGCGGGTGGCCGTCACCGAGCAATCCTGGTCCATCTACAGGGAGATGGCGTCACGCGCGCTCGCCCTGCTCCCCGCCGCGAGCCAATGGACGTTCGAAAACGCCGGTCACAGCGTCGCGCAGGAAGCGCCCCAACTCGTGCTCCGAGCGCTGAAGGCGTTCGAAGCACAAGCCGGGTAACGGATAGTCGCAACCTGTCGCTTGCCCGCTTCTATGTCTGCGGAGGGTAGCGGTCGAATAACGGCAATTCGTGCGCGCGCTCCATCCAGCTGACCCGCTCGGCGACCTGGACTTGCACCATGACCGGAACGGCATCGGGATCGTCATAGGTGCCGCTTTGCACGTCGATGATTCCGGGCAGCATGTTCGCATTGGTGTAGAACAGGCCGGTTCCGCAATTGGCGCAAAACTGCCGCCTTCCGTGTTCGGAAGACGCGTAGACCTTCGGCTCGCCCTGCGTCACCTTGACCGCGTCTTCGGCGTACATCGCCCAGCTTACCATCGGCGCGCCGGCGTGCCGCCGGCAATCCGCACAATGACACAACGCATGAAACATCAGGTCGCCTTCCACCTGGTAACGGATCGCGCCGCAATGACAGCCGCCGGTAATGCGCATCAGTCTTCTCCACGTGATTTGTCGGGATGAGAATACTATGGCGCGGATCAGCAGAAAACTGCGGCATAAACGCATGTACGCCGCGCGGAATTCAGAAGCGATCTTCCGCTTGCCCGATGGCGATTGCGTGCTGCGCTTTGGTGTTCCGTATTGGCGTTACGCCGACTTCCGCACGGCGTTGTCGACCAGCGTCTTGCCGAGCGACCAGATCGCGCCGGGCACCTTGTGGCTGGAGGCGATGACGCTGTCGAACGCCTTTTCGATCCAGCGGCAGTCTTCTTCAGTAATGACAAGAGGTGGCAGCAGCTTGATGGTGTGGCTACCATGACCGGAGACCTGGGTCAGGATCTTGTGATCCTTGAACAGCGGCACCGTGATGAGCTGGCAGAACAGGCCCTTGTTGGCGGTCTCGAGCACGTTCCAGGAAGCTTTCAACCGCAGCGATTTCGGCGGACCGAACTCGATGCCGATCATCAGCCCCTTGCCGCGCACTTCCTTCAGCAATTCGTAGCCGGGCACCATGCGCGTCAGCGCCAGCCGAAGTTCGGCGCCGCGCTTGGCGGCCTGCTCGACCAGCTTTTCCGCCTTCATCACTTCGAGCGTGGCGATACCGGCCGCCATCGCCAGATCGTTCTTTGCAAAGGTCGAGCCGTGCACGACCGCGCGGTCCATTTGATTGAAGATCTTGTCGAAGATGCTCTTGCGCGTCAGCAGCGCGCCGACCGGCACATGTCCGCCGGACAGCGCTTTTGCCAGCAGCACCATGTCGGGTTCGACGTTCCAGTGCTCGACCGCCAAGAACTTGCCTGTGCGGCCGATCCCGGTCTGGATTTCATCGGCAATGAACAGCGTGCCGTATTTGCGGCATAGCGCAAGAGCGCCCGGCAGAAACTCGTCGGTGGGCAGGTTGACGCCCTTGCCCTGGATCGGCTCGACGATGAAAGCGGCGACCTGACGCGACGACAGCGCCTGTTCGAGGGCGGCGAGATCGTTGAACGGGATCTGGGTGCATCCCGGCAACAGCGGCTCGAAGCCACTGCGGAAGTTCGAATCATCCATTAGCGACAAGGCGCCGTAGGACAATCCATGAAAGGAGTGCGAACAGGAGACGATGCCGGGCCGCCCGGTGGCGCCACGGGCGAATTTGATCGCGGCTTCGACGGTTTCGGCGCCGGAATTGGCGAAAAACACCTTGTCCAGATATGGCACATGTTCGAGCAGACGTTCCGCCAGCACCCCGGCCAGCGTCGAGACGTCGAGCTGCACCAGATTCGGAAAATCGGCGTCGAGCACGCTTTTCAACGCATGGCGCAACGCCGGATGGTTGCGGCCAATCGCAAAAACGCCAAATCCGCTCAGTAGGTCGAGATAACGGGCCCCGTCACGATCGAACAGGTATTGACCTTGACCCTTCTGAAAGCCGACATCATAGCCAATCGTCTTGAGCACGCGGACGAGCTGCTCGTTCAGATGGCGCGAATGCATGGAACTGCGCTGCGCCTGGCGCTCCACAAACATCTCGGAAACGTCTAGATTTGAACTTAGCATTCGCTACATACGTCGCTTGATGGCCATTTCGTCAACTGAAAACGCCCAATGCGGCGTTTTGACCCCTCTCGGATAATCTACATAAGCAGGTTTGAACCATGTTGCACTGCCCAAGAACTGTCGCGCGCAGAATAGTTTTTTCCGGATTCTTTTTTGCCACAGGTGTTACTTCCGCACTGGCCGCCGACCCCACAGGCGATTGGAAAGTGGCCGATGGCGTCGCCAACATTCGCGTAGCACAATGTAACGGCAACATGTGGGGTGCCGTCGCCTGGGAGAAGACGCCGGGTGGCCGCGATACGAATAATCCGGATGCCTCAAAGCAGAGCAGACCTACGCTGGGCATGCCGATCCTGATCAACATGAAGAAGAAACCCGGCGTCGATGCCTGGGAAGGCCAAGTCTACAACGCCAAGGACGGACAGTCTTACAGCTCGACCATCAAGCCGGTCGGAACCGACCAGTTGGAGATTCAAGGCTGCGTGCTCGGCTTCCTGTGCGGCGGCGAGACCTGGACCCGCGTCGGGCCGCCGATTCCCTCAAGCCCCAGCAACAGCATGGCCAAGGGCGCCGCGCCGAAAAATCCGGCAGGCGCACCGAAGGCTGGCGCCTCGGCGACGGCGCCGGGTCTGACGCCCGCGCCCGGCTCGCCGGCGGCAACCGCCGCGCCGAAGACCACCGGTGCGGTGAGCCAGGCGCCGGGTCAAAAGCCCGTCGCCGGCCAGAAACAGGCGGCCGCCGATCCCGTCGGCGATATCTGCCTACTCCCCGATATCGCGCGGTTTGCCCATTAGCGCAGGCTGAAACAGCAGCACCGCCGCCAGCGTGGTGATGAGCGACAGCGCCAGCAATTTACCCATGCTGGCGGTGCCGGGATGACTGGATAGCCACAGGCTTCCGAAAGCCGTGGCGGTCGTCAGCGCGCTGAAAAAGATGGCGCGCGTCAGGCTGGTCTGCAGCAGGTTCGTTCTGCCCGAGCGCCATGCCGTCACATAATAGATCTTGAAGGCGACGCCGATGCCGAGCATCAGCGGCCACGCGACGATGTTGGCGAAGTTGAGCGGCAGCCCGATCAGCACGCATATCTCCATCGTCACGGCGCCGGCCACCAGCAGCGGCACCAGCGTCAGCAACACGTCGGTGACCCGCCGCAACGCCAGCCAGAGCAGCAGGCTGATCACGATCAGCGCCCAGATGCCGGCGTGGATGAATGCCTTGACGACGGTATCGCCGGATTTGAGAATCGAGACCGGTCCGCCGATCGCAGTCGGCTCGGCGGCGAGAACCGCATCGGCAAACTTGCGCAGAACTTCATTGTCGTTCGGATCGCCCTTCGGCAGCGCCTCGACGCGCATCAGGCCTTCCTTGGTCTTCCAGCTGCTCACGAGTTCGGGCGGCAAGGTCTTCAACGTGACCGGCTGGGCCTGCATCGTGTTCTTGAGCTGGTCGAAGGTTATCTTGAGGGGGATGACGAAAACACTCTGCGCCTTGTCGCGGACCGCCTGGGTTGATTCGGCCAGCTTCGCCAGCGCATCCGCCAACCGCCGTGCCGCGACCGCGCCCGGGCCTTTGCCGTCGCCGGCGGTCTTGCGCAGGTTGTCGACCGAGCTCTTGAGCGCCTCGACGTTCTCGGCATCGGTCGGCGCCGCATCGACGGAATCCGGATTGAGCGCCGGGCTCACCACCTTGGCGGCCTGCGCGATCAGCTTCAGCTTGGCCGGCTGATCCTCCGGCACGAAGCTGTCGAGCGACATCACGCGAAGCACTTCCGGCACCTTCTCCAGCTTCGCCTCGATCTTCTTGGCGTCGGCGTCCGAATTGGTCATCACGTTGATGGCGTTGGCGCCGGTGTTCGGATCCTTGCGCAGATCGAGGAAGGTCGCGATCGACTCCACCTGCGAGTTGCGCAGATTGATCGGATTGAAGTCGAACTTCATGAAATAGAGCAGCGGCAGACCGGCCAGCGCGACCAATATCGTGCCGGTGATGATGATGACGCGATGCCGCTCGAGAAAGTCATCGACCGGCGCCAGGAAGGCATAGCCGACCGGCTCGCTTTCGCCGGGCGGGTTGAGCAGCGTCAGCATCGCCGGCAACGTCGTGATGCTGGTGATGAACGCCACCAGCATGCCGGCACCGGCGATCTTGCCGAGTTCGGAAATGCCCTTGTAATCGGTCGGCAGGAAGCACAGGAAACCGGCGGCGGTCGCCATCGCCGCGAGCGACAGCGGGACCGCCGAGCGGCGGGCCGCGCTCTCCAGCGCGAGCACCAGGTCATCATTCTTGAAGCGCTCCGAACGGTAGCGGACACTGAACTGGATGCCGAAATCCACGCCGAGGCCGACGAACAGCACTGCGAACGCGACCGACAGCAGGTTGAGCGAACCCACCATCATCAGGCCGACCGCCGTGGTGATCGCAAGGCCGACGAACAGGTTCACGAACACGGCGAAGATGATCTTGCCTGAATGCAGCGCCATCCAGAGAATCACGAGCACGATCACGACGGTGCCGATGCCGTTGACGATCGCGCCGTCCTGGACGGTGGCGTATTCCTCATTGGCGATCGGAATCGGTCCGGTCAGCCGCACGCGCGCGCCATACTCGCCCGCGAAATTCAGCTCCTTGGCCGCTTGCCGGATCGCGTCGGTGGCTTCCTTGCCGGGCTCGAGCGCGTTGTAGTCGACCTTCGGCTTGAATTCGATGAAGGCGCGCTTGTCGGAATCGCCGAGCGGCTTGTCGCTGACAAGTTCGCGCCACGAGAACGTTGCCGTTCCCTTGCTCAGGATGTTCTCGACGGTCTGCGAGATCTGGTTGAAGGGCCGTTCCGTATTGTCGAGCTTGACCTGGCCGCGCTTGATGCCGGCAAGGCCGGTTTCCAGCGCGCCGGTCAGACCGCGGATCGACGGATCGCCGGCCATGATTTCGATCAGCGGGGCGGCGGCTTCGAGCTGGCCGGCGACCTTGCCGACCTCCTCCACGGGCAGGAACAACAGCCCGTTCTTCTCGAAGAACTCGCCGGAACCGAGCGGCTGCACCGATTCGAAATTCTTGGTGTCGCCCGCAAGCTTGTCGGCGAGCGCCTTGCCGGCGGCACTGGTGAGCTCGGGGGTCGGGCCCTCGACGACGGCCAATATCAGCTTTTCGCGATCGAACGCCTTCTCAAACTGGTTGTCGCGCTTGCGCCAGTCCAGGTCGGGCGAAATCAGCGTGTTGATGTCGGTATTGATGACGAAGTTGCGGGCCGCATAAAAGCCCGCGCCAATCGCGAGGAGCAGCGAAAAGACGACGATGAGGGTGGCAAACCGCGTGCACGTTCTAACAATTGAGACAACCAGGCTGGTCAGCACATCATTTCTTTCTAAGTCTTAATAGGGAGCTTGCCGAAAACGTGCGCTGTCTAGCGGAGTTCCCGGGGGCGATCTACATCGGGCGATCTATTGTTGTGGTTACTGTCAGATAGGCCCCGCGTAGAGAAGGCAAAACGGCCGAAATGGCATTGAGAAACCCCATATAGACGCCCAGTGCGGGCGAGAAAGTGACGAAACGGTGAGGAATCGGACGGAATTCAGGTATTAAGATACCTCAGTCGACCCCAAGCCGAACACGGCCTTTTGCGTACCGGCTTTTCTAGACGCTAATTTTTTGACACAAAGCCCTGTGCTTCCATGTGCTTGGGTGGATTACCCCCGGAACGGTGGTGCGGTTATTGCAGATTGTTCGGCCGGGCCCGGCAGGACTGACTGCACGAAGGCATTTCAATGAATTTGGTGCAACTTGCGTAATGAGCGTCCCATGGAAGTATATCTTGCGCAGCCCCGCGGATTTTGCGCGGGCGTCGTGCGTGCCATCGAGATCGTCGAGCGTGCACTACAGAAATACGGCCCGCCGGTCTATGTCCGTCACGAGATCGTGCATAACAAGTACGTGGTCGAAAGCCTGAAGAACAAGGGCGCGATCTTCGTCGAGGACCTGTCGGAAGTTCCCCCGCTCGCCGTTACCGTGTTCAGCGCCCATGGCGTGGCCCGCAGCGTCGAGGAAGAGGCTGCGGCCCGCGGCCTGCCCGTCCTCAATGCCACCTGCCCCCTCGTCACCAAGGTCCACAATCAGGGCAAACGGTATATGTCGAAGGGCCGGGCCCTGATTCTGATCGGCCATGCCGGCCACCCCGAGGTCGAGGGAACCATGGGTCAGGTTCCCGGAACGGTCCTTTTGGTCCAGAACGTCGATGACGTGGCCTCCCTGACCCTCCCAATCGACACCCCGGTGGCCTATATTACCCAGACCACCCTCAGCGTTGACGACACAAAGGACATAATTGCGGCCCTTCAGGCCCGTTTTACAGATATTCAAGGCCCCGACATCCGGGATATCTGCTATGCGACACAGAACCGCCAATCTGCGGTAAGGGACCTGAGCAAACTGGTTGACGTCATTTTGGTGGTGGGGGCCGCCAATAGTTCCAACTCAAACAGGCTTCGCGAAATCGGCACCGAGGTCGGGGTCGCGAGTTATCTCATTGCCGATGGCAGCGAGTTGAACCCTGATTGGCTTAAGGATGCGAAGGCCGTCGGCATCACGGCGGGCGCCTCGGCGCCCGAAGTTTTGGTCGACGACGTGATCGAGGCTTTGAGACGTATCGGACCCGTCAAGGTGTCGGTGCTTCCTGGGAGGGAAGAAAATATCGAATTCCGGCTTCCAGCCGAACTGACTGCGGGCTGATCCATTCACGAGTTACGACGACTAAGGTCCAGAAAGAAATCCTGTAATGGCAATACCGTTCTTCAAGGAGTTGCGTATCGGCGGCTATCTGGTCAAGCAGAAGCTGCTTGGCCGGAAGCGCTATCCGCTGGTGCTGATGCTCGAACCGTTGTTTCGCTGCAACCTCGCCTGCGTCGGCTGCGGCAAGATCGACTATCCCGATGCGATCCTCAATCGCCGCATGTCGGCGCAGGAGTGCTGGGACGCGGCCGATGAATGCGGCGCACCGATGGTGGCGATCCCGGGCGGCGAGCCCCTGATCCACAAAGAGATCGGCGAAATCGTGCGCGGCCTCGTGGCGCGCAAGAAGTTCGTCTCGCTCTGCACCAACGCGCTGCTGCTGGAAAAGAAGCTCGATCTGTTCGAGCCCTCGCCCTATTTGTTCTTCTCGGTGCATCTGGACGGCCTGAAGGATCACCACGACAAGGCGGTGTCGCAGAAGGGCGTGTTCGACCGCGCGGTTTCGGCGATCAAGGCTGCGAAGGCGCGCGGCTTTACCGTCAACGTCAACGCCACGATCTTCGACGGGCACGCGGCGGAAGAGATCGCCAAGTTCCTCGACTTCACCACCGAACTCGGTGTCGGTGTTTCGATGTCGCCGGGCTACGCCTATGAGCGTGCGCCGGACCAGGAGCACTTCCTCAACCGCACCAAGACCAAGAAGCTGTTCCGCGACGTCTTTGCCCTCGGCAAGGGCAAGAAGTGGAACTTCATGCATTCCGGCCTGTTCCTCGACTTCCTGGCGGGCAACCAGAGCTACGAATGCACCCCGTGGGGCATGCCGGCGCGCAACATTTTCGGCTGGCAGAAGCCCTGCTACCTGCTCGGCGAGGGCTACACCAAGACCTTCAAGGAATTGATGGAGACCACCGACTGGGAGACCTACGGCACCGGCAAGTACGAGAAGTGCGCCGACTGCATGGCGCATTGCGGCTATGAGCCAACCGCCGCCAATGCCGCGCTGGTCAATCCGCTGAAGGCGATGTGGGTGGCGCTGCGCGGTGTCCGGACATCAGGTCCGATGGCGCCGGAGATCAACCTCGATAACCAGCGCCCGGCGCAGTACATCTTCTCCTCGGAAGTGCAGAAGCGCCTGTCGGAGATCCGCAAGGACGAGGCGGCTGCCGCAGCCGCCAAGCAGCAGCAGAAAGCCTCCACGGCCGCCTGAAGCCTGCGAGACCGCAACGCGGCTTGCCCGCGTTGCTTGAAGGCGAGACTGAAAACAAAGAAGCACAAACAAAAATGCCGTCGCACATGCGACGGCATTTTTCGTTGCAGCGGACCAGAGCATTATCGGTTCTGATTTAATCAGAACCGAAGCTCTGGACTCTTGTTTTGACGCGTTTTCTTCACGCGAACCGGTATCCACTTCGCTCGAAAACGCTCTATTTCAGCGATCGTCAGGCGTTGGCCGCGGCCAGCCCCTCGCCGCCGGAGATGAAGCCGCGGCAGCCGCGCAGCGAACGCAGCGCACGATTGAAATCGATGCCCGTGGACACCAGCGCGCGCAACGTTCTCGGATTGCGCGCGACACCGCGCAGCACCTTGCGCAGGTCGATATCGCCGTTCGGCTTGATCGCGCTCTTGGCCAAAGCCGGCAGCGCACGGCTGGCGGGATCGGAGATGACGCGGAGTGCCGCGAACGGAATGCCCGCCTTGGCCGCATAGGCCGCCGCGATATGGCTTTCCATGTCGACCGCCGCAGCCCCCGTCTCCGAATGCAGCGCGGCCTTGCAGGCGGTCGCCGCAATTACCTGCTCCACTCCGGCCAGACCGCCGCGAATCACGCGCCGCCGCCGCAGCGCGGCGCTGGCAATCACTTCCTCGTTGAGCGCCAGACCGGCCAGAAAGCGGGTATCGCCGGCCAGAACCTCGGTCGCGACCACGACATCGCCCGCCTTCAGCGACGGATCGAGCCCGCCGGCGACGCCGAAAGAGATGACGCCCCTGAATGTCGATGAATCCAGTGTCGCGAGCAGCGCGCGCAATTGCTGTGGATCGCTACTGCTGCAGATCACGATCATGCCTGGACCGGCCGCGATGCGGGCCTCTTGTACCAAGCCTGTAACGATCAAAACCGGTCGCGGATCAATTTGATTGAGATCACCCGAATTGAGATCACTCGAATTGTCCACGATCGCGGCGGCCCCCGCCCCCAAAGTCACATCCCGACCCCTACCACCCTGCTGTTGGTGCTTCTCAAATTCCGATACCGCGCCATCGCCCAGAGCGGAAAGAACTTCGAGTAGCCATGATAACGCAAATAAAACACCCGCGGAAACCCCGTAGCCGTGTAGCGCGGCTCATCCCACAGCCCTTTTTCGGTCTGTGTGGTTTTTAGGTACTCCACACCGCGCGCAACTGCCGGGTTCCCGACCTCGCCCGCTGCCATCAGTCCAAGCAAGGCCCATGCCGTTTGCGAGGAGGTCGATGGTGCGGCCTCGAATCCCCTGTAGTCCAGCCGGTAGCTGACCGCATCCTCGCCCCAGCCGCCGTCCTGATTCTGAATCGATAGCAGCCAATCGACCGCCTTGCGAATCATTGGGTCCTGATGGTCGATACCTGCGACATTTAGCGCACAGAGCACCGACCAGGTGCCGTAGACGTAATTCAGCCCCCAGCGGCCGTACCACGAGCCTTCGGCAAGCTGGGTGCGGCGCAGATAGTCGACGCCGTCGGCAACAGCCTTGCTGGTTGCGGCGGTTTCGCCGAGTTGCGCCAGCATCGAGACGCAGCGCGCGGTGACGTCCTCGGTCGGCGGATCGAGCAGCGCGCCGTGGTCGGAGAACGGGATGTTGTTGAGATAATATTCGAGGTTGTTGACGTCGAAGGCGGCCCAGCCGCCGTCGCGGCTCTGCATGCCCTCGATCCACTCGCGGCCGCGCGCGATCGCGGTATCGTACTCGTTGCTTCCGGACTGCCTGCGCGCGCGGTCCATCGCCATGACAACGACGGCGGTGTCGTCGAGATCCGGATAGTAGGCGTTGTTGTACTGGAACGCCCAACCGCCCGGCCGCACGTCGGGACGCTTCACCGCCCAGTCGCCCTTGATGTCGAGAACCTGCTTCGGGACCAGCCAGTCCAGCGCCTGCTTGGTCTGCGGCAGCACTTCCGTGCCGCCCGCTTCGATCATTGCGTGGCAGGTCAGCCCGGTGTCCCACACCGGTGACACACATGGCTGGCAATAGGCTTCGTGTTCGCCGATCACGAGCAATCTATCGATACCCCGGCGCGTGACGGCGCGCGGCGGGTAATCCACCGGCTTGCCGAACGCCTCATACATCATCACGGTGTTGGCCATCGGCGGATAGATCGCGCCAAGACCATCCTCGCCGTTCAGCCGCTCTTCGATGAAGGCCACGGCCTCGTCGATCGCGCGGGCACGAAGCTTTTTGGGAAACAGCGGTTCGATCGTGCGCAGGACGACATCGAGCGAGCGGAACAGCATGAACCAGCCCCAGCTCTGATGCGGCGCCTTCGCCGTCATGCCCACCGACTTCGGATCCTGCAGGAACAATTCGTCGATGCCGACGCCTTTGGGATTCTTTGCCAGCGGCTTCAGCGCCGCCAGCACCATCAGCGGCACGATCGTGGTGCGCGCCCAGTAGGAGATCTTGTTGATATGGAACGGCGACCACATCGGCAGCAGCATGATCTCGATCGGCAGCACCGGTACCGCGCGCCAGGTCAGCACGCCGTAGAAAGCCAGCAGGAAGCGGGTGAACACGTTGACTTTGGCGGCCCCGCCGCGCGAACGGATCGCCTCGCGCGCCCGCACCATGTGCGGCGCATCGACGGAATCGCCGATCATCTTCAGCGCGAAGTAGGACTTCACGCTGGCGCTCATGTCGAACTGACCGTCATGCACCAGCGGCCAGCCGCCATAATTGCCTTGCGTGCGCCTGATATAGTTGGCGATCTTGGCTTCGAGTTCGCTATCGACGGGCTCGGCGAGATAGTGGCGCAGCAGCACATATTCCGACGGGATCGTGCTGTCGGCTTCCAGCTCGAATACCCAGTGCCCGTCGGATTGCCGATAGCCGAGCAGCGCCTGCGTCGCCGAGGAGATCGATTTCTCCAGGGCGACGGGATCGACTGCCGCGATGGGATCGGCGACAACGCTGTGATCGACGGAAGACATTTCGTCAGACATCCCTCTGTTCGCGATCGCGCACCGTAAAGCCGGTCACGCTCTCTTCCAGTCAGGCCATCATGCTCTGGCCAGAACCAGATCGGCCGCGCGGTCACCCGACCGCACCGATCCCTCGATGGTTGCCGGCAACCCCGTATCAGTCCAGTCCCCGGCGAGAAACAGGTTTTTGTAAGCGGTGACCGGGCCCGGCCGCAGCGCGTTCTGCTCCGGCGTCGCCTCGAATGTAGCACGGCGTTCGCGCACGATCTGCCAGGGCGGTAATTCGCCCTGCACGCCACCTGCTTTGCAGACGTCGCGCCAGATCGCCTGCGCGAGTTCTTCACGCGGCATATCGACCAAACGGTCGCCATTGCTGATGGTGACCGACAGGCGCTGCGGGAACGCAAACAGCCATTCCACCAATCCACCGACGACGCCAAGGATCGGCGCCGCATCCCTTGGCGGATCGAAGCGGAAATGCGCATTGACGATGGCACGAAATTTCGTCGGCGTTTTGAGACCCGGCAGCAACGACGCGGCGGGACGCGGCGGAACGGCGAGCACCACGACATCATCGGGCGCCAGCGAAATCGCGTCGTCGCCGAACTTCAGTTCGCCGACATGGCTAGCGTTCATCCCGAATTCACGCAGCTCATGCCCGAGCTGAACGCTGGCGCCCTTGTCCTGCAGCAGCTTGATCGCAGGTTCGATCAGCACCGAACTCAGCCCGTCGCGGGCGATCAGCGGCCGGCAGGCCTGGCCGCCGGCCAACAGCGTTTCACGGACGATCGCGCCGGCCAGCCCCGCCGAGCCCTCCGGCGGATCGACGTTGAGCGCGGCCAGCAGCAACGGCTGCACCAGCCGCTGGTACAGCGTGCCCTCGCAGGGGATCGCCTTGCCGACCAGTTTGTCCGTCCCTGCCCAGATCAGCGGCATCAGTGCGAGATAATCGCGCAAGGACGTGTCCGGCACCCGGCGCGCCTCGTCGAACACCCACAGCGGCAGCCGGCCATCGCCGAGATCGAGCTGCCAGCGCTGGCCGGTCGAGACGTCGCAGAAGGGAAACTGCGCGCGCTTCGGTCCGACCAGTCCCGCCTCGGTGCCGATCGAGCGCGCATAGGCCAGCGCATGGCTGTTGCCCGACAGCAGCAGGTGATTGCCATTGTCGATCATCAAATTGGTGGCGGCGTCGAAATAGGAGCGGCAACGACCGCCGGTCGTTTGCGTGGCCTCGTGGACGCACACCCTGTAATTGGCGTTCGCGAGCCGGACGGCGGCGGAGAGGCCGGAAATGCCGGCGCCGATGATGTGAGCGGTTTTTTGCATCAGATGATCGCGTAACGGAGAAGGATGCCGATCTTGGCCATCTTGGTGACGCGGACCGGCGCGCGCGGCGCGGCAAAGCCCCGTTCCAGCAACAGGTCGAGGATCGCGCTGTAATATTTCGACATGATCCGGGGCGCACGCACCTTGCGCCGCGAATTGCGCTTCATGATCTCGTCGGCTTTCTCGAAATACGCCTTGGCCCGTTCCGCCAGCGGCTGGCAAACTTTCGGCAAAGCGCGTTCGACGATCACCTTCTGCGGGTCGTTGCTCGTGATCCCGGCATGCAGCAGGGCTTCACGCGGCAGATACAGACGGCCGAGGGTGGCGTCTTCATCGATGTCGCGCAGTATGTTGGTCAGTTGCAGCGCGCGGCCAAGATGGTGCGCGAGTTCAACGCCGTCATTCTCCGGAAGGCCGAACACCCGTACCGACAAACGCCCGACGGCGCTCGCGACGCGGTCGCAATAAAGGTCGAGCGTTGCGAAATCCGGCGCACGGATGTCCTGCGGCACGTCCATTTCCATGCCGTCGACGACGGCCAGAAAATCCTCGCGCTTGAGGCCGAAGGTCCGCACCGGGGCGACGTAATCCTGCAGGCGTGCCGGCGGACGGCCCTGATAGAGCGCGTCGATATCGTCACGCCATTGCTGGAGGCCGGCGAGCCGCTCGGGCCGCGGTTCGTGGGAATCGGCGATGTCGTCGACCTGCCGGCAGAAACTGTAGATCAGGAACATCGCCTCGCGCTGGTCACGCGGCAGGATGCGCATCGCGGCATAGAACGAACTGCCCGACGCGGTGGTGCCGTAATTTGCGTCGGCCGCCGCCGTCTCTGATGTCATGCGCCGGCCGCCGGGTTCGACACGGGCCGCCGGCCCACCGTGCGGCGCGCGATCTCGCCGGCGACACCGCCGAGGCTTTGCGCCAGCAATTCGAGCGGACTGAGATGCACGCGCTCAGCGAGCGGATCGCGCACCTTCAGCATGCCTACGATCTTGTCGGCAAAGGCCTGGATCACCGAGATCTCGAGGCCGAGGCGGAAATCCTTCACTTCGGCCGCCAGCGATTTGCTTTCGTTGAGCACGGTCTCGGTCCGCACCGCGAGCGCCTGCAGGCACTTCAGCAAAGCGGGCGGTGACTTCGCCTCGCCCAGCATCTCGACCGTAGCACCGGCGGCTGCGAGCGCGTCGCGCGGCAGGTAGACACGGTTCAGGTCGCGAAAATCCTTGGCGCAATCCTGCAGGTGGTTATTGATCTGCAGGCCGGCGCACAGCGCATCGGAGGCGGCCCAGGTCGAGGTGCTCTCGCCGTGGACGTCGAGCATGAAGCGGCCGACCGGCATCGCCGAGTAGCGGCAATAATGGATCACGTCGTCCCAGTTCTCGTAACGCAGCTTGGTGACGTCCATCCGGAACGCAATCAGCACGTCGAGCGCGTGGCGCGGCGGCATCTCGCGCGCGGCGAGCGCACGGCGCAGGCTGACCGCCTCCTTCTGGGTGTCGCCCTTGCCGAGCAGCTCCGCTTCAAAGAGGTCGAGAAGCCTCAGCTTTTCGTCTGGCGGCAACGTCGCGTGATCGGCAATGTCGTCGGCCGTCCTGACAAAATTGTAGAAGCTGAGAATCAGCGCCCGGTGACGCGGATGAATGATCCACGACGCGACCGGAAAATTCTCGTCACGGTGGGTTTTTCCGGATCGCAGTTCGCTCGCACTGGTCATCAAAAGCTGGCTACATTGGTCCAAATGGCGGCACGCGCCGACATCAGGCGCGTGCGACGGATCGCGAGCCCCATATAGGGGAATACGCCGCCAAAACCAATGCTATCTGGGGCATCAAGCCCATGCCGCCGCTCCCGGCAAATACGCCGGAAACGGGCCTTGTACGACGGTTAACCGATGCGGACGGGGGTTATTGTCCGTGGCTTTTCAGCACCTGGTCGCAGGCCGCCGTGATCTTCGGACGATTTTGCTGCAGGCAGGCCAGGATGGTGAAATCGCCCTGATCGATCACCGCACGGCAAAAGCGCTGCACGTCACGGGAGCACGCCTTTTGCTCTTCCGGCGTTCCACTGCGCTGCTGGGCGAAGGCATCCGATGACACCGCGATCGACAATAAAGAGAGAGCCAGGAAAAGTTTACGCATCGTATTCCTTCATTTCGGCAGCAAGAAATCCTGTTCCCGAATCGTGTTTCAGCATCGCCGGGACGGATTTGTTTGAAGACGCCGCGTAGCGCAGCAATGAGCAAACGACAAGCACTGGTAAATGCGGCCAAATTTGCGACGGCGCCGCCAATCCATCAACCAATTGATATATAACGCCTATTTTCAACACATTTTTCTTCGCACTTGGCTGTTGCGGACAGGCCCCCGCAAAGCTAGATGCTGCCGACGAAGCTCGACGGATATTTCTTGATTCCAGTGCGTGAAAATGCCGCCTGTCGGGGCGCTATCGCTGCAGCTGGCATTTTGTCATTTGAACCTAACATATCGCGGGAACACTAAATCTTCGATGTGGGCGAGACGTGTCTTTGAAAGAACGTCTATTTTGATGGGAAAATCACAATGAAAATGTTTGGTTCCAGCCTGTTCGGTCAGGCTCTCACGGCCGTCGGCGTTGGCGCCGCGCTGATGTTGTCGGTCTCCGCAGGCTACACGCAGGCGGGAGGCCCGTTTGCCGGTTTTGACGGAAATTGGGCGGGCGCAGGCACGGTCGCGCTGTCCAACGGCACCACGGAAAACATCCGCTGCAAGGCCGACTACAAGGTCAACGCCAACGGGCTCGGCCTGAAGCAGAACCTGAACTGCGCCAGCGACAGCTACAAATTCGTTCTCTCCAGCGACGTCACCAGCCAGGGTGACCGTATCTCCGGCAACTGGAGCGAGAAGAGCCGCAACATCTTCGGCAATCTGCAGGGCACCGCGGGCGGCGGACAGATCGACGTGTTCGTCGAGGCGTCCGGATTTGCGGCCAATTTGAACTTGCGGACCAACGGCACCAAGCAGATCGTCCAGATCAGCTCCAAGGGCGAAATCCGCGGCGTCAACATCACGCTGACGAAGACCTGATCGAGCGGTTCTCTTTAGTATCAGAGCCAGGTTCTGTTGATTCAGAACCTGGCTCTTTTCGTGTCGACGGCTTCTTGAATTTGACGGCTTGACCCGCTGCTCTGCCGATCTGCTATTTTGCCGGCTTGGCGTGAGCGCCGGTGCCACGGATCTTTTCCGACAGGTTGATCAGGAACATCGACGTCGGCCGCAGGATGAAGAGATCCGCGACCAATGCTGCGACCATCGAGAACGCGCTGAGCCAGCCAAACAGGCGCAGCGACGGCAGGTCCGAAAACACCGTCACGACGAGGCCGCAGGCCAGCACCACCGTGGTCAGGATCAACGCCGGGCCGACCAGCACGGTGGCGCGTTCCACCGCCAGTTCCGGACTGATGCCGGGCTTCGACTCCAGCCGCAAGCGGTTCAGGAAGTGGATCGTCGCGCTGAGGCCGAGGCCGAACGACACCGTCAGCGCCACCACGCTGGCGAATTGCAGCCCCTCGTCCATCAGCCACAGCACCATGCCCGACGCCACCACCGGGAAGATGCCCGGCAGGATGCAGGAGAGCATCACCACGATCGAGCGGAACGCGAGGCCGATGAAGATCGCGACCAGCAGGAATTCGATCGTGAGGCCGTGGTTGAGCTTCTGGATCATGTTGGCGCTGTTGCGCGCGGCGATCGCCGACAGGCCCGTCACCGCGATCTCATAGCCGGGATGCTCGGCGCGCACCTTGTTGAGCGCCGCGTCGAGCTTGTCGACCACCGGCAGGATCTCGCTTGAATCGAGATCAGGCACGCGGCCCGACACCACCACGGCGTCCTGATCGGCCGAGATGAAGCGCCGCACCAGATGTTCGGGGATGACGCTGACATATTCCTTCAGCGTCCCGACATCGCTGCTGCCGGCCTTCTCGGAAAGCCAGCGGCGCAGCGTTTCCAGCGACCAGACATTGCCGACGCCGGCCGCGGTTTCCACCATCGAATGGACGTCGGCGATCGTCTTCAGGGTGTCCGGCGAGTAGAGCGAGGCGCCCTTGGGGAATTCGATCAGCACGTCGATCGGATTGGCGCCGGTGAGCTTGGCATCGAGCCGGCTCGACGCCGCCACCGCCTGGCGCTTGTCAGGCACCTGGTCGGCGAGCCGGTAGCGCGGCTCCAGCGTGGCGTAGATATAGCCGAGACCGGCAACCAGGATCACCGCCAGCAGGCTGAACAGCCCGGGGCGGCTCACCATGCGCACGGCGATCCAGTAACAGAAATTGCGCAGCGCCTGAACGCCGGCGTCGGCGCCCTGGAATTTCACCGCCATGATCTTTTCGTTGCGCACCAGAAGCACGCCGAAGGCGGGCACCAGCGACAGCACCGCGATCAGCGCGATGATGGTGGCGGCAAGGCCCGCCTCGCCGAACTTGCGGATCAATTCGGAGTCGGAGAATTGCAGCGCGATGAACGAGATGCCCGCGGTGCCGTGGGTGAGCACGCAGGCCGGCCCCACCACCAGCACGGCGTTCTTGAAGGCCGTGTATTTGTCCTGTCCCGCGATCAGCCGGTCGCGCGCCGCGAAGGTCAGCTGCATCGAATCGGAGAAGCTGATCACCATGATGAGCGGCGTCATCACGTTCAGGAACATGTTGAGATTGAATCCGGCCCAGCCGAGACCGCCGAGCGCGAGCAGGATCGCGATGATCGGCGGGAAGGCCGCGATGATCATGAACGATATCTTGCGGAAGAAGATGATCGCGATGATACAGCCGGCCAGGATGCCGAGGATATTGTAGGTCAACCCGTCGCGCTTGACCGCGTTGCGGATCTCGAGCTGCATGACCGGAACGCCGGACAGCTGCGCATTGAGCCCGCTGCCGGCGAGATCGTCGGCCATGATCTTGCGGATATCGGCGATCACCCTGGAGAGGTCTTTGCTGGCCACGATCGATGGTTCGAGCGACAGCACCATCAGCGCCAGCGTGCCGTCCTCGGACAACAATTTGCCGCGAATGATCTCGTTGGTCTTCACGGTCTCGACGAATTTGTCGTAGGCCGCGCCTTCCGGCAACTCGGAGGGGAACAGCGCCGCCGGCAGCTTGCCGCGCTCCGGCGCCTGACGCGCCGAAAACAGCGAGACCAGACCGCGTACGCCATCGACCAGTTGCAGGTCCGTGACCATGTCACGGATCTTTTCGAGATTGGGGCGCGCCAGCAGCGTCTTGCCTTCGACCACAACCAGCACGTCGAATTCGGTCGCCGGAAAGCGCTTTGTGACGGCTTCGTACTGCTTGTAGTCCTTGGAATCGGAGCGGAACAGCTGGCTCAGCGAATCATCGATTTTGATGCGCTGGATGCCGAAGATCGCCGCGATCATCAGGGCGGCCAGGATGAGGCAGGACAGGATGGGCGCCTTCATCGCGATGAGCCCCATGCGCTCCAGCCCGAAGGCGATGCTCTGCCCGGGCGGCGGCGGCTCCTCGATCTCCTCGACGTGGACCCGACTTTCGGTGTTCTTTTCGAGCATACCCTGTCCAGTTCTCACGTCGGCTTGAATTGTAGCTTGGGTTGCGGGCGCGGATGCGGCTCAGTCAGCCCCATATCTGATTGGCGCTGATTGGCGCTAGCCCTTGAAATCACGCGGTAAATTAACCGCCGCCGTTTTACAGGCCCGGACCGCATACGGCAAGCGCGCGGCGGGGGTCAAATCGCCGTGCAGATCACGAAAATCAGCGCTAAGTCTCTGATTTGTCACACTTGAACTAACCAGCCCCGATCCGCGCCGGCGCCGCGCCGCCGCTTTCATCTTTTAGTGCGACGCCCGTGACCTGCCGGGCCAGCCCCTCGCGCACCAGCCAGGCGATCTTGAAGGCGGCTTCATCGTAGCTCAGCCCCGCGCCGTGGATGTTGGAGACGCAGTTGCGCATCGCGTCGGTGAGGCCGATGCGCGGCGCAAAGGTCAGATAGGCCCCGAGGCTGTCCGGCGCCGACAGGCCCGGCCGCTCGCCGATCAGCATCAGGACCATCCGCGCACCGAGCATGGCGCCGATCTCGTCACCCAGCGCCACGCGCGCGCCGGAGGCGACCGCGGTACCGCCGGGCTGGATCCCGGCTTCCTTCAATCGCGGAACCAGATGGCGAACCAGTTCGACCGCATGGACATTGACCGCCGCCGGCGAGAGGCCGTCGCCGACCACGATGGCCAGCTGGCACGGGCCACCGCTTCGATCGGCCAGCGCGCGTTGCGAGGCCGGATCGAGCATGCGTCCGAGATCGGGTCGGCGCAGATAATCGCGCCGGTTGCGCGCCTGACTGGAAAGGAGAACCGGCGCCAGTCCAAGTAGACCGTTAAGACTGGCCAATCCCTCGACGAGACGCGACGTGTCGAAGGCGCCATGAACCGCATCGCGGGCCCGTGCGTGGTCGAGGGTGAAGGCGAGCAGCGCCTCGGTCGGCATGCTGGCGCCGGCCCGGCCAAGCCCGACGCGCGCCGGCGTCAACTCCCGCAGATCGCTCCGCGAACGGGACGGCGGCACCGGTGTTTTCATATCGGCGCCTGTTTTGTTTGACGCGTCTTCTACCGCGGATGAGTCTACGCAATCTGCGTAAACTTGATGGCTATGCGAACCGGTACCCACTTCGCTCGAAAACGCACTGGTTACTCGGCGGGGACCGAGGCTTCGCGCAGCCGGATCGAATAGTTCGATGCGCTCTGCTGGCCGCCGGAGGCTGCACGCGCGAACAAGATCAGATGATGCGCGATCATCGCCGAACCGATCAGGCCCTCGATGTCGCCCTGCCGCAGCCGCCGCAGCGCGAATTTCCAGAACGCCTTCCGGTAGTCGCCGAGCACCCCGACCTTCCAGAAGATATTGCGCAGCATGATCAGGCCGCGCCGGATATTGGCCCAGCTGCGCATCTCCGGGCTGACAGGCCTTTTGATACGGTTGGCGTAGGTGTATTCGCACTGGTACTGATAGCGCGCGAACAGCCGCGCGGGTTCATAGGCGAATTCCATGCATTTGCGCCATGAACTGACCACCTGGTCATAGGGCAGCAGGAAAGCGACATTGGAGTCGCGGCTTTCGTCTTCTTCAAGCAGCCGGCCTTCCTTTTGCAGGCGATCCCACAGCGGCGTCTTCGGCAGCGCCTGCAGCAGGTTGATCGTCAGCAGCGGAATCCGGGATTCATCGACAAAGGCCAGCAACGCGTCGGCGGTCTCGGGCTTGTCGGTATCGAGACCCATGATGATGCCGGAGACGACCTCCATGCCATAGGAATTGATGGTGTGGATGCCTTCCAGGATCGGGACCATCATGTTGTGGTCCTTGTGCATCGCCTTCAGCGCGTCGGGATCGGGAGTCTCGATGCCGCAGAACACGGTGACGAAGAAAGCCTCCTGCATCAGCTGGAGAATCTCCGGCCGCTTGGCGATGTTCAGCGTCGCCTCGCACGCGAGCCGCGTGATGTAGCCGGTTCGCTTCTGCCATTCGACAAGATGCGGCAGCAGGTCGAGCGCCGCCTTGCGGTTGCCGATGAAATTGTCATCGACGAAATAAACCGTGTCGGTCATTCCGCATTCGCGCAGCTTGTCGAGTTCGGCGATGATCTGCTGCGGTGATTTCAGGCGCGGATTGCGGCCATAGAGGCCGGGGATGTCGCAGAATTCGCACTGATAGGGACAGCCGCTCGAATACTGGATGCTGCCGAGGAGATATTTTCTGGTCTCGGCGAGTTCATAGGCCGGGATCGGAAATTCCGTCATCGCGAGGCGATCGGCGGTCTTCAGCACCACCTGCTGCTCAGGCCGTGACGGGTCGCGCGCCAGCCGCGCGATCAAATCATTGGTCGCGTCGCCGAGTTCGCCAACATGGAGATAATCGAACGAGGGATAGTAATCCGGGCAGGCGCTGACCGACGGCCCGCCGATCGCGACCGCAAGGTCGAACGCATGGGCACGGCGGCAGATGTCGTTCATCTGCTGGCGCTGGATGTGCATGCCGCTGACGAATACCGCTTCCGCCCATTCGAAATCTTCCCTTGTGGCGGGGCGGAGGTTTTCGTCGACGAAGCGGACCGGCCAGTTGGCCGGCAAATAGGCCGCGATCAGCAGCAACCCCTGCGGCGGCATGAAAGCCTGGACGCCGTCGGTTAAAGGATAGGCGTACTCGAACGTGCCAAAAGAAGACGTGTATCGCGGGAAGACACACAGGATGCGCCGTGCCGTCTCAATGCCTTCAGCTCTCATCAAATTTCCTCAGCCAAAGCCCTATCACAAATCTAAGCACGTCATTGAAGGGTGGGCCAGAAATTCTTCAAGATTGTGGCGGCCCCTTACAACCCGCTGGCGGCCCGATGGTTGCGTGACAGATTAGTCACCGGGCGCGCCCGGACGGTTCAAGCGATCAGACGTGACGCAAATTCGGGTAGCAGGCCCGCGTCGCCCGCAAGGCGGAAATCGGCGCCGGCAAGCCCGCTGCGCAGCAACCAGTCGTCGAATTCGGGCGCCCGCTTCAGTCCGAACAGGTCCCGTACGTAGAGGGCGTCGTGAAATGAGGTGGACTGATAGTTCAGCATCACGTCATCCGCGCCCGGGACCCCCATGATGAAAGTAACGCCGGCGGCCGCCAGCAGCGTCAGCAGATTGTCCATGTCGTCCTGATCGGCCTCGGCATGGTTGGTGTAGCAGACGTCGACGCCAAGCGGCAGGCCGAGCAGCTTGCCGCAGAAATGGTCCTCCAGCCCGGCGCGGATGATCTCCTTGCCGTCATACAGGTATTCCGGGCCGATAAAGCCGACCACGCTGTTGACCAGCAAGGGATCGAAGGCACGCGCCACCGCATAGGCCCGCGCTTCCAGCGTCTGCTGATCGACATTGTGATGGGCGCCAGCCGACAGCGCCGAGCCCTGCCCGGTCTCGAAATACATCACATTGTCACCGACGGTACCGCGGCGGAGCGATAACCCGGCCTGCCACGCTTCCCGCAACAGCGCCAGATCGACGCCAAAGCTGCGGTTGGCGGCCTCAGTCCCTGCAATCGACTGGAATACGAGATCGACGGGCGCGCCCTGCCCGATCAGCCCGAGCGTGGTGGTGACATGGGTGAGCACGCAGCCCTGGGTCGGGATCTGCAGCCGCGCGATGACGCCGTCGAGCAGGCGCACGAGTTCGCCGATCACAGCCGGATCGTCGCTCGCCGGGTTGATGCCGATACAGGCATCGCCCGATCCGAGCAGGATGCCGTCGAGGATCGAGGCGGTAATGCCCCTGGCGTCGTCAAAGGGATGGTTGGGCTGCAGGCGGACGCTCATCCGGCCCTTCAGGCCGATGGTGTTGCGAAACGCCGTCGTGACGGCGCATTTCTTCGCAACCAGGATCAGATCCTGGTTGCGCATCAATTTGGACACCGCGGCGGCCATTTCCGGCGTGATCCCGCGCGATATCTGCTTCAGCACCGCGCCGGTCGCCGCGTCCGAGAGCAGCCAGTCGCGAAACCCGCCCACCGTCAGCGACGAGATGGCGGCAAAGCCTGCCGCATCGTGGCTATCGACGATCAGCCGGGTGACCTCGTCGTCCTCGTAAGGCACCACCGTCTCGCTCAGGAACTGCTTGAGCGGGACATTCGCGAGCGCCATCCGCGCCGCAATCATCTGCTGGGCGCTGTCGGCTGCGACGCCGGCCAGGCGATCGCCGGAACGCGGCGGCGTCGCCTTGGCAAGCAGGTCGCGCAAATCGTCGAAGACGTAAGAGGTGGCATCGATGGCTTGGCGATAGACCATGCTGATTTCCAGGCCCCTGCTCTCGCTCCACGATCGTGGCCGCCGCCCGCCTGGAGCGTTTTCCAGCGAAGTGGACACCGGTTCGCGTCAAGAAAACGCGTCAAATCAAAAATCTAGAGCCATTTCCGCTCCGATTCCATCGGGCCGGAAAAGGCTCCTAGTACAGTGTACCGTAATAGCGGCCGAAAAAGCTAATCTCATAGGCGATCGCGGCGAACACAAACAGCTTATGGAATCTCGGATTGCGCGTTATCGCGGCTATCGCGCACAGCAGCACGAATACGCCGATCCGCGGCAGATATTCAGGTCCCAGGAAACGCAGATGTTGCTCGCCCTTTATCAAGGTATCGACCACATCGAGCAATTCTGTCAGGGCAATAAAGCCAAAGAACCAGCGGCGGCGGTCGAGAAAATAGTCCTGATAGCCCTCATAATCATCGAGATCCTGAGGGAAAAGCAGCGCGCTCAGGAAATAGTACATCGACGCGTATACGCAAACGAAGGCATACAGGCCAAACGTCCATTGCTGCACGAGGCTCAGCCGAAACTCCCACCACCAGAACGTGACCACGTTCAGGAGTGCCCAGGCGACCCAACCCAGATGAACAGACCAGATCGGGGTGCGGCCGGGATGCTGGATCAATGTCGCGACGCCGCTGATCAAGCGGGTGACGCTGAGCCCGAGAATGATGGCGACCAGCACGCGAACGTGAAGATAGAGATCGACATTGCCCGTCAGGGCAGCAGTTTGAGCCATAGGCCCTCGTCCTCTCTCACAATCGAACCCGCACGTGCAGCAGGCGTCCTGCGCACATGGTGATTCCAGACGATGGCCTCAGGGATTGCGCGTTCGCCCGCCCGGGCAAGACGTGCCGACCGTTCCGTCGCCGCGCTCGCTGTCTAGCTTGATTCGCGTTCGCCGTGTTTGCGGGTCACCCTGCGTGAGAATATTTCTGCTCGCTTGCGGCTGGTTGGAGCGCCCTCACTTCGGTTTGGCGGCTTGCCGCTACAGATGAGCGAGAGCCGCGAGCGGACTGGCGGCGACACGGCATTGCACGTTGAAACTGCATCTTCCCAAAAGATAACGCTCTGGTAAGAAATGTGCCTTCCGGTCGCAGTATAACACCTGAGTTCCCTGCGGCCACAGTCCAACCATTTGATTTCCTTATAAAATTATTCCAAAAGTTGCAGCCATGCAAAGCTCGCGTGTTAAGACAATCTCCATGAAAATTCTGCACAATTTGTAGCCGGCCGACGGTGCTCACCGGCCATTCTGGAGTGCCGCTATGGCTGACATCATGAAATCCACTGGCTCCACCTCTGTCCGCGGCATCGCGTCCAGACTTTCGCTCGCGACCAAGCTGTATTCGATCTTTGCGTTGTTTGCGGTCCTCATCGCCGCCATTACCGCGTTATCCGCCTACAACACCCGCCAGAACGCCGCCCTCACCGAGGCCGTGGCAACAGCGAGCCGCGCCGCGCAGAATGTCGAGCGGGTCAACTCGCTGGTCTATGCGGTGGTGATGGAATCGCGCGGCGTCTACATGTCGACGGAGCCCGCCGTCGTGAAGAGGTACGGCGACGGGCTGCTCAAATTCAACGAAAGCATTCTCGAAGTCGTGAGGAACTGGCAGGCGCTGGTACAGGCCGACGACGCCGAGCAATTCGCCACCTTCAAGAAGCGCATCGAACAATTCATCGACTTCCGCAAGGAACTGGTTCGGCGCGGCGTCGAAATCGGCGCCGCCGCTGGCCGCGAATGGGGCGACAATGACGCCAACCGCCAGGTGCGCTCGGCCCTGAACAAGGATCTCGAAGCGCTTTCCAAGGTCTATGCCGAGCGCAGCAAGAAGCTGGCGCAGCAGGCCGACGCCAACCATACGCTGGCCTTTGTGCTGACCGGTCTCGGCGTGCTGGCGATCATCGTGGTCGTGATCGGCGTGCTGATCATTTCCCGTTCGGTCGCGCGTCCGCTGTCCGTCATCACCGACACCATCAAGCGCGTCGCCGAGGGCGCCGAAGGCGTCGAGGTGCCGCACGCCAATCGCGGCGACGAGATCGGTGCGCTGGCGCGCGCCATCAAGATTTTCCAGGAGGCGATGGATCGCAACCGCAATTTGAACTCGCAGGTGGTGGAGGATTCCAGGGCCCGCGAACAACGCGCCAGGCAGATCGAAGCCTCGGTAGACGCCTTCCGCGAAGCGATCGGCGGCGTATTGCGCGCCGTCACCGACAACGCGACGTCGATGCGCGGCACCGCCGAAACCATCGCCAGCGTGGCGTCGGATGCCAGCGGACGCGCGGTTGCGGCGTCAGGCGCCACCGAGCAGGCTTCCAGCAACGTTTCCGCGGTCGCCAGCGCCGCCGAAGAACTGTCCGCTTCCGTCGAGGAGATCGGCCGCCAGGTTCGCCAGTCCGCCAGCGCGGTCGAACAGGCCGGCCTGCGCACGGAAAAATCCGTCACCGAGATCGAAGGGCTTGCCGCCGCAACGCAGCGCATCGACGGCGTGCTCAACCTGATCCAGGCGATCGCCGAGCAGACCAATCTGCTGGCGCTGAACGCGACGATCGAGGCCGCGCGCGCCGGTGACGCCGGCCGCGGCTTCGCCGTCGTCGCCCATGAGGTCAAGGCGCTGGCCGAGCAGACCGCCAAGGCGACCGCCGAGATCGGCCAGAACGTCGGCCTGATCCAGACCTCGACCAGGAACTCGGTCGATGCCGTCCGCGAAATCGGCAACGCGGTGCGCGAGATCAACGATGTGACGTCGGCGATTGCCGGCGCCATCGAGCAGCAGGATTTGGCGACCCGCGAAATCTCGCAGAACGCGCAACTGGCCGCGCAAGGCAACGGCACGCTGGTGGTCAATATCGGCTCGCTCAGCGACGCCATGGGCAAGACCAGCACAGCCGCGGCGTCGGTCCTTACTGCCTCCAGCGACCTGACGGCGACGGCAGAAACGCTGTCGCGCGAAGTCGAAACATTCTTCCGCAATCTGCGCACCGACCCGGTCGAGGATTTCAGGCGCACCGGCACCTAGTGCGGATGAAGTTATTCTGAAGCGATATCGGATTCCCAAATCGGCGGATATCTGATCCGCCGGGCCGGCAACGCCAAGGGGTATCAACCCCTCAACCATCCTTTTCGCGTGTGCGCATTAACCATTTGTTAACCATAATCTTGCGATTGTCCCGGCACGGCCCCAGCGCATTGGAGGAGAACAACCATGGCCCGGGAGAGCAGAGGCACCAACAGGCAGCCACACGCAATCCGTCGCCCTCACGTCTACAGCCTCGTCGTACCGCGGACGGACGGCGATGGCGACTCGGACTTCAGCTTCGAACTCGAAGAGGTCCTGTCAGTCCCGTCACCCACGGCCCTGCCGAAAGACGCCGATTCTCCAGACCATCTTCAAGCCCTTGAGCTGATCAGTGGCGCCGCCCAGGCCATGCAGATGGTGGAAAGCCACTCGCACAAGATCCAGGCCAAGGCGTTCGAACTGTTGCAGCACTCACGTTCGAAACGAATTGAGGCTTCACACCAGATTGCCAGCCTCCAGGAACGACTGATTGCAAGTGAGGCGAACGTAGAACAACTCACCAAACGACTGGCCGAAGCCGAAGCGCGCGCCAATACGGCCGAGCACTGGCTGCGTCGCTTCCACGACGCCATCAACACGGCCTTCGCCGACAAGCGCGCTTGCCAGCCCGACAAGGTCTCATCGGCTGCCTAGAACATTATCAGTTCTGATAGAATCAGCACCGAGCTCCAGTTTTTTGTTTTGACGCTTTTTCCACGCAGATGAGTCTACGCAATCTGCGTAAACTTGATTGCTGTGCGAACCGACACCGAGCAAGCGCCCGCGCGCGGACTGCCTTGTCCCTCAGCGAGATATGACCCCGGCCGCCAGGGGCTTGAAGCGATATATCAGGTACGGAGACTTGTTCTCGGCCTTGCCGCCGTGGAACATCGCGGCAGCGGAAACCTGCGACGCCGATACGTACATATGGCCGTCCGGCGAATATGAAATACCGTCGGGCCAGACCATCTCGGCGTCGCTGATGAGCGTGCGATATTTGCGATCCGGCGTGATGACACCGACAGATTTGGTCTCGACCGCCGTCAGATAGATGTTTCCCGCGAAGTCGATGGACAGCCCTCCGTTGTTCGGCTTGTCCGAGTAACGCTCCACCTTTGCGCCCAGTTGGGCATTCGAAAGGCTTTCATCGTTCAAATCGGCCACGCGGATCCGATACAGGCTGCGGCCGTTCAGCGGCGCGTAGTAGAGCCATTCGGCTTTGGCATCCATGGTGATGCCGTCGCAGCCGACCTTGATGATCACGGGCTTTCCGTCCTTGCCGGGAACGGTCAGGTCATTGCCGTCGACGGTGATCGGAATGTTCTCCGGGATCGTCGACTTGTCACCTTCAAGAACGCGCCGGGCGCGCCCGCTGTCTATGTCGATGACGATGATCGCTGCTTTCGAACCGTCACCGCCTGGCCCGATATCTTCGTCGGCAATGTAGAACTTGCGATTCTTGTGGTCGATGACGATGTCCTGCGGCTGCGACCCGGACCGCGTCACAGGCTCAGGCATGTAGTAGATGCGTTCAAGCCGGTTCGCATTTGTATTCCAGCCGACGAGTTTTGGCGTGATCTTGGTGCGGAAGCCCATATCGATCATCCAGACGATACCATTCTCGTCGGACCGCAACCCCAGGACATTGTCCAGATACTGATCGCTGCCTTTTCGCGGCGTATTCCATTCCGCGCTTGGGAACGGCTCGAAGGTCGTCGCCGATGTGAGCTTCGCCACGCGCACGTCAGGACTGTAAAAGGGATGATGACTGAAGATCACCTGGTTGTCGGGCGTGAATGCGATGTTGCCGACGGATTGCGGTAGCCTGGCAACTATCTCGGCGGTCACCGTGTTGGATGGTTGTTGCGAAAAAGCGGGCGTCGCCGCCGCCAGCGCGACAATGAGTGCGGGCACGTTGATGCGCATTTCAGTTTTCCTCGTTGAAGGGTTTCCAAATTTCGACGAATTTATTCCGTGCCCGTCGCGGTCGTCGCTCCACCGCGGGCTTTGGTCGCAATAAAACTGAACACGTGTCGTCCCAAGGCACTCATCGTGAGATGTCGCACATCGTCGATCGTGCGCGCGTCATGCCGATCGATCGAGTCCGCAAACAACGAGTGCCGAACTTGCGTGACAGAGATAGCGCGCTAGGGTTATATCCAGCAAGTACGCACAGTGCTGGCACTAGGTACCACGGAGTGAACCATGCAGGACCTGTTCGCCAAGAAGTACGATTGCGCAGCCGGATGTCCCGTGGAAGCGACGCTGGATTTGATCGACGGAAAATGGAAGGCGATCATCCTCTATCATCTCCTGAAGGGAACACTGCGCTTCAACGAGTTGAGACGCCGCCTGGCCAAAATCACCCAGCGCATGTTGACCCGACAGTTACGCGAGCTCGAGGAAGTCGGCCTCGTGAGCCGGACGATCTTTGCGGAGGTACCACCCCGTGTCGAATATAGGCTGACGGCCCAGGGACAATCGCTGGAGCCGGTCATCCGCGCCTTGTGGGTCTGGGGTGACGCCCACCTCGCCCAGCGAAGCCAGCAAACGACAAATCCGGTGCCCGTTATCAAGCGCGAGGAGCCGAAGCGTCGAGCTGCTGTCGCTGTCCGGGCGATGCGATGAACCTGGTGCGCGAGTTGGAGACCTCAGCCAGAAGCGTCTGAGCCGTCCCACTGTACCAACTCTACGGTGATGCCCTCGGGACCCTCGAAGAGCCGCAGCTTTCGGCTGATGTAGTCCATCTCGTCACTCAGCACGGTTACGCCGTTGGCCACGAGGCGCGCGGTAGCCGCCTCAATGTCGTCGACGCGGAACGCGAGATGATTGAAGCCCAGTTTTCGCAGATTCGTCGGGTGCGCACCCGGATCGGTCCCCGGTGGCGGGTCAAACTCAAGCAGCTGAATTTCGAAATGAGGATCCGCTCCTTCAAGCACGAGGGTGATGTGCTGCGCTTTCATGCCCGGCATGCCCATGTACCGGGCGGGAAGGCCACCGTCGATCGTCGCGACGTGACCCTTTCTGAAGCCAAGCAGCGCGAAGAACGCGATCGCCCGGTCGGCGTCTGCCACTGCGATCGTGATATGATCCGGATTGAGTATCATCTGGTCACTCCCTGTCATCAACGCCGCGCACTCGGCCGCACCGGCTTGCCTCCGTCAGGTGAGCTACCGGCAAATAGCGCACCCGCCCCTTAAGGCTACCAGCTCGCTCCGTCGCACGGTAGGCGGGCCAGCCCGCGGCGAAGTCTGCTTCGGGTCACAAGCTGGTCCGCTCATGGCCCGAAAGTGGACGGTCCCGGATTTACAAGTAACGCGCGAGCGAGCGCTGCGGACAAAGACTGCACGGCGCGATTGACGAAAGCCTCGCGCCGCGAGGATCACTACCAGCGCCTGACGTTGCAGATGGTCGGCTTCAATCATGGAATCATCGCCACCAATAGAGCGGGCCGGCCTTGATCTGGGTCAAAGACGTGACGCAGGCCAGCAAGCACTGTGCCGTAGTGGGGGCTCTCTTTCGCAACGGAGAAACGCATGAAACATGTAAGAAGGACTGTCCTTGTAGCTACCGCCTTCACGTGTGCGGCATTGTTCTCCTTCGGTTGGTCTGAGCAAGGCGGCATCTCACTCTCAATCGAGAGTGCCCAGGCAAGAATCGGTCGTCCGCTGACGCCTGTGAGCGTCGCGGGTGTTGCGCGTCGACAGGCGCGGCGCGGTGCGTACGGGTATGGGGCCGGGGTAGTCGGCGCTGGCCTTGCAGGCGCCGCCGTCGTCGGCACGGCTGCTGCCGTTGCTGCCGCGCCTTACTACGGAAGAACAGGTTATTACTCCGGCGGTCCTTACGCGGCTTACGGGTTCCCCGCGCAGGACTACGCGACCCGCAACGGCTTTGTGTGCCAGCCTGGAACCATGACAAAACTCGACGACGGCAGGATGTATCCTTGCCAGTACTCTACCATGCGGAGACGCGGCTCGTTTGAGCCGCGTCTACCGTCTTGGGCCGCCGGCGTTTCCCTGGAAACGACGCGGATTACTCCACCGGCACCACGTCCACGGCCACCGCGAGCTTTTGCTTGCGCGATCCCACGATGATGCCATCGACCGGCGAGACGTCGGAGAAGTCGCGTCCGACCGCCAGGATGATGTGGTCGTTCTCGACCAAAAGGTCGTTGGTCGGATCGAACCCGATCCAGCCGATCTCGCTGCCGCACCACACCGACACCCAGGCGTGCGTAGCGTCGGCACCCTGCAGGCGCGGCTTCCCCGCCGGCGGGTAGGTGCGTAAGTAGCCGCTGACATAGGCCGCCGGCAGCCCGAGGCCGCGCAGGCCTGCGATCATCACGTGGGCAAAGTCCTGGCAGACGCCGTGACGTTTCTCGAACACTTCCCGAAGCGGCGTCGAGATCACGGTGGCTTTCGGATCATATTTGAACTGGTTGCGGATGCGGTGCATCAGGTCGACCGCGCCTGTGAGAATGCCCTGCCCTTGCGGAAAGCTCGCCGCGGCGTAAGCCGTGACCGGGCCAAGCACCGGCACGAGCGAACTTGCAAAGACGTAGCCGACCGGCGAGGCCGGACCGAGGCTTGAGGCCTCGAAGGCGACGTCGCGGACGCTTTCCCATGACGGGCTGGGCGCGGTGCGGCCAAGCGCCTGCCGCGATACTGACACCCGCGACCTGGAATCGATCCGCAAGGTTCGATGCGCGGTTTCGATAAGCACGCTCTCGGTATGGGTTCCGAAAAAATCCCGCCGTATCGTGCGCTCCGCCGGCTTGGGTCGGATCTCGACGGAATGCGAGACCAGTTGCTGCCCGTCGCCGCTGCGCGGCTCGAGCCGCAGCGAGCAGCGCGCGAAACTCACCGGGCTCTCATAGCTATAGGTCGTGACGTGACGGATGTCGTAGATCACGCGAGGCCCGTCAGCTTCTCCGGCCGGCTCGCATTTGGTCCGTGCGGGAAGTAATGCAGGCCGATGGCGTCGGCGAGGTTGAGCAGATCCTGCTCCAGCGCGAACAGGGCTTTGACATCCAGCGCCGCGGCCTCCGCGGTCGTCAGCATCGCCTGCAACGCCACGGCCAGTCGCTGCGGCCGCTCGATCAAACCATGCTCCTTGAGGCTCGGAAGGCTCGCAATGTGCTCGTTGAGCGCCGCCACCTGGAACGCGACCGAGCGCGGATTGTAGGGGTCGAGCACCGCCAGATCGCGCACCGGCGCCAGCGCCGGGCCGACCAGATAGCGCGAACGGTAGGTGATCTGGCAATCCACCAGCGTCAGCAGGACATCGAGGTCCTCGTCGCCGGCTTCGTCATAGGCGAACTGACGCGCAAACCGTGCGGTGTTGATGGCGCGCTCGGCGCGGCGGCCCATCTCGAGGAAGCGCCAGCCGGCGGCGCGGTTCATGTTCTCCTGCGCCAGCCCGGCAAAGCTCGCGAGTTCCTGCAAGGACAGTTCGGCGGCGCTGACGACGCCGTCATCATCGTCGGCCTCCACAGAGAGGCGTTCCACCATCTCGGTGATGACCTGCCAGGCATCGGGCGAAAGCCGCTCCCGCAGCGAAGTCGCGGTGCGCTGCGCCGATCGCAGCAGCGACAGTGCCGAGCCGAATTTTTCCGCACTCTGCAGCGCCTCGGCGGCGACCTTGGCGGAATTGGCCCGGCTCGCCTGCGACGTCGCTCCCCAGGTCACCAGAAGACGCTGGATGCGCTCGACCGAATGCAGCGCGGTCGATGCCCCGGTCGGTGCGCCCTTGGCGGACTCGCGCGTCGGCGTGCCGAGCGCGCGGATCAGCCGCAGTGTCGCCTCGGCGCGTTCGAGATAGCGGCCGAGCCAGAACAGATTGTCTGCGGCACGGCTCGGCACCACACCGGCGATGCGCCTGATCCGCACCGTGTCGGCCGCCGGCAGCAGCGTCGAAGCCGCTATTGGTTTGTCGGACACCACCCAGACGTCGGCCGATCGCGCCCCGTCGCCCATCGATACGGCGCGGGCATCGGGCTCATCGGCGATCCGGCAGAAGCCGCCCGGGAGGATGGTCCAGCCGTTCGGCGTGGCGGCGGCAAACACCCGGAGCACGAACGGACGCGGCGTGATCCGGCCGTTCTCCCAGGTCGGCGTCGTCGACAGCCGCACCAGCTCCTGGCCGACAAAGTCGATGCCGCGGTCGGAAATCGCAGACCTGAGCCGCTCGCGCTCGGGCGGCAACAATTCACCTGATAGCACCGGGCCGTTGCTCGCAAAGCCCGGCACGGCGCGGCCATACGCGCCCTCGATCGCAAAATCGTCGAGCCGCGACAGCACTTCCTCGCGCGCCGATTTCTGGCCGCACCACCAGGTCGCGATGTGCGGCATCAACAAATCCTCGCTGAGCAGGCGGCGGCACAGATTGGGCAGGAAGCCGAGCAGCGCCCGCGCCTCCAGCACGCCGGAGCCGGGCATGTTGGCGACCACGACGCCATTTTTTCGCAGCACGTCGATCAGGCCGGGCACGCCAAGATGCGAGGACGCATCGAGCTCCAGCGGATCGAGGAAATTGGAATCGACCCGGCGCAGCAGCACATCAAGCCGCTTCAGGCCGGCGACGGTGCGGATATGGATGCGGTCGCCGCTGACGGCGAGGTCGTCGCCCTCGACCAGCAGGAAGCCGAGATAGCGCGCGATCGTCGCATGTTCGAAATAGGTTTCGTTGAAGGCGCCCGGCGTCAGCAATCCGATGCGCGGCTCGTCGCGGTCGGCGCTCGCGCGCAATGAATCGCGGAACGCCTCGAAGAACGGCGCGACGCGTTCGACATTCATCGACTTGTAAAGATTGGAGAAGGCGCGCGACAGCACCAGGCGGTTTTCCAGCGCGTAGCCGGCGCCCGACGGCGCCTGCGTACGGTCGCTGAGCACCCACCAGCGGCCATCGGGGCCGCGGCCGACATCGGCGGCGTAGAGATGCAGATAGCGTCCGCCCGGCGGTTTGACGCCGCAGACCGCGCGCAGATATTCGTTGCTGCCGGCGATCGCCGCCGCGGGCACCGCGCCATCAGCCACCAGCCGGCCCTCGCCATAGAGGTCGCGCAGTATCATTTCGAGCAATTGCGCGCGCTGGGCGATGCCCGTGGTCAATTGCCGCCAGTCGTTCTCGTCGATGATCAGCGGCAGATGGCTCAGCGGCCAGAGCCGGTCGGCGGTCTCGCCGGGCGCGCGATAGGTGACGCCGGCCTCCCGCAAATGGCGGTCGGCGGAAGCGAATCGGCGCTCGATGTCGGCGGGCGAAAGCGCGGCAAAGGCGTCGAAAAACCGGGCCCAGGCCGGCCGGGGCGCACCGTCCTGGCCGATATATTCATCGGGAATTCCGGGCAGCCGGGCGTAGTCACGGGTCCATTGCGCCATCCGGCGCTGGCCCGGACGGGCCTTGTTATCCTGACTGCCGGCTTGCCCAGCCATCCGACTCTCCGATCTCAGCACCTTTAGTGCCGGAGCGGCGTCCTCAAGTCGAGCGTCAAAGGAAATTCTATTGTGCGTTCCTCGGGCGGCAGATCGACCTTGCCCGGGGTGTGGCCGTGGTCCTGAAACCGGGCCAGCCGCCGCGCCTCGGCCTCGTAGGAATTGACCGGCTTGGTGTCATAGCTGCGGCCGCCGGGATGGGCGACATGGTAGACGCAGCCGCCGAGCGAGCGGCCATTCCAGGTATCAATTAAATCAAATGTCAGCGGGGCGTGGACCGGAATGGTCGGATGCAGCCCGGACGCCGGTTGCCAGGCCTTGAAACGGACACCGGCGACCGCCTCTCCGGAGCGGCCGGTGGCCGTCATCGGCATCCGCCGGCCATTGCAGGTGACGACGTGGCGGCCTTCGACAAAGCCCGACGCCTTGATCTGCAACCGTTCCACCGACGAATCGACATAGCGCACGGTACCGCCGGCCGAGCCTTCTTCGCCGAGTACGTGCCACGGCTCCAGCGCCTGACGCAGTTCCAGCGAAACGCCGCCGTGATGGACCCGGCCGAACACCGGGAAACGAAATTCGAGCTGCGCGGAATACCACTCCGGCGAGAATTCGTAGCCGGAGTGCTTGAGTTCTTCGAGCACGCCCAAAAAGTCTTCCCAGAGAAAATGCGGCAGCATGAAGCGGTCATGCAGCGTGGTGCCCCAGCGCACGAAATTGCCCTGTTGCGGCTCGCGCCACATTTTTGCGATCAGCGCCCGGATCAAGAGTTGCTGCGCCAGCGACATGCGCGGATCGGGCGGCATTTCCAGCGCGCGGAACTCGACCAGTCCGAGACGGCCGGTCGGCCCGTCGGGCGAATAGAGCTTGTCGATGCAGATTTCGGCGCGATGGGTATTGCCTGTTATGTCGACCAGGATGTGCCGGAACAGGCGGTCGACCAGCCATAGCGGCGCCTCGATGCCCGGCGGCGGCACGTGGGCCAGCGCGATTTCAAGTTCATAGAGGCCGTCATGCCGCGCCTCGTCGATGCGCGGCGCCTGGCTGGTCGGGCCGATGAACATGCCCGAGAACAGATAGGACAGCGACGGATGTCGCTGCCAGTACAGCACGAGGCTCTTCAACAGATCCGGCCGGCGCAGGAACGGTGAATCCTGCGGCGTGCTGCCGCCGACCACGACGTGGTTGCCGCCGCCGGTGCCGGTGTGGCGGCCGTCGACCAGGAAGCGGTTGGCGCCGAGGCGCGTTTTTGCCGCGTCCTCGTAAAGGCCGAAGGTGATGTCGACCGCCTCGCGCCAGTTCTGCGCCGGCTGGATGTTGATTTCGATCACGCCGGGATCGGGCGTCACCTTGATGACTTCGACGCGCGGATCATACGGCGGCGAGTAGCCCTCGACATGGACCTGCAGCTGCAGCTCTTCGGCGGTCGCCTCCACCGCCGTGATCAGCTCCAGATAATCTTCCAGTTTCTCGACCGGCGGCATGAAGGCGCACAAAACGCCGTCGCGGATTTCGATCGACATCGCCGTGCGCACGGGCTCGAGTTTTGGCTTCTCCTTGGCCTTCGCGTCCTTGGCTTTGGTCCCCGTGTCGGAAGCTGCCAGTTCGTCGCGTGGCTCCATCGGATCCTGCTCGACGATGTAGGGATATTCTTCCGGCGGAATGTGTTCCAGCGAAGCGATCGGCAGCCGCAGGCCCAGCGGGGAATCGCCTGGAAACAGGAACAGATGGCCGCGCCGGATCTTCCAGCGTTCGCTGCGCCAGTGCCCGGGCGGGTGCTTGAAGGCCTCGTTCCAGCGCTGGATCGGCAGCACAAATCCCTTGGGCTTGTTGAGCCCGGAATCGAACACCCGCGCCATCCGTGAGCGCTCTTCCGGATCGGCCAATTTGGAGTCGGTCGGATCGACGTTGGCCGGCAGCGCCGCTTCCTTCTGCAGCCAATGCGCGGTGTCTTCGAAGGCGGGCAGCACGTAGTCGGTTGTGAGGCCGAGCTTTTGTGCGACGCCTCCGGCAAAATGTTTGGCGTCGGCGATTTCGGCCTTGCGCGGATTTTCGATGTTCGCGATCAGTTCGGCGTTCTTCCAGATCGGCACGCCATCCTTGCGCCAATAGAGCCCGAACGCCCAGCGCGGCAGGCTCTCGCCCGGATACCATTTGCCCTGCCCGTAATGCAGCAGACCGCCGGACGCAAAACGCGCGCGTAACTTACGAATGAGATCGTCGGCGAGCGTGCGCTTGGTGGGACCGACCGCGGCGATATTCCATTCCGGCGATTCCAGATCGTCGACCGAAACGAAGGTCGGCTCGCCGCCCATCGTCAGCCGCACGTCATCTTTCTTCAAATCGGCATCGACCGCTTCGCCTAGCCTGTCGAGGCACGACCAGGATTCGTCCGAGAACGGCCGCGTGATCCGCGGCGCCTCGCGGATACGCTTGACGCTCATCTCGAAGCCGAACTCGACATTGGCAAAGCCGGCGCTGCCTGAAATCGGCGCCGCCGAACGATAATGCGGCGTGGCGGCGACGGGAATGTGCCCCTCGCCGGTCAGCATGCCCGAGGTGACGTCGAAGCCGATCCACCCTGCCCCCGGCAGATAAACCTCGGCCCATGCGTGCAGGTCGGTGAAATCGCTCTCGACCTCGCGCGGGCCTTCGACCGGATCGATGTCGGGGCGGAGTTGAATGAGGTAGCCGGAGACAAAACGCGCCGCGAGCCCGAGATGCCTGAAGATCTGGATCAGGAGCCAGGCGGAGTCGCGGCAGGAGCCGGAGCCGGCGGCGAGCGTCTCCTCCGGCGTCTGGATGCCCGGCTCCATGCGGATGACGTAACCGATTTTCTTCTGCAGCTGCGCGTTGAGGTCGACCAGGAAATTGACGGTGCTGTCGGCCTGGCGCGGGATGTCCTTCAGGTAGGCGGCAAATAGCGGCCCCTCGTCCGATGTCGCCAGATATGGCGCCAGCTCGGTCTTGAGATCGTCGGTATATTGAAACGGCAAACTGGTGGCATAGGGCTCGACGAAGAAGTCAAACGGATTGACCACGGTCATCTGCGTCGAGAAATCGACCTCGATCTTCAGCTCGGTCGCCTTCTCCGGGAAAACGAACCGCGCCAGCCAGTTGCCTTGCGGATCCTGCTGCCAGTTCACGAAATGATTTGAAGGCGTGACCTTGAGCGAATAGCTCAGGATCGGCGTGCGCGTGTGCGGCGCCGGCCGCAGGCGTACGGTCTGAGGCCCGATGTCGATCGGTCGGTCGTATTTGTAGTGCGTAACGTGATGTAGTGCGACGAAGATCGACACGGACGGGCTACTCCAGCAGCTTTTTTAAGCAGAACACTGGTTCCGGTGTGGATCAAGCACTAACAACGGGCAGCGGTTGCCTATGGGAAGTGCGGATATCGCCCTCGGTGTCGTCCCGGCCTTGAGCCGGGACCCATACCGCGTGATCTCTCCATGGGGCACACTGGCCGACACCTTCCGCAAAACCAAAGCCTGTGGTTATGGGTCCCGGCTCAAGGCCGGGACGACAGCGAATGTGCGTCACCTACATCGTCGCGCCAATCACCCACGGTGCAAACTCGGCGCCGCCGAAATCGAAGCTCTCGCTCTTGGTCGGCTGGCCCGATGCGGTTTTCAGCATCAGCTCGAAGATGCGCTGGCCGCATTCCTGCACGGTCTCCTGGCCGTCGAGGATGGTGCCACAATTGACGTCCATGTCCTCTTCCATGCGGGTGTACATCGGCGTGTTGGTCGCAAGCTTGATCGAGGGCGCGGGCTTGCAGCCGAACACGCTGCCGCGGCCGGTGGTGAAGCAGACCAGATTGGCGCCGCCCGCCACCTGCCCGGTCGCCGCGACCGGGTCGTAGCCGGGCGTATCCATGAACACAAAACCCTTCTTGGTGACGGGCTCGGCGTAGTTCAGCACGTCGACCAGATTGGTGGTGCCCGCCTTGGCCATCGCGCCCAGTGACTTTTCCAGAATCGTCGTGAGGCCACCGGCCTTGTTGCCGGGGCTCGGATTGGCGTTCATCTCGGCGCCTTCCCGCGCCGTGTATTCATCCCACCAGCGCATCAGGCCGACCAGTTTCTCGCCGACCTCACGGCTGACCGCGCGGCGCGTCAACAGATGTTCGGCGCCGTAGGTTTCCGGCGTCTCCGACAGGATCACGGTGCCGCCATGACGCACCAGCAGATCGCTCGCAGCGCCCAGCGCCGGATTGGCTGACACGCCTGAATAGCCGTCGGAGCCGCCACATTGCAGGGCCACGGTTAGTTCGCTGGCGGGTACCGGCTCGCGCTTCACTTTATTCGCGTCGATCAACGCCTCGCGCACAAAGGCGACGCCGGCTTCCACGGTCTTGCGGGTGCCGCCGACTTCCTGGATGTCCATCGCGCGCAGACGGCCCGCGAGCTTCTGCTCCTGCATCAGCCCGCCGATCTGGTTGACCTCGCAGCCGAGGCCGAGCACCACGACGGCCGAAAAATTCGCATGCCGCGCATAACCGCCGAGCGTTCGCCGCAGCAGCGCCAGCGGCTCGTCCTGCGTCATGCCGCAGCCGGTCTTATGCGTCAGCGCCACCACGCCGTCGACATTGGGGAAATCCGCGAGCGGATTGTCGCCGGTGAACGGGTTCTTCTTGAAGATGTCGGCGACCATGCCCGCGACATGCGCGCTGCAATTCACCGAGGTGAGGATGCCGATATAGTTGCGAGTCGCGACACGCCCGTCGGAACGGCGAATGCCTTCAAAGGTCGCGGGCAGATCGAAATTCGGCGTCGGAATAACGTCGACGCCGAACGCGTAGTCCTTGGCAAAATCGCCCATACCGCAATTCTGGGTGTGGACGTGCTGGCCCGGCGCGATCGGAATCGTCGCAAAGCCGATGATCTGGCCGTAACGCCGCACCGGCTCGCCGGCCGCAATCGGCTTGATCGCCACCTTGTGGCCGGCGGGAATCCGCTCGACCGTGGTGACGCCCTCGGCCACGACCATGCCCGCCGGCAGGCTGGAACGTGCAATCAGCACGCCATCATCGGGGTGCAAGCGGATCACGGGGGCTGGGGCCATGGCAGGTCTCCTGGCTATCTCAAAACGATCGTGCCCCGGATGCTGGTGATCCGGGGCCCATGTCTTACCACAACAAATCGGTCCCGGCTCTGCGATGCACCGCCAAAGCAGCGCTGCATCGCGTCCGGAACACAAGAGCTTACGCCTTGCCGGCTGAATCCTTGCGGGTCTGGTTCACCTGCATCTTGGCGTAGGTCGCCATCAGGCCGCTCTCGTTGGACAGCGTCACCAGCTTGAAGCCCATGTTGATCGCGCGCACGGCACCTTCGGCGCCCGAGCAGTGGATACCCGCGTGAAGACCGCGCTTGCCGCATTCCTTGATGATCTTCTCGTAGATCTTGAGGATTTCCGGCTCGTCGCGGTCGAGCTTCGGCACCAGGCCGTAGGAAAAGCCGAGATCGGAGGGGCCGATATAGACGCCGTTGATGCCCTCGACATCGAGGATCGCTTCCATGTTCTCGACCGCGGTCTTGGTCTCCATCATCGGCAGCAGCACGATCTCGTCATTTGCGGTCTGCTGATAGGTGCCGGCGGAACCGTACATGCCGGAGCGGATCGGGCCGTTCGAACGCGTGCCCTTCGGCGGATATTTCGCGTATTGAACCAGGTTCCGGGCTTCCTCCGGCGTGTTGATCATCGGGCAGATCACGCCATAGGCGCCGCCGTCGAGCACCTTGCCGATGATGCCGGGCTCGTTCCAGGGAACGCGGACCATCGGCGTCACCGGGTGACCGTTCATCGCCTGGAAACACTGCACCATCGACTGATAGTCCTGCACACCGTGCTGCATATCCACGGTGACGCTGTCGAAGCCGCATTGCGCGATCACTTCGGCCGAAAACCCTGACGGGATGGCCAGCCAGGCGTTGACGACGGCCTTGCCTGAAGCCCAGACTTTCTTGACGTTGTTTGTAGTCATTGATCGCGTTTCCTTTTGTGATCGTTGCAATCGGTGGATTTCACTGAACAGCTGAGCTCACCGCCCGCTGGATACTGACCTCGCTGACACCGACCTCACGGGCGGTACTGACGATCGCTGCCCAGGTATCATCCGGCAGCGGCACACCGTTGCTGGTGCGGTCGGCACGCATTTTCTTCTCGGGATCGCCGGGGATCAGCACGGCGTCAACGCCTGAGATCGGCTTGGTGTCCCGGATGAAGTCGACATAGCGCGAGATTTCGCCGTCGAAGAAATTGCTGGTGTCGATCACCTTGGGATCGACATAGATCGCGAGCATGCCGTTGGCGAATTGCCGGTCCGCCGAAGTAGCACCAGTGCCGGTCAACGCGCCGCCGAGCAGTTCGCAGATAAAGGCGAGCCCTGAGCCCTTGTGCTCGCCGAACGCGCGGATCGCGCCGGTACCCTTGGTGTGATCGCGCGGGCCTTCCGCGCTGTGCGGCCCATACAGCACGGCCGGGTCTTCATTCAGTGTGCCGTCGGCATCGACCAACGCACCCTCTGGCAATTTCTTGCCGCCGCGGCTCGCGACCAGCACCTTGCCTTCGGCGACGACCGAGGTCGCAAAATCGAGCACGATCGGATCCTGGCCCTTTCGCGGAATGCCGACGCAATAGGGCGCGGTCGACAGCCGCTTCTCGACGCCGCCATAGGGCGCGACCAGCAGCGAGCCGGCGGCGTTGACGAAATGCACCGAGACCAGGCCTTCGGCCGCAGCCATCTCCGCCCAGTCGCCGACGCGGCCGATATGGCCGGCGTTACGCAGGGCAATCGCGGCGAGCCCCGCCTTCTTGCATTTCTCGATGCCGAGCCGCACCGCCTGCGGCGTCACGGTCTGTCCGTACCCGAACTTGCCATCGACGACCGCAAGCGAAGGCGTATCAACCACGACTTCGACGGTCTGATCGGGAACCACCCTTCCCATTTTCTTCCAGCTGACATAGAGCGGCACCCGGATCACGCCGTGGCTGTCATGGCCGGTGAGATTGGCTGTGGTCAGGTAAGTCGCGATGCGCCTTGCTTCTTCGGCGGAGGATTCCGAACGGGAAAAGACCTCGGCAACGAAATCGATCAAATTGCTGACTTGGATCGTGACCATGTCTGGAGTTCAGCCTGTTCTTCGTCTGCGGTCCAGCCGCATCATCCCGCGACGAAACCGCTAGCTCCCGCACCGGTTTTCACGACCAGCTTGGCTGCACTTTGAGCGAAAAATGGCGCGCGTGTCTATGGCCTCAGTCGCACTCGGGCAATGATTGCAATCATTTGCCTGGCCGCTATGCGTGGCGCCGGTAGCATCATGCAAATTTGTGCTCACTCCTCGATCTCGCCGCTTTCCTCGCCTGCCACTTCCATGGCCACGAGGCAGCGTTCCAGCACGCCCAGCATGTCCTGCAATTCGGCAAGTTTGCGGGCACCATATCGGCTGGTGATTTCGGCGTAGATCGCTTCCGAGGTCGGCGCCACCGCCTCGATCAGTTTCAATCCCTTGGCTGATATCGACACCACGGCGCGGCGCAGATCGGCCTTGGCCGTACGGCGCTCGATCAACTGGCGCGCTTCGAGGTCGCGCAGGATGCGCGACAGGCTTGGTCCCAGCAGAAACGCGACACGCGCCAACTCGGTTACTTCAATGGCATCCACGGTGGTGAGCGCGCGCAGGATCCGCCATTGCTGTTCGGTCAGGCCGTGATTGCGCAAGGAGGGGCGGAACTGCCGCATCACGGCTTCGCGGGCGCGCAGCAGCGACATCGGCAGCGAACGCGAGAAGTCGCGCATCGGCGCGCGCCGCGCCGTCTCGGCCGCTTCGGTGCTGGATTCCGTCTGCGATTTCTTCCGTGCCATCCGCCAATCGTCCGCCATCAGTAATGTTGATCAAAGGGAATAAAGTTTTGCGGTGCAGCAAGCGCTAATTCGGTTTGATCGATTTCACTTAACATGTTAATCATCTGCCGGCACCATCTTTTTGCTGAGAGCATATGGCCCTTTCCACCGACCAGATTCGCGCCGCCGCCGAGCGGCTGGACCATGCGGAAAAGACCCGCACGCAGATCCGGCAGATTTCGCTCGAACACCCCGCCATCACCATCGCGGACGCCTATGCGATCCAGAAGGCGTGGGTCGAGATGAAGATCGCGCAGGGCCGCATTGTCAAAGGCCACAAGATCGGCCTGACCTCAAAGGCGATGCAGAGCGCGCTCAATATCAACGAGCCGGATTCCGGCATCCTGCTCGACGACATGTTCTTTGCCGATGGCGGTCTCGTGCCATCGGACCGGTTCATCGCGACCCGCGTCGAGGCCGAACTTGCGTTCGTGATGAAGACGCGGCTTTCGGGCCCCGACTGCACGATGTTCGACGTGCTCAACGCCACCGATTTTGTGGTGCCGGCGCTGGAAATTCTCGATACCCGCGTTGAACGCGTCGATCCGCAAACCAAAGCGACGCGAAAGATCTTCGACACCATCGCCGACAACGCCGCCAATGCCGGCATCGTGCTCGGCGGCCGGCCTATCCGCCCGATGGACGCCGATCTGCGCTGGATCGGCGCGCTGTGCTTCCGCAACGGTCAGCTGGAAGAGACCGGGCTTGCCGCGGGCGTGCTCAACCATCCCGCAACCTCCGTGGCCTGGCTCGCCAACAAGATCGCGCCCAATGGATTGGCGCTGGAAGCGGGGCAAGTGGTGCTGGCGGGATCCTTCATTCGCCCGATCGAAACCCGCAAAGGCGACACGATCCAGGCCGACTATGGTCCCTACGGCTCGGTGAGCTGTTACTTCGCTTGATATTTTTGCGAGAAACGCTGGAGTACCGACATGCCGCATTTCACGATCGAATACTCCGCCAATCTCGATGCGCGCGTCGATATGGGTGCGGTAGTGGAACTGGTGCGCAAGGCCGCGGTTGAAACCGGCATCTTTCCGCTCGGTGGCATCCGTGTCCGCGCGATCAGATGCGAGCACTACGCGATCGCCGACAACAGGCAAAATTACGGCTTCCTCGACATGGTGCTGCGACTCGGTGAAGGCCGCGATCTTGCCACGCGAAAGAAGGCCGGCGAGCACATTTTCAAGACGCTGTCCGCCCACCTCGATCCGGTGTTCAAGGAAACAAAATTCGCGTTGTCGTTCGACATGCAGATCAACGACAAGGAAACCAGCTGGAAACGCAACAACATCCACGAAGCTTTGAAGGTGGAGACGGTCAATGGATAAGGTCACCCCGAAAGACGCGTTTCAGGCCAATCGCGACCGCGCAGCTCCCCTGCTCGCGAAACTGAAGGCCGAGGGCATCGGGCACATGATCGATGGCAAGGTGGTGCCGTCGACATCAGGGCAAACTTTCGAGACCAAATCGCCGGTCGATGGCGCGGTGCTGGCCTCCGTCGCGCGTGGCAGTCCTGATGATATCGACCGCGCCGCCACGGCGGCGTCGCAGGCGTTCAAATCCTGGCGCGACATGCCGGCTGCGACGCGCAAGAAGCTGCTGCATCGCGTCGCCGACGCCATCGAAGACCGCGCCGACGATATCGCCGTGCTTGAATGCATCGATACCGGGCAGGCCCACCGCTTCATGGCCAAGGCGGCGATCCGCGCCGCCGAGAATTTCCGCTTCTTCGCCGACAAATGCGCGGAGGCGCGCGACGGGCTCAACATGCCGAGCGAGGAACACTGGAACATCTCGACCCGGGTGCCGATCGGCCCGGTCGGCGTCATCACGCCGTGGAACACACCGTTCATGCTGTCGACCTGGAAGATCGCGCCGGCGCTCGCCGCCGGCTGCACCGTCGTGCACAAGCCCGCGGAATGGTCGCCGGTGACGGCTGACCTCCTTGCAAAACTGGTAAAACAGGCCGGCGTGCCCGATGGGGTGCTCAACACTGTCCATGGCATCGGCGAAGAGGCCGGCAAGGCGCTGACCGAGCATCCCGCGATCAAGGCGATTGGGTTCGTCGGCGAGAGTTCGACGGGTTCGGCGATCATGGCGCAGGGCGCGCCGACGTTGAAGCGCGTGCATTTCGAGCTCGGCGGCAAGAACCCCGTGATCGTGTTCGACGACGCTGATCTGGACCGTGCGCTCGATGCGGTGGTCTTCATGATCTACTCGCTCAATGGCGAGCGCTGCACCTCGTCGAGCCGGCTGCTGGTCCAGCAGGGCATCGCCGAAAGATTCATCGAAAAGCTGACGGCGCGGGTCAAGGCGCTGAAGGTCGGCCATCCCCTCGATCCCGTCACCGAGATCGGCCCGCTGATCCACGAGCGGCATCTTGCAAAAGTCTGCAGCTATTTCGAGGCCGCGCAGAAGGACGGCGCGACCATCGCGGTTGGCGGCAAGCCGCATGACGGGCCCGGCGGCGGGCATTATGTCCAGCCGACGCTGGTCACAGGTGCGCATTCGAAGATGCGCGTCGCGCAGGAGGAAGTATTCGGCCCGTTCCTGACCGTGATTCCGTTCAAGGACGAGAGAGACGCGATCGAAATCGCCAATGGCGTGCAGTACGGCCTCACCGGCTACGTCTGGACCGGCGACATGGGTCGCGCGCTGCGCGTCGCCGACGCACTGGAGGCCGGCATGATCTGGCTCAACTCCGAAAACGTCCGCCATCTGCCCACCCCGTTCGGCGGCATGAAATCGTCCGGCATCGGCCGCGACGGCGGCGATTATTCGTTCGACTTCTACATGGAAACCAAACACGTCTCGCTGGCGCGCGGGACGCACAAGATTCAGAGACTGGGAATTTAACAGTCACCGTCGTTCCGGGATGGTCCGAAGGACCAGACCCGGAACCTCGAGATTCCGGGTCTGGTGCTAGCGCACCATCCCGGAATGACGAAGCCAATCAGGGAAACGCCATGCCGGTACCTACACATATCTTCGATCCACCGTTCAACATCATCCGCTCCAGCCACGCCGTGCTCGACGTGACGGATTTGAACGCCAGCAGCGATTTCTACGAGAAGACCGTCGGCCTCCATGTCGAGGACCGCGACGACAAGGCGGTCTATTTGCGCGGCGCCGAAGAGCATCAGCATCACTCGCTGGTGCTGCGCAAGGCACAGGCGGCGGCGTGCAACCGGCTCGGCTTCAAGGTCGGCAATGACGGCGATCTCGACAAGGCCGCAAGTTTCTTCTCGGAGAACGGCATTACCTATGCCTTCGCCGAGCAGCCGTTCCAGGGCCGCACGCTGCAGTTCACCGATCCCTTCGGCTTCCAGATCGAACTCTATGCGACAATGGAGAAGCGCCCGCACCTGCTGCGGCGCTACGACCTCTACAAGGGCTGCCATCCGCAGCGGCTCGATCACTTCAACGTCTTCGCCGCCGAAGTTCAAGGCACCGTCGATTTCTACGCCCGGCTGGGTTTCCGGCTGACCGAATATGGCGAGGAGGACGGCCCGAACGGACGCATCGCGGCAGCCTGGATGCACCGCAAGGGCAACGTGCATGATTTTGCCATCACCAACGGCAAGGGCCCTCGCCTGCACCATTTTGCCTACTGGGTGCCGACGGCGATGAACGTGCTGCATCTCTGCGACGTGATGGCTTCCAGCGGCTTCCTGAAAAATATCGAGCGCGGCCCCGGCCGCCACGGTATTTCGAATGCGTTTTTCCTTTACATCCGCGACCCCGACGGCCATCGGCTCGAACTCTACACCAGCGACTACTTTACCGGCGATCACGACCATGAGCCGCTGCGCTGGTCGCTCAGGGATCCGCGCCGGCAAACGCTGTGGGGCGCACCGGCGCCGCGCTCCTGGTTCGAGCAGGGCTCGCCCTTCACGGGGCAAGCCGTGCGCGAACCGGCATTCGTCGCCGACGTCACGATTGCGGATTAGGACACCCAGATGACCTCACCTCGCCTCGCGACCTATTCGATCGGCGGCGTCACCAAATACGGTGCCGTCACCGACACCGGCATCATCGATCTCTCCGCGCGCTTCGGACAAGAATATCCGACGCTGCGTGAAGCCATCGCCGCCGGCGCGCTGATGAAATTGACCGAGGACGCCGCAAAGCGCACACCGGATCATGCGCTCGACGCCATCACATGGCAGCCGCCGATCCCGGCGCCGGAGAAGATCATCTGCATCGGCGTGAACTATCCGGACCGCAACGCCGAATACAAGGACGGCCAGGACGCGCCGAAATTCCCCAGCATGTTCATACGCACGCCGCGCTCCTTTGTCGGCCACAACGCGCCGCTGGTGCGTCCGCGCGCGTCAGCGCAGCTCGATTACGAGGGCGAACTGGTGCTGGTGATCGGCAAGGCCGGCCGTCATATCAAGGAGAGCGACGCGCTGGATCACATCGCCGCCGTCACGCTGTGCAATGAAGGCACCATCCGCGACTGGGTGCGGCACGCCAAATTCAACGTCACCCAGGGCAAGAATTTTGATTCCACCGGCAGTCTCGGCCCGTGGCTCGTGCCCTACACCAGTGAATCACAAATCGCGGATATCCGCCTGACCACAAAGGTCAACGGCGAGACGCGGCAGGACGACCGCACCTCGCGGCTGATTTTCGGCTTCCGCTATCTCCTCAACTACATCTCGACCTTCACCACGCTGGTGCCCGGCGACGTTATCGTGACGGGAACGCCGACCGGAGCCGGCGCGCGGTTCGATCCGCCGCGCTACCTCAAGCCCGGCGACGTCATCGAGGTCGAAGCCGAAGGCGTCGGCGTGCTGCGCAATGGTGTGGCCGACGAAGCCTGATTGATCCTTGCAATGATGGAACAGTGACATGACTTCAACATCCGGCGGCGAAGCGATCGTCAACGGGCTCGTCGCGCACGGCGTCGATACCGTGTTCGGCCTGCCCGGCGCGCAGGTCTACGGGCTGTTCGACGCCTTCCATCAGGCACAGTTGAAAGTGATCGGCGCGCGGCACGAGCAGGCCTGCGGCTATATGGCCTTTGGCTATGCGCGCGCCAGCGGACGGCCCGGCGTCTTCAGCGTCGTGCCCGGCCCCGGCGTGCTCAACGCCGGTGCGGCGCTGCTGACGGCGTTCGGTTGTAACGAGCCGGTGCTATGCCTGACCGGCCAGGTGCCGACGGCGTTTCTCGGCAAGGGCCGTGGCCATCTGCACGAGATGCCGGACCAACTCGCAACGCTGCGCACCTTCGTGAAATGGGCTGATAGAATCGAATATCCCGACGACGCCCCGGCGAAGGTGTCGCGCGCGTTCCAGGAAATGCTGTCGGGGCGCCGGGGTCCGGTGTCGCTGGAAATGCCGTGGGACGTATTCACGCAGCGCGCGCAGGTGGCAAGCTCGATCCCATTCGATCCCTTCCCGGCCCCACAGCCTGATCCTGATCGTATCAAAGCGGCGGCGGCGCTGGTATCCGGCAGCAAGCGGCCGATGATCTTTGTCGGCAGCGGCGCGATCCACGCGCGCGAGGAAATCCTCGAACTGGCCGAAATGATCGATGCGCCCGTGGTGGCGTTCCGCAGCGGCCGCGGCATCGTCTCCAACGCGCACGAACTCGGGCTGACGATGGCGGCGGCCTACAAATTGTGGCCGCAGACCGATTTGATGATCGGAATCGGAACGCGCATGGAATTGCCAGCTTCGGGATTCCGATGGCCGTTCCAGCCGGCCGGCCTGAAGTCGATCCGTATCGATATCGATCCGTCGGAAATGCGGCGGCTGACGCCGGACGCCGCCGTGGTCGCCGACGCCAAGGCCGGTACCGCCGATCTGGTCGCGGCGGTGAAAAAAGCCGGTTACAGCAGGACCAACGGACGGCGATCCGCGATCCGCGAAGCCACCGCCGCGGCGCATCAGGAGATCCAGAAGGTCCAGCCGCAGATGGCGTATCTGAACATCCTGCGCGAGGTGCTGCCGCCGAATGCCATCGTCACGGATGAGCTGTCGCAGGTCGGCTTCGCCTCCTGGTACGGCTTTCCGATCTATGAGCCGCGCACCTTCATTACCTCAGGCTATCAGGGCACGCTCGGTTCGGGATTCCCGACCGCGCTCGGCGCCAAGGTCGCGCATCCGGACCGGCCGGTGGTCGCGATAACAGGCGACGGCGGCTTCATGTTCGGCGTGCAGGAACTGTCGACCGCCGTGCAGTTCAAGATCGGCGTAGTGACGCTGATCTTCAACAACAACGCCTACGGCAATGTGCGCCGCGACCAGCGCGAACGCTTCGACGGCCGCGTGGTGGCGTCCGATCTCGTCAATCCGGATTTCGTCAAGCTCGCGGAATCCTTTGGCGTCGGCGCGGCGCGCGTCACCTCGCCGGACCACTTCCGCGCCGCGCTGGAAAAGGCGCTGGCCGATGGCGGGCCGTATGTGATTTCGGTGGAGGTGCCGACGGATTCGGAAGTAAGCCCGTGGACATTCATCCATCCGGCGAAGCCGTGATTTCGTCATTCCGGGGCGCGCGAACGCGCGAACCCGGAATCTCGAGATTCCGGGTCTGGTCCTTCGGACCATCCCGGAATGACGGCGGATGGAGTCTAAATCCTTCTCTCCTGCAGACTACGCTGCATTCGCGAAGCCGCGATCACCACCAGGCCCGCCCCCGCGACCGCCCAGCAGGCAACCGGCGCCCAGTGCAACAGTGGCGCGTATTCCGGCAGCTTTTGCAGGCCGCCGGCGACCGCCGCCATCCGCGCAAAGGTCGCCAGTGCCAGCGCTGAAAACATCAGCCCGATCACCTTGCCCTCGGCGCCGGTGTCCCCGATCGCCAGCGCCGCCGATACCGCGCTCATCAGCATGCAACCCCATGCCGCGCCGGCCACGAACTGCGCGACAATAAGGATGTTGAGGCTGTTAGACAGCTCGGCGGTGAGCACCGCCAACGCACCGAACAGGCCGGCCGCGCCCATCACGACCAGCCCGCCGCGGTGCTTGACCACGACGCTCGCCGGAAACATCGCGATGTTAAAGCCGATCCAGAACACCGGCAGCAGCCACTGCAACTGATCTTGCGTCGTGAAACGCAGGAAGAACGACGAGCTGTTGAGGCTGAAATGCAGTTGATAGCCGAGCGACAGGATCACCATCGACGCGATGAAGAACATCGGGATCGTGCTGAGCGCTTTGGGTGGGACCGCCTTCTCGCTCGGGGCGGGCGCTTGCGCCGCAGCGTCGCGCTCGACCTTGGACAGCGCGAGTGTGGTGAGCAGCAGGACGACGCCCGAGATCAGGAATGGCAGCCGTGGATCATGGTTGCGCAGCACCGTACCGAGATAGGGCGAGATCGCGCCGGCCAGGCCGTAACCCAGCATCGCCAGCGCCGCCAGCAGCTGCACCTGTGACCGCGCGCGATGCTTGCCGAGCAGCGTCAGCGGCGGTGCACGCAACGCCGACGACGTCACGACCCAGATCACGATCAGCACGATGAACCAGGCCTGCGCGCACGGACCCGTGCCGGCCACGAACGGCAACGCCACGAACGCCGCGCAGGAGATCGCGGTCAGGATGCCGACGAAGACGCCAAGACGGCCGATGAAGGGCGCGATCCTGTCGGCCGCAATTCCCATCGCGGTGTCGGTGATGGTGAAGATCGCCTGATCGAGCATCAGGATGAAGATCACCATGCCGGGTGCGATCCCGACCTGCGCTGCGAGCTTCGGCAGATAGATGACGTAAGTGGTCCAGCCCAGCGTGAAGATCAGTTGCAGCACGGCCAGATAGATGCCGGTGCGGCTGGCGCCCGCGCCGCTGCCGGCTTTCGCCTCAATGGTCGTCATATTTCGCTCCCCGCCCGGCGGAGAGCATAGACCATACGAAACTTCGATGGGAAGCCGGCGTCAGCGCGCTTTTCGAAAAGTCAGATTGATGCGCTGGCGGCCCAATACAGCGTGTTCGCCGTCGGTCAGCGGCGCCACGCCGTGAAAAAACAAGCGCGACGGCCCGCCCCAGACCACGACGTCGCCATGCACCAGCCGAAACCGCGCCGGCTTGTCGCTGCGTTTCAATCCGCCGAACAGGAAGATCGCCGGCAGCCCGAGCGACACCGAGACGATCGGCGCGGCAAAATCCTGTTCGTCCTTGTCCTGATGCAGCGACATCCGGGCGCCCGGCTCGTAGCGGTTGATCAGGCAGGCATCGGGTGAAAAGTGTTCGAAGCCGCCCTCGGCCGCCGCTTCGGCGGCCAGTTCGCGAAACACCGCGGGCATCGCCGGCCACGGCTGGCCGGACTCGGGATCGATGCCGTCATAGCGATAACCGGTGCGGTCGGTGACCCAGCCGGCATTGCCGCAATTGGTCATCGCCACCGACATCTGATGACCGCCCGGCGTCGACATATGGCGGAACGGCGCCTCTGCCACGATCTCGCGCAGCGCCGGAATCAGATCGGCTTCAAAGCGCAGCACGAAGCCGCGCAGCAGCACGGCGCCGTCGGCCATCGCTTCCCGCGACGGCTGCACATCGGCGATGGCGTCGAACAAATCTGCAGTCAATTCGCTTCGCACCCACATGGCGTGGTGAATTACTTGGCGTCGTGAAAGATCACGCCGACGGTATGACGATGACCGGACCGGATCTGGCTGACGCCATGGCGCAGATTAACGCGATAGAACCCGCGCGTCCCCTGCACCGGGCGGTGATGCACAGCAAATGCCACCGCGTCGCCTTGTGTGAGCGGCACCACCTCGGGCCGCGACTGCATCCGCGGCCGCTGCTCGGTCAACACGAATTCGCCGCCGGTGAAATCACGCCCCGGCTCCGACAGCAATATCGCGACCTGCAGCGGGAACACATGCTCGCCATAGAGATCCTGATGCAGGCAATTATAGTCGCCGGGCCCATATTGCAGCAGCAGCGGCGTCGGCCGAATTTGCCCCGCGTCATGGCAGCGCTTCAGGAACGCCTGATGCGCCAGGGGATAGCGGATATCGATGCCCATCGTCTGGTTCCAGCGATTGGCAATGCCGCACAGCCGCGCATACAGCGCCGGGCGCAGTTCCGCGATCAGGTCGGGCAACGGATAGGAGAAATATTTGTATTCGCCGCGCCCAAAACCGTGACGCCCCATCACGATGCGGCTGCGGAATTTTGTGTCATCCGGATACAGCGCTGCGATCGCCCGGCATTCGTCCGGTGACAGCAATCCCTTCAGCACGGCGCAGCCCTGCCCGTCGAGATCGGTCGTCGCCTGCGTCCAGTCGATGGCCTCGACGCGGGCGGCGATGTCGGGGGACAGGCGATGGTCGGCGGTTTTTGCGGTTGCTTTCATGGAGGACAGTTTCGCAGAGCCGTACGCCTTAAGCCACCCGATTTCCGATAACTCCATCCCCGTCATTGCGAGCGCAGCGAAGCAATCCATCCCGTCGCGCGAAGAAAGAATGGATTGCTTCGCTGCGCTCGCAATGACAAAAAGGCGGCAGTCTATCCCAGCACCGGCAACGCGATCACATCATAGCCGTGGCCGATCTTGCGCTTCAGCACCGGGTCCTCCAGTTCGAACTCGAACCGGCTCGCCGGACGGATGCCGCCTTTGGCGGCAAAAGTGCCACCGAACATCGCGCAGCCGTCCGGCAGCCCTTTGCCGGCAAAGCCGCGGTCGATCAGGTCCTTGACCGGCAGCATGCCATCGAGCGTGCCCTCCTGATACAGCACCTTCTTGCCGTCGATGACGGCCCAGGAGCGCAGGATCATCTGGTCCCAGTGACCGATCACGTCCTCCAGCTCCCACAGCACGGAGGCCATCGGCTTGTCGCACATCTGTTTTGAAACCGTGACGCTGTAGGCTTCCACCTTGCGATCGGTATGGTCGGAGCCGCAGCCGACAAGGATGCGACCCTGCCAGCCGATCAGCACGAACTCGACCTCGCCGCTGGAATCGCCGCCGCTGACTTCGATGCTGTCAGTGGTGGTGATCCGGCACGCGGAGACACGGTAGTAAATCGGCGTCGAGGCTGGCCGCGCGATGCCGATCGCTTCCAACTCGGCAATGTGCTTGTCGCGCGCCACCGGATCGCGCCCCGTCCAGCCGGCAATCACGGCCTGATCGATCGCAAGCGTCAGCGGCGTCGGCGCGCCCTTGTCCTGAACAGTAAAGGTAAGATCAACCACGGATGACATTCTCCATTCCGGCCGCGAGTTCAAAGATGCAGCGATCTCTTCCGCCCGCTCCCGCGAGCATGAGCCCGACCGGCGCCTCGCCTTCGCGATGCGCGGGCAGCGAGATCGCGCAGCCGTCGAGCATGTTGATCAGCGTGCAATTGCGCAAGGCGCGCAGGTTTTGCGTCGCGAACGCCTTGTCGTCGGCGAGGTCGGCGATGACAGGCGGAGTGTTGGCCGTGGTCGGCATGACGAGCGCGTCATAGGGCGCGATGCGCGCTTCGGTGTGCGCGATGAACGATTTTCGCGCGCCGAGCAGATCGATATAGTCGGCCGCACTCATGCCTTCGCCGCGCAGGATGCGGACGTGCACGCGGGGATCGTAGACGTCGCCTTTGCTCACGATCAGATAGCGGTGCCACGCATAGCTTTCCGACGCCGCAAAGCCGCCTTTGGCGTTCATCGCGCCGACATCGAGGAATTCCGGCACCTCGATCCGTTCGATCAGCGCGCCCTGCCGCGACAACGTTTCCAATGCGCGCTCGAACGTCCTGGCGACCTCGTCATCGAGATCATCGAGCGCGACCGTGGTCGGCACCGCCAGCCGCATGCCCCTGATAGGGCGCGGCTGCAACACCGGTAGCTCAGGCTCATCGGCCAGCACGGCGTCCATCGTCGCGCAGCACTGCACCGTGCGCGCCAGCGGTCCAAAACTGTCGAGCGAGAAGGACAGCGGCACGCCGCCGTCGAGCGGCACGCGGCGCTGCGTCGGCTTGAAGCCAACGATGCCGTTGAACGCCGCCGGAATCCGGCAGGAGCCGCCGGTGTCGGTGCCGAGCGCGCCATGGGCCATGCCGTCGGCGACCGAGACCGCCGCACCCGAGGAAGAGCCGCCGGGCACGTGACCGACGCTGCGGTTCCAGGTGCTTTTCGGCGTGCCGTAATGCGGGTTGATGCCGATGCCGGAATAGGCGAACTCGGTCATGTTGGTGCGGCCGATCACGATGAAGCCGGCCCGGCGCAAACGCGCCACCACCGGCGCGTCGGCTTCCGCCGGCATGCAATCCTCCTCCAGTGCCCGCGAGCCGGCGCGGGTCACCTGCCCCTTGATGTCGAACAGATCCTTGATCGAGACCGGGATGCCGGCAAACGGCGACGGCACCGCATGCGCCTTGCGCAGCCGGTCCATCGCGTCCGCTGCACCAATGGCGCCTTCCTTGTCGACATGGATGAACGCGCGTGACCCCTCACCCGAGGCGTCGGCGATTTTGGCGAGACATTCCTCGACCAGCTTGCGGGCGGAGGTCGCTCCGCTGTCGAGATCGGCGGCGAGTGAGGCAAGTGTTGTTGTGTTCGGCATGAGTTTCTCTCGCTGCTTCTCTTTGCTTGGCTACTTGTCGTCCGATCCTGGCTCAATGTCGAGATCGAGCAGGGCCGAGCTCAACGATTTTCCGTGGGCATCCATCGCCAGCGAACGGGTGACGCCGCCGCCGAGCGCCTGCGTCATCACGAAATTCAAGGCCGACAGATTAGGCAGCTCGTAGCGAACCACTTCGCCCTCGACGACCCCGGCGAAATGCGCCTTCACCCGTTCGCTGGTGACCTGCTCGCGCAACAGCGGATAATGCTTCGCGTCATAGGCGATGACGGAAATATTCGCCGTGTTGCCCTTGTCGCCGGTGCGGGAATGGGCGATCTCGCGCAGCTTCACCTCACGCCCCCACGAAACGAACTTGGGGCTTTGCCAGTTTGCGGGGCAATAGCACCGATGCCACCGCAACGACATCGCGTGCGGATTTCCAGGCACCGCCGCCGGCTGCCGGGCCGTTGGTATAGAGCGTTTCGACCTCGTTGCCGATCCTGACTGCCTCGCGCAGATTTTCCGTGCGCCCCGCGACCCGAACGCGCACTTCATAGGGCTCGTTCGCGCGGTTCGAGACTTCCGCGCCATGCAGGGAATCGACGCCGACCAATTCGAACCGCAACTCGCTGGATTCCACGCCCGTCAACTTCAGCCGTTCGCGCACGATCTCCAGCGCAAGCCGGCCGCGCGCCAGCGCCCCCGGGCCGGCATAGGAAATCTGCCCTTCACCGATATAGCTGTCGACATAGCCGACCGAGACTTTCAGCGTCTCGGTTCGCTTGTGGCCGCGCCCGCCGCTGACGCGCACACGATCGGGCCCGATCTCCTCAATGGTCACTTGCGAAAAATCCGCGACCACGTCCGGCTGGAAATACTGCCGGGGATCGTGCACCTCGTAGAGCAGCTGCTCCTTGCAGGTCCGCGCCGTCACCGCGCCACCGGAACCCGCAACCTTGGTGATGACAAGGCTGCCGTCCTCACTGACCTCGCCGATCGGAAAACCGAGCCGCGCCAGGTCCGGAACATCCTTGTAACCGGGATCGGCAAAATAGCCGCCGGTGATCTGGCCCGCACATTCCAGCAGATGCCCGGCGACGGTGCCCTGCCCAAGCAAGTTCCAGTCGTCCATCGCCCAGCCAAAGGCGTGGATCATCGGCGCCAGGAACAGCGCCGGATCGGAAGCCCGCCCGGTGATGACGATATCCGCGCCCGATTTCAGCGCCTCTGCCATCGGCTCGGCGCCGAGATAGGCATTCGCCGACAGCAGGCGGTTACCGAGCTGCTTGATGGTGCCGTCGAATTCCATGATCGGCAGATCGCCGTCCTTGCAGGCATCGAGCACGTCGTCACCGACGATGGCGGCGATCTTCAGCGAGGACAGCCCAAGCGACTTCGCGATCTCGGCGGTCCGGCGCGCGGCAGCCTCCGGATTGGCCGCACCCATATTGGTGACGATCTTGATGCCTTTGGCCCCACAAACCGGCAGCACAGCCCGCATCCGCTCTTCGAGCAGCGGATCGTAGCCGCCCTCCGGGTTTTTCATGCGCGCCTGCTGCGCCAATGCTACCGTGCGCTCGCCGAGGCACTCGAACACCAGGTACTGGATGTCGCCCTTTTCGGCGAGTTCGACCGCGGGCTCGATGCGATCGCCCGAATAGCCGGCACCGGATCCTATTCGAATCGTTCGCACATCGTCTCCGTCATCGCGCGCATTCCGTGCGGCGCAATCACGAGCACCCTAGCGCGGGAAATCACTGGCATACAAGCGCCCTTGGCTTGGGGGAATGCGGCCATGCAACGGCATCGCTGGACCGTTGACGGGGAATGGTCAAATGTCGCATCAAGATTGAAACAGGCGGGCCCGTGCCCGACCCAGGGAGGAATGCCTGATATGGCAGAGCCAGCGCGCGCCAAACCGAAGCCGACCCCGGAAACCCAGCATTTTTGGGACGGTACTGCGGCCGGCGAATTGCGCCTGCAGCGCTGCGACGCCTGCGCCAACGTCTATTTCCCGCCGCGCCCGTTCTGCCCGTCCTGTGCCTCGCGCAAGGTCAGCGTGTTCAAGGCGAGTGGCAAGGCCAAGCTTTACAGCTATGTCATCAACCATCGCCCCGCCGCGCCCGGCTTCACCCCACCTTACGCGATCGCCGTCGTCGAACTCGACGAAGGTCCGCGCATGATGAGCAACATCATCGATTGCCCGCAGACGCCGGAGGCGCTCGAACTCGACATGAAGCTCGAGGTCGCCTTCGAAAAGCTCGACGACAAGATCACCCTTCCCCAGTTCCGTCCGGCGAAGGGCTAAGCCCATGCGCAGAAACCAGGTCGCCGTCGTCGGCGCTGCCGAGACCACCGAACTCGGCGTCATTCCCAACATGTCGCAGATCCAGCTGCACGCGGATGCGGCGCTCAACGCCATCGCCGATGCCGGATTGAAACTGTCCGACATCGACGGCATCGCCACCGCGGTGGAAACCCCGCAGCAGATCGCCCATTACCTCGGCATCAAGCCGACCTGGGTCGACGGCACTTCCGTAGGCGGCTGTTCGTTCATGCTGCATGTCCGCCATGCCGCCGCCGCGATCGAGGCCGGGCTTTGCAAGACCGTGCTGATCACCCATGCCGAGAGCGGCAAGTCGATGATCGGAAAACTGCCGCGCTCGACGCCGCCGGACAGCCTCAACGGCCAGTTCGAGTCCCCGTTCGGCGTGTTCGGCCCGCCCAGCATGTTTCCGATACCCGTGCTGCGCTACATGAAGACCTATGGCATCACCCATGAGCAGATCGCCATGGTCGCGGTGGTGCAGCGCGAATGGGCCGCGAAGAACCCGCGCGCCACCATGAAGGCGCCGATCACGGTCGAGGACGTGCTGAACTCGAAGATGATCGCCTATCCGTTCCGCATCCTGCAATGCTGCCTCGTCACCGACGGCGGCGGCGCACTGATCCTCACCTCGGCCGACCGCGCCAAGGATTTTCCGCAGAAGCCGGTCTATATCCTCGGCACCGGCGAGAGCGTGGAAACGCCGATGGTCAGCCAGATGGAGACCTTCAACTCTTCGCGCGCCTTCACGACGGCGGGACCGCTCGCGTTCAAGGAGGCCGGCATTGCGCACAAGGACGTCGATCATCTGATGATCTACGACGCCTTCGCGCATCTGCCGCTGTTCGGCCTCGGCGATCTCGGCTTCATGCCGCATGAAGAGACCGGCAGGTTCATCGCCGAGGGCAACACGCGCCCCGGCGGCAAGCTGCCGCTCAACACCAATGGCGGCGGCCTGAGCTACATGCATTCGGGCATGTACGGCATGTATGCGCTGCAGGAGAGCGTACGGCAAATGCGCGGCATCGCGCCGGCGCAAGTCAAGGACGCCAGGATATCGGTGTGCCACGGCGTCGGCGGCATGTTCGCGGCGTCGGGCACGATCATTTTTACGAACGAACGCTAACCACGTCCGTCATTCCGGGATGCGCCGTTTGGCGCAGGCCCGGAATCCATACTCCCGATCGTGGTTATGGATTCCGGGCTCGTCGCTTCGCTCCGCCCCGGAATGACGAAAGGCAATTCACACAGACAACAGGAGAACCACCATGACCAAATCACTGCAAGACAAAGTCATCATCGTCACCGGCGCGGGCCGCGGCATCGGCAGGGAGATCGCCCTGCTCTGCGCGGCCGAAGGGGCAAAAGTCGTGGTCAACGATCCCGGCGGCGCCGCCGACGGCGCGGGCAACAGCGCAGCTCCCGCCGAGGAAGTGGTGGACGAAATCAAGAAGCGCGGCGGCACGGCGGTCGCCAATTTCGAGTCGGTTGCGGAAGCGATCCCCGCGAGCAAGATCGTGAAGACGGCGACCGATCATTTCGGCCGGCTCGACGGCGTCGTCAACAATGCCGGCATCCTGCGCGACATGATCTTCCACAAGATGAGCGTCGAAGCGTTCGAATCCGTCATCAAGGTCCATCTGATGGGCTCGTTCTACGTCAGCCACGCCGCGGCGCGGCTGTTCCGCGAACAGGAGAGCGGCTCCTTCGTGCACTTCACCTCGACCTCGGGACTGATCGGCAATTTCGGCCAGGCCAACTACGCCGCCGCCAAGCTCGGCATCGTCGGCCTCTCGAAGTCGATCGCGCTCGACATGGGCCGCTTCAACGTGCGCTCGAACTGCGTCTCGCCATTCGCCTGGACCCGCATGATCGGCACCATCCCGACCGAGACCGAAGCCGAGAAGGCGCGCGTCGCGAAGATCCAGCAGATGGGACCGGAGAAGATCGCGCCGGTCTGCGCCCATCTGCTCAGCGACGACGCCAAGGACGTCACCGGACAGATTTTTGGCGTGCGCATGAACGAGATTTTCCTGTTCGGCCAGCACCGTCCGGTGCGCTCGGTTCACCGCAGCGAAGGCTGGACGCCCCAGACCATCGCCGAGCACGGCATGCCGGCGCTGAAGGGATCATTCGCCAAGCTCGATCGCTCGGCCGATGTTTTCACCTGGGATCCGATCTGAGCCACCAAGGTCAGCACTTTGTGAGGCGCGCGTCTTCGCGCGTCTCGAACCCCGAAGCCCGCGGCGATCCCTCCAGACGCCGCTGGCGCGGCCCCTCGAGATGAGGCGACGACTTCCGCGCCAAATACCATCCCCAGGTTGTTCGAGCGAAACTCGCCTGCTTTACGCCCAATTGCGGGCACATGATTTCCTTCCAACGAAAAACTGGGAGGAAAAAATGACAACTCTACCCCATGTACCTCACTCCACTGACGCCAAGGCGAACGGACTGGATCGCCGCGCGCTCTTGCGCGGTGCAACCGTGCTGGCCACCACGGCCGTGACCATGACAGCGGCCTCTGCGGCGAGCGTAGCGCCGTTAGGCCAAACGGGGGTCCCAACCCCGTCAACCGGCCCGCTGCCCCTGGGACCGCTACCCGGGGCCCGCTATCCGGATGCCCGCCTCGAGTCGATGAAAAAGAAGGGGGTTTCGTTCGGGCCTACCGGTTTCCCGGCCTTTGCCGGCACCATGGCCGTCGAGCGCGTCGCAACCGGGTTCCGCTGGGCCGAGGGACCGGTTTACTTCCCGGCCGGACGCTACGTGCTGTTCTCTGACATTCCCAACAACCGCATCATGCGCTTCTCGGAGGATGACGGTCACGTCAGCGTCTACCGCCAACCATCGATGAACTCGAACGGCAACACCATCGACCGGGAAGGACGCCTGATCAGCTGCGAACATAGCGGCCGACGGGTGACCCGGACCGAACTCGACGGCTCGATCACCATCATCGCCGACAAGTACAATGGCAAGAAGCTGAACTCGCCGAACGACGCGGTCGTCGCGGCCGATGGTTCGATCTGGTTCTGCGATCCGGCCTACGGTATCGGCGGCTTTTATGAGGGCATCAAAGCCGATGCCGAGCAGGACAAGAAGAATGTCTACCGGGTCGATCCGAAATCCGGCGACATCAAGATGGTCGTCGACGACTTCGTGCAGCCGAACGGCCTTTGCTTCTCGCCCGACGAGAAGAAGCTCTATATTTGCGACACCGGCTTCACCGACGGGCCGGACAACCCGTCGCATATCCGCGTGTTCGATGTGGATCTCGCGGGCGGAAAACTCTCGAACAGCAAGGTCTTTGCGGAGATGCCCAAGCCCAGCATTACCGACGGACTGCGCTGTGACACCGCCGGGCGTCTTTGGTGCTCCGTGGGTTGGGGCGATCCGAACGAGGACGGCGTGCGCTGCTACATGCCCGACGGCGATCTGCTCGGCAAGATCCACATCCCGGAGACGGTTGCAAACTTGTGCTTCGGCGGCATGCAGCGTAACCGGCTCTACATCTGCGGTTCGTCATCGCTCTACGCCGTTTACACCAGTGCGCAGGGCGCCATGAAGCCGTGAATCACCGCGGTCATTCCGGGGCGACGCGAAGCGTCGAACCCGGAATCTCGAGGTTCCGGGTTCGCGCTTGCGCGCGCCCCGGAACGACGGTCTCAACTCACCTCACCCGCTATTGCGCAATCCCGCCGAAACGCCGTTGATGGTGATCTGAATGCCGCGCAGCACCTGCTCGTCGGGGTTTTGTGCGCGGTGCTCCTTCAATAGTTCGACCTGCACATGGTTGAGCGGGTCGAGATAGGGAAAGCGGTTGCGGATCGAGCGCTCAAGCAGCGGGTTGCTCTGCAGCAGGCGCTCCTGCTGCATGATCTTCAGCAGCAAATCGATACAGCTATGCCACTCGCCGCGGATGCGCCCGAAAATGCTTTCGCGCAGCGCCACGTCAGGCACCAGTTCGGCATAGCGCGAGGCGATCGCGATCGAGCTCTTGGCCAGCACCATGTCCATGTTCGACAACAGCATCCGGAAGAACGGCCATTCGCGATAGAGCTCCTGCAGGAACGGCATGCCCTGCTCGGGATGTTCCGCAATCCAGGTCTCCACCGCGCTGGCAAAGCCATACCAACCCGGCAGCATCAGGCGGCATTGCGCCCAGCTGAACACCCAGGGAATCGCGCGCAGATCCTCGATCTCGCGGGTTTTCTTGCGTGAAGCCGGGCGGCTGCCGATGTTGAGCGTGGCGATCTCGTTGATGACGGTGGAGCCCCAGAAGTAGTCGGCGAAGCCCTCGGTCTCGTAGACCAGCCCGCGATAAGCCCTGAAGGCCAGTGCGGACAATTCCTCCATCGCCTTCAGATATTCCGGACGCGGCGCGCTGTGCTTCGGCTGCAGCAGGCTCGCCTCCAGCGTCGCCGCCGTCAGAATTTCGAGATTGTTGCGGCCGACTTCGGCGTTGGAATATTTGCTGGAGATGATCTCGCCCTGCTCGGTGATGCGAATCTGGCCGTTCACCGCGCCGCCGGGCTGCGCGATAATCGCGTCATAGCTCGGTCCGCCGCCGCGGCCGACCGATCCGCCGCGACCGTGGAACAGCCGCAGGCGGACGTGATGGCGTTCGAACACCTCGATCAGGCCGATTTCAGCCTTGTAGAGTTCCCAGCCCGAGGTGACGAAACCGCCGTCCTTGTTGCTATCGGAATAGCCGAGCATCACTTCCTGAATCGCTCCGCGACTGTCGACCAGTTTGCGGTAATCGTGCAGCGACAATATGCGGTCCATGATGCCGCTGGAGCCCTGAAGATCCTCGATGGTCTCGAACAGCGGCACGATGTTGATCGCGCAACGGCCCGAGGGGCGAACGAGGCCAGCTTCCTTCAGAAGCAGCGCGACCTCCAGCATGTCGGACACCCCCTTGCACATGGAGATGATGCACTGGGGGATCGCGGCGGAACCATAACGGGCATGCGCGTCGGCGGCCGCATGGAAAAGCGCGAGTTCGCCGATCGTTTCCTCGCTGTATTTCACAAAAGCCGACGTCAGCGGACGCGCATTGCCGAGTTCCTTGACGAGCAAGGCGATCCGCGCCTCCTCGTTCAACGCCAGATAGGACATGCCGGGCATCGCCGCGTCGATCAACTCCGCGACAGTGCGTTCGTGCACGGCCGAATTTTGCCTGATATCGAGGCTCGCGAGGTGGAAACCGAAGCAATCCACGGCCCGGCGCAACAGGCGCAATCGCCCGCGCGCAATCACGCCGGAATTGTTCGAGATCAGCGAGCGATAGAGGATATCGAGATCGGCCTTGAATTCCGCGACATCGGCGTAAGGCGCGGCCTCGCCGACCGCCGGGCGTCTGGTCTCCACGTCCAGCCGCGTCGCGGTCGCGGTGAGGCGCGCGTAGATGCCGGATACCGCAAGACGATAGGGCTCGCCGCTTCGGTGCGGCGACTTATCCGGCGAACGCTCCGCAAGGACACGCAAATCCTTGGAAACATCGGCCAGATGCGCCGCCATCGACAATTCGGCGCCGAGGAGATGCAATTCCTCCAGATAAAACCGCAGCACCCGGCTGGACTGCAATTTCAGCGTCCCGCGCACCACGTCGGCGGTCACGAACGGATTGCCGTCGCGATCGCCGCCGATCCAGCTTCCCATCTTGAGAAACGAAGCCAGTTCGCCCCTTGAGCTGTCGCCCTCGTTCAGCCGGTCCTCCAGCGCGCAATGCAGCCGCGGCACCTCATGCAGGAACGTGTAGTCGTAGAACGACAGGCCATTGGCGACCTCGTCGAGCACCGTGAGCTTGGTCCGGCGCAAGAGGTTGGTCTTCCACAACGTCAGCACCGCGCGGCGCAATTGCTCGTCGCTGGCCTCCACCTCATCGGGCGTCAGTTGCACCCGCTCCTTGCGGTCGAGCAGCGCGGCGATCTCCATTTCGCGGTCGATCGTGCTCTTGCGGCGGACTTCGGTCGGATGGGCCGTGAGGACCGGACTGACTTGGGCGCTTGCAAAGAACTTGCGCAGATCGGCGGCGCTGATGCCGGCCGTGCGCGCGTGCGCCAGGGTCTGGGCCAGCATGCTGGCGCGCGGCGCCCCGCCGGGCCCGGTCCGCGCCCGCATCTGGCGGATGTTGTTCTGGTCTTCGGCAATGTTGGCCAGATGCGAGAAATAGCTGAAGGCGCGCACGATCCGCACCGTCTGGCTGATCGACATGCTGTCGAGGATCTGTTCGAGCTCGCGCCGCGCCGGCTTGTCGTCGTCGCGATGGAACCGGATCGAGGTCTGCCGGATACGCTCGACCAGGCCGAAGACGTCGGCGCCTTCCTGGTCACGCACGGTATCGCCGAGAATGCGCCCGAGCAGCCTGATATCGTTCCTCAGCCGGGCGTCCTCCGCGTCTTCGACGCGGTTGGCACGGATCTCGGTTTCGGAAGGCACGGTCTGGGGTGACATGGTCGGCTACTCCAGAGGGCTTGCCCGGCAGTTCTGGAGTGTGCAAGTTTTTTGCCGCAGTGCAAGATAAAGATGGAGGCGGTGCAGAAACTAACCGACCTCATCCTGAGAAGCGCGCCCCCTAAATCCGCCGCCCTGCCCGCTCCCAATAGGGATCGCGCAGCCGTCGTTTGAAGATCTTGCCGGAATCCTCCCGCGGCAGGTTGGCCTGGATTTCGACGTGCTTGGGCACCTTGTAGTCGGCCAGTGACTTCTTCAGCTCGGCGCGGACCGCGCCGACGTCGAGCGTCACGCCCGGCTGCGGCTCCACGACCGCCATCAACGCCTCGCCGAACTCCTCGTCGGGAATGCCGAACACCGCGCAATCATGGACGCCAGGCACGGCGTGCAGTGCGGCTTCGATTTCCGCCGGGTAGATATTGACGCCACCCGAAATCACCATGTCGCGCTTGCGGTCGCAGATGAAGACGTAGCCGTCTTGATCAATATAGCCGACATCGCCCGAGGTAATGAATCCCTCGCGGTCGATCTCGGAACGCTTCTCCGGTTTGTTGTGGTAGGTGAAATCCGGATTGCCTGAAATCCGCGAATAGATTTCGCCGATCTCGCCCGGCGGCAGCACGCGCCCGTCATCGCCGATGAAGCGCAGTTCAGCGCCCGGCGATATCTTGCCGACGGTGCCGGGCTTCTTCAGCGCGTCCTCGGAATTGGCAAAGGTGACGGCGCCGGATTCGGTCGAGCCGTAGAATTCGTAGATCACCGGTCCCCACCATTCGATCATCGCGCGCTTGACGTCGGCCGGACAGGGCGCGGCGGCGTGAATGATATGCCGCAGTGACGACACGTCGTACTTCCTGCGCACTTCCTCCGGCAGCTTCATCAGCCGGATGAACATGGTCGGCACCATGAAGATCGTGTCGACCCGCTCGGTTTCGATCAGCCGCAGAAATTCCTCCGGCTCGAAGCGCGGCATCAATATCAGCGCGCCACCAAGGCGTCCGGCGCGCAGGCCGAACGAGTTCGGCGCGGAGTGATACAGCGGTCCCGGCAGGATCGTGCGCGCGCCCGGCTTGAGGCCGTAAATCATCGCCCGCATGGCTTCGGCGTTGGCAGACTGCGCCGGCGTCGGTGCAAAGCGGCGCACGCCCTTCGGGTGGCCCGTGGTGCCCGAAGTGTAGATCATGTTCTGCGGCTGCGGCACCACCGGCCCGTCATAGCGCGATTGTTGCTGGAGCCAGGATTCGAAGTCGATCGCGACATCCGGCGTTGCGAGATGATCGGGGTTGATCTTGTAGTTCGCCAGTATCTCCGGCGGCGTCGGCACGCTGAGCGCGGTGACGCCTGATGGAATCGCATCCCGCAGCTGATGCAGCATGTCGGCATGCGCGATCAGCACCGAGGTGCCGGAATCCTCCAGCACGTAGTTGATTTCCTCCGGCTTGAAGTGCCAGTTCACGGGCACACCGTAAGCGCCGAGCCGCATCGCGGCATAAGCGGCCTCGATGAAGGCGATGTCGTTGCGCATCAGCATGCAGACGCTGTCGCCCGCCTTGACGCCGAGCTGATGCAGGCCGCTGGCGATGCGGTCGGTGCGCTCGGCGACCTCGGCGTGCTCGCGCCGGCGCTGGCCGCTGATGATGCCGAGGAAGGGGGATGTTGTCATTGTCTCGTCCGATCTCTCGCCGGGTTTTAGTAAGCTGTCATCCCGGGGCACGCGAAGCGTGAGCCCGGAATCTCGAGATTCCGGGTCTGGTCCTTCGGACCATCCCGGAATGACGGTGAACGTTCACCCAACATCCGCAAACCGCGGCGCGCGTTTTTCCAGATTGGCGCGCACGGCCTCCTGCTGGTTGGGACCGCCCATCAGCTTCATCTGCTCGACGGATTCGGCAAGCAATGCCGGGCCGGGATCGACGGACAGATTGTTGAGCATGCGCTTGGCGGCGCGGATCGCGTCGGGGCTCTTGCCGGCGATCTCACGCGCAACCTCGAAGGCCGCGGCGCGGGGGTCGTCGCAGATCCGCGTTGCAAGGCCATAGCTCATCGCTTCCTGCGCCGAGAAGATGCGCCCGGTGTAGGTGAGGTCGCGCAGGATATCGTCGCGCACGAGGCTTGCGAGGATCGGCGTGCCCGCCATATCAGGCACCAGGCCCCACTTGATTTCCATGATCGACATCCGTGCATCAGGGGTGAGGAAGCGCATGTCGGCGCCGAGCGCGAGCTGGAACCCGCCGCCGAAGGCGACGCCCTGAATTGCCGCAATGACCGGCACCGGAAGTTGCCGCCAGCCCCACACCGCCTGCTGTGGAAAATTGGCGAGGCCGTGGGTGCGCGCGGAAAGGTCGCGCTTCTCGCCGCCGGCGATCCCGTTACCGCCCTGCTCCTTCATCGCGGCGAAGCGGCCCATATCGAGGCCGGCGCAGAACGACCGTCCTTCGCCGGACAATACTACCGCTCGAACCCCTTTTTCATGCGCAAGCCGTTCAGTTGCAGCGACAATCGCCTCGAACATCGCGGCATCGAGCGCGTTCATTTTGTCCGCTCGCACCAGCCGGACGTCGGCAATGCCGTCCGAAATCGATATCGAAACGCGCTGCTCCATGAGAATTGTCCTCCACTGCTATTCGCTGTTATCGCTTTACAGAACGGCGTTGTCCGGATTTAGTCAATCGACCAATTAACAGCAATTCCTTTCGGGTGGAAACGATGTTCAACGATCAGCTTCTCGCCGGGCGACGCATTCTCGTGACCGGGGGCGGTACCGGCCTCGGCAAATCCATGGCAGCGCGATTCCTTGAGCTTGGCGCCGAGGTCCATATCTGCGGCCGCCGCAAGAGCGTGTGCGACGAGACCGCTACCGAATTGATGGATCTGCACGGCGGACGTGTGGTCAGCCACGGCGTCGATATCCGCAACGCGCTTGCGGTCGACGAGATGATCGAACAGATCTGGACCGGCGGTCCGCTCACCGATCTCATCAACAACGCCGCCGGCAATTTCGTCTCGCGCACCCAGGACCTGACGCCACGCGGCTTCGACGCGATTGCCAATATCGTGATGCACGGCACGTTCTATGTCACCCACGCTATCGGCCGCCGCTGGATTGCCGAGAAGCAGCGCGGCAACGTGGTGTCGATCACCGTGACCTGGGTCCGCAACGGTTCGCCCTATGTGGTGCCGTCGGCGATGAGCAAATCGGCGATCCATGCCATGACCATGTCGCTGGCGATGGAATGGGGCCGCTATGGCATCCGGCTCAACACCATCGCACCCGGCGAAATTCCGACCGAGGGAATGAGCAAGCGTCTCAACCCGGGCGATGAACCCGGCGCACGCACCATCGCACGGAATCCGATGGGCCGCGTCGGCAAGATGGAAGAATTGCAGAACCTTGCCGTGTTCCTGATCTCGGGCGGTTGCGACTGGATCAACGGTGAGACCATTGCGATGGACGGCGCACAGGCGCTGGCAACCGGCGGAAACTTCTACGAGCTGCGCGAGTGGTCCGATGCCGACTGGGAGCATGCGCGCGATTCGATCAAGGCGCAGAACGAAAAGGACCGCGCGGCGCGGGGCGGGTAAAACTCTACGTCGTCCCGGCGAAGGCCGGGACCCATAGCCACCGTCGCCAATTGTTACGAAGGCGACTAACCGCATTTCTTCACCGATGGGCCGCGGCGTATGGGTCCCGGCCTTCGCCGGGACGACGCTGCTTGTTTTTCGCGCGCGATACCGCCAAACTCGGTGCAACGAAAATAAGACACGACGGGAGAAACATGTCCGCCACACAAGCGCCGGCAAACCTTGCCGAGATGGTGCGCGAGCGCGCCAGGAGCCGCGGCAACGCCCTGGCCTATGAGTTCGAAGGACGCCAGACCAGCTTCGCCGAGTTCGACATCAAGACCAATCGCGTTGCGAATGCGCTTGTAGCGCTCGGCGTCAAGCCGGGCGAGCGCATCGCCTACCTCGGCAAGAACAGCGACATCTATTTCGAACTGCTGATGGGCGCGATGAAGGCCAATGTGGTGATGGCGCCGGTGAACTGGCGGCTCGCCGGTCCCGAGGTCGCCTTCATCGTCGCCGATTGCCGGGCGCCGGTGCTGTTCGTAGGTCCCGAGTTCATCACGCAAGCCCGCAACATCAAGCCGCAACTGCCTGACCTTCGCACCATCATCACCACCGAAGGCGGCGCCCCGGAATGGCCGGATTTTACGGCCTGGCGCGATGCGCAGAGCGGCGATGACCCCAAGGTGCCGATCAGCCCCAAGGACGTCGCGATCCAGCTCTATACGTCGGGCACGACAGGCAAGCCGAAGGGCGCGATGCTGTCGCACGCCAATTTCCTCAACCTGGTGCAGACCGGCAGCGAGGCCGAGAAGCCCGACTGGAACAAATGGTCGACCGACGACGTCTCGCTGGTGGCGATGCCGATCTTTCACATCGGCGGCTCCGGCTGGGGCGTGATGGGGCTCTATCACGGCGCCAAGGGCGTGATCGCGCGCGAGTTCGATCCCACCAAGGTGCTGGATTTCTTCGAGCAGTCCGGAATTACAAAGCTGTTCATGGTGCCGGCCGCGATGCAGTTCGTGGTGCGGCAGCCGCGCGCCCGGCAGGTGGATTTCTCGCGGCTCAAATACATGCTCTACGGCGCCTCGCCTATTCCCGCAGCGCTGCTGAAGGAATGCATCGAAGTCTTCAAATGCGGCTTCGTGCAGATGTACGGCATGACCGAAACGACAGGCACCATCGTCGCGCTGCCGCCGGAGGACCATATCGAGGGCCTCGACCGCATGCGCTCGGCCGGCAAGGCCCTGCCCGGCATTGAGCTTGCGATCCTCGACGCCGACGGCACGCGGTTGCCGGTCGGCGAAGTCGGCGAGATCGCCACGCGTTCCGGCTCCAACATGGTCGGCTACTGGAACCTGCCGGAAGCCACCGCCAAGACGCTCGACCGCGACGGCTGGCTGCGCACGGGCGATGCCGGGTACATGGACAAGGACGGCTACCTCTACATCCATGACCGCATCAAGGACATGATCATCTCCGGCGGCGAGAACATCTATCCTGCCGAAGTCGAAAGCGCGATCTGCGATCACCCTGACGTCGCCGAAGCCGCTGTCATCGGCATCCCCGACGACAAATGGGGCGAAGCGGTCAAGGCGATCGTGGTGATGAAGCCGGGCAAGCAAGCTACTTCCGCCGACATCATCAACTTCACCCGCGAACGCATTGCTGGCTTCAAGACACCGAAGTCGGTGGATTTTCTCGAGGCGCTGCCGCGCAATCCGTCGGGCAAGATTTTGCGGCGGAATTTGCGCGACCCGTATTGGACGGGGAAGGACCGGCAGGTGAATTGAGGCTCGCTGCGCATTGCACCCTCGATGTCGTCCCGGCCTTGAGCCGGGACCCATACGCCGTGCCATCATTGATTGCGGGAAGTATTTGTTGCCTGCGCTTAACGAGCGTGCCCCACATGTCACCCTGTGGTTATGGGTCCCGGCCTTCGCCGGGACGACGTGTTGGTAGAGTGAGGTCCATCTCCCCTCAATGCTTCCCTGCCCCCATATACCCGAACAGGAATCCCGCCACTTTCCGCTTCTGGATTTCCTCGCTGCCTTCAGTGATGCGGTAGCGGCGGTGGTGGCGGTAGATGTGCTCGAACGGTTTGTGGCGCGAATAACCCATGCCGCCATGGACCTGCATGGCGCGGTCGGCGGCTTCGCAGCAGAGGCGATTTGCCCAGAAATTGCACATCGAGACCCTGTCGGAGAGCGTGTGCTCGACCTCCGCCTGGGTCAGCTTGTCCATTTCCCACGCCGTCTTGCGGATCAACAGCCGCAGCATCTCGGCTTGCGTGGCGAGTTCCACCAGCGGCCACTGGATCGCCTGGTTCTCGGCCAGCGCCTTGCCGAACGGCTTTCGCTCGCGCGCGTATTTGACGCTTTCGTTGATGCAATAGACGGCGGCGCCGAGCGAACTCGCCGCCTGCCGGATCCGGTTCTCATGCACGAAGCATTGCGCCAGCGACAGGCCGCGGCCGACCTCGCCGAACAGCGCGTCGTCAGGCACGAACACGTCGGTGAAGCTGACGCGGGGGTGATCGGTCGGCATGTTGAAGGTCCACATATATTCCTCGACCTTCACGCCCTCGGCTTTGGCGGGCACCAGCAGACAGGTGATGCCGCGCGCGTCGCCGTCATTGCCTGAGGTGCGGGCGAACAGCGCGCAATGCGTCGCCACATGCATGCCCGTGGTCCACATCTTCTGGCCGTTGACGATCCAGCCCTTGACGTTGTCACGGGTCGCCGGCACCGCCCGGGTTTCCATATGCGTGGCGTCGGAGCCGTGCTCGGGTTCCGTGAGGCCAAAGGTGATGCGGTACTTTCCAGTGATCGAACCGTCGATCATCGCCTTCTGTTCGTCGGTGCCGTAGCGGTCGAGCATGGTCACGATCGGGAGGTTGCCGACAATCGAATGCTCGTTCTGCAGGTCGTTATGCAGGCCCAATCCCTGGGAAGCGAAATGCTCGCGGATCACGGCCATCCAGAGGTTGGAGCCGTCCTTGCCGCCGTAGCGTTTCGGGATTGCGAAGCGCAGGTGGCCGGCGGCGTCAGCGAGGTTTTTCGCCTTGCGCAGCAGCGCTTCCCATTCATGCCGCGGCAAACCGCCCTTGTCGAAATCGGTGCGCGCCCATTCGCGGCGATGGTCGAAGAAGCGGATGTTGTCGTCGGCCTCTTCCAGCGGCTTGATCTCGCGCGCGATGAACTTGTCGAGTTCGTCGAGGTAAGCGACGAGGTCGGCGGGCAATGCAAAATCCACGGCGGTCTCTCCCGGAATGTCGTTTATTGTGTTTAGTGGCTAGCCGGACCAGGCGGCGCATGTTCGATTAAGGTTGGAATACCCTGGCCAAGTCAAGCAACGGAATATCGCTTGTGACGCGCGGCTCGCTTGCGTAATTGAATGGGTTCCGGCGGCTGGCACCGCGCTATCATTCCTCGTCACAGAAAAACAGCGGGAGCGAACATGGATCTCAAATTCTCCAAGGTCACGCGCAAGGGTCCGATCACGATCATCACGTTGAATCGCCCCGAAGTGTACAATGCGTTGCATATCGACGCGCATTTCGAACTCAACAAGGTGTTCGACGATTTCGCCGCCGATCCCGACCAGTGGGTGGCGATCGTCACCGGCGCCGGCGACAAGGCCTTTTGTGCCGGCAACGATCTGAAATGGCAGGCGGCCGGCGGCAAGCGCGGCTGGGACAAGGGTGGCTTTGCCGGCCTCACCTCGCGGTTCGACTGCGACAAGCCGATCATCGCCGCCGTCAACGGCGTCGCAATGGGCGGCGGGTTCGAGATCGCGCTGGCCTGCGACCTCATCATTGCCTCCGAGAATGCCACCTTCGCATTGCCCGAACCGCGCGTCGGCCTCGCCGCCCTCGCCGGCGGCGTGCACCGGCTGCCGCGCCAGATCGGCATGAAGCGCGCCATGGGCATGATCCTGACCGCGCGCCACGTCTCGGCGAAAGAGGGCCTTGAACTCGGTTTCGTCAATGAAGTGGTTCCTGCCGGCGAAGCATTGGCGGCCGCCGAACGCTGGGCCGAGACCATCGCCAAGAACTCGCCGATGTCGATCCGCGCCTCCAAGCAGGCGATCCAGAAGGGCATGGCGGTCTCGCTGGAACAGGCGATCGCCGAACAGCGCGAATATCCGGCGGTGAAGGCGATGGCGGCCTCGCAGGATTACATCGAGGGACCAAAGGCGTTTTCGGAGAAGCGCGCGCCGAAATGGCTGGGGAAGTGACGACGTAGTCGTCATTCCGGGATGGTCCGAAGGACCAGACCTCAGGTGCGCAATTGCGCACCGGGGAATCTCGAGATTCCGGGTTCGATGCTTCGCATCGCCCCGGAATGACGGAAGTGGTGATCACTTATTCCCCAACTCCCTCTTATACGACGCATAATTCGGCTGATCGACGGCGAGTTTGTCCATCGTGGTTTGCCATAGATGATCGGCCAGTCCCGGCGTCTGCAGATCGACCTCACCCTTTGCAATTTTATCCGATAGCGCGCGGTTGAGGTCGAGCAGCGCACCGTCGATGCCGAGCAGTTGCTTGAGCCGCGCGGCCTCTGCGCTATCGCTATCGCCTTCCAGCGCCAGTTGCCGCGTCACCAGATCGAGCCCGTTGATGGCGACGCGGAGCTTGAAGGCGTTGTGGCCCTTGATGGCGGGCGTGATCTCGTTGCGCAGAAAATCCGCGACCGCCTTGATCAGTTCGGTGGGTGTCGGTTCGTCCTGCATGTTAGACTCTCTGTTTGGGCATGATCTTATCCGAAAACCGGTGTCCACTTTTCGGGATCATGCCCCTCCCCTCGGGGCTAGCAATCTCAGCAGATCGATTTCCGTCTCCGACGAACGGCGCCCGATCATGGCGCGCTCCATCGAATGATCGGGGCCTTGGCGAAAACGCTGCATCATGCCGCAGCACATGATGCCCCAGCGCAGCGTGCCCATCACTTCCCAGAACATCACGCGGTCGGGATCGGCCTTGCGCCCGGCGGCTTCATAGCCGGCGAACAGATCCTCGCGCGAACCAAAGCCGCCGACCGGCTTGTCGATCTCGCCAAAGCGCCAGGAGTTGACGCAGATCCATCCCAAATCCTCCATCGGGTCGCCGAAATGCGCCAGCTCCCAATCCAGCACGGCGCGGACGCCGTCGGGCCCGATGATGAGGTTGCCGTGGCGAAAATCGCCGTGCACCAGCGTTACTTCCCTTGACGGGCCGGGATCGCGTTCGCGGAGCCAGCGCAGTGCCAGCTCGAACACCGGACGCGGCCGGCCAAAACTGCGATACTCCCGATCGAGATCGGCGATTTCCTTTGTCGCCGACATCTCGCGCAGCTTTGGCAGTTTTGCCGACGGCAAGCCGTGGATGCTGGCGATCACCCCGCCAAGCTGGCGCGCCAGGATCGGGCGCGCTTGTGCGAATTGTTCGTCGCGCAGAATTTTTCGCGCGATGGTCTCGCCCTCGATCCGCTGCATGATGAAGCCGGTGCCGAGTTCGTCCTCGGGCTTCAAGACATGCATCACGCGCGGCGACGGCAGGCCAGCGTCGTGCGCGAGCTGCATCAGCGTTGCTTCCGCGTCGAGCCCTGCGGCGCGGCCGGGTGACGCGCCATAGCCCGGCGGCGCACGGCGCAGGATCGCGCCGACAGTGCCGCCCGGGTGCACGATGTCGAACGTCCAGGTTTCCTGGCTGGCGCCGCCGGAAAGTTTTGCCGCGCCAGTGACGCCGGTCGCGCCCGGATACCAGGCGGCGACGCAGCGTCCGAGTTCGGCCTCGATCATTTGCCCCTGAACTTGGCGGGGCGCTTTTCAAGGAACGCGGCGACGCCTTCCTTGAAATCTTCCGCCGAGCCCGCGATACGTTGCGACTCGAATTCGAGGTTGAGCTGCTCCTCGTAGGAGTTTTCCGGGCTGTCCCAATAAAGTTTTCGGATCAGCGACAGCGCGATCGTCGGACCATTGGCAAGATCCTGCGCCAGCTTCATCGCCTCTTCCATCAAGACCGCATCGTCATGGACGCGGTTGACGAGGCCCCATTCCAGCGCCTTTTCCGCCGGCAGCCGTTCGCCCATCAGCGACAGTTCGACCGAGCGCGCCTTGCCGATCATCCGCGGCAGCAGCCAGGTCGATCCGCAATCCGGCACCAGGCCGATGCGGCGGAACGCCTGCAGGAAGTAGGACGAGCGCGCGCACAGGATCATGTCGCCCATCAACGCGAAACTCATGCCGGCGCCGGCGGCGGGGCCGTTGACGGCGGTCACGATCGGGCAATGCAGGTTGCGCAGGCGACGCAGGAACGGATGAAACGCGGTTTCCAGCGCCGCGCCGGCATTGACCCGGCCCGGCTTGGCGTTGTTGCGGCCCTGCAAATTGGCACCCGTACAGAACGCGCGGCCGGCCCCCGTGATCACAAGGCAGCGCACCTCCGCCTTCCTGTCCTCGATCGCATCCAGCGCCTCGCCGAGGCCGCCCAGCATGTCGATCGAAACCGCGTTCATGACCTCCTGGTGGTCAAGTTTCAAAATGGCGACCGAGCCATCGAAATCGAGCGTGACGTGCTTGAACTGCATTTGTTTCCTCGCGAGTTGTGTTTACGCGCTATCAGGCTTGCGCGATGGGTCGGATGTGTTGTCTGGGCCCATATTTGATTTTCCTGACGGGCTTGTCCATGGTCGGACTGAACCTCTGCCCACCACTGGGCGCAAACCTTGTTGTCTTGGGCATGATTCTTGTCGGAAAACCGGCGTCCACTTTTCCGGATCATGCCCTAACGCGCGCCAGACCAAATGGAAACACCCAAGGGATACATTCATGAGCATTTTCGACCTCTCCGGCCGCGTCGCTGTCGTTACCGGCGGTAATGGCGGCATCGGTCTCGGCATTGCGCAAGCGCTGAATGCGGCCGGATGCACCGTTTCGATCTGGGGCCGCAACGCCGACAAGAATGCGAGCGCGGCAGCAAGCCTCGCCAAGGGTCCCGGCAAGGTCGACACCCGCATCTGCGACGTCAGTGACCCCGCCTCCGTCAAGGCCGCGATGAAGGCCACGCTGGATGCTCTCGGCCGCGTCGACGGTTGCTTTGCCAATGCCGGCATCGGCGGAGGCGGACGGCGCGCCTTCATCGACCGCACCGAGGAGGAATGGCGAAAAATGTTCGCGACCAATCTCGACGGCGTCTTCCACGTGTTCCAGGCCGCCGCCCGCCACATGACCGAACGCGCGGAAGGCGGCGACAAATTCGGCCGTCTGGTCGCGACCTCGAGTCTCGCCTCCCTGTTCGGCACCGCGCGCAACGAGCACTACGCCGGCACCAAGGCCGCGCTGAACGCATTGTGCCGCGCGCTCGCGGTCGAACTCGCGCGTCACGGCGTCACCGCGAATGCGATCCTGCCCGGCTGGATCAAGAGCGACATGACGGCCGGCATCATGGCCAATGACAAGTTCGTCGCCAACGTGATGCCGCGCATTCCGGTGCGCCGGTTCGGCGAGCCCGCGGATTTCGGCGGCATCGCGGTGTACATCATGAGCCAGGTGTCGTCGTATCATACGGCGGATTGCTTTGTGATCGATGGCGGGTACACGGCGTTTTGAGGATGGACGCGGCGAAGCTCTCTCCACTCGTCGTCCCGGCGAACGCCCTAGGGCATGCACACATCTGATGTCGGGGATTCCCGAATCGGCATTTTGTGTGATTCATATTGTGACACTTCGGCT
>NZ_JAFCLX010000090.1:0-10357 GCF_018130205.1 Bradyrhizobium sp. AUGA SZCCT0222
GGGAGCTAACGCTTCCGAGGGGTGACGGTGGCAATAGAGGCCGTCTCACCGGGGAGAGCGCGTCATAAGCCGTAAAGCCACTGCGCAGGGAATGTCGGATGTTCTCCGCTGCCCTGTATGCTCGTGTGCAGCTTTCTTAGCACAATCGCACGCGAGACCGCGGGTGCAGCGCGCATCCGGCATTCCCTGCGCCCTCTCTTGTTCGAGAGGTGCGAACGTTACGTACAAACCTTGAGCGCATCGCGCTGCGGGATCGTAAATCTGCGTTCGTTGCGATGCGCCTTATTGAAAGTACGCGTCCACGCGTAACCCCAACACTATTCCGTGGTGATGCGCTGAAAGCGCCATCATGAAGCCGTCAGCCTTGGCAAGGCCTCCGTCGACATACTGGGCGCCCTACACGGCGCGCCGGACCTCAAGGCCTTTTTCGAATTGTGCGTTCTCGCTCAAGGTGTTCCTTCTCCTTGGTTTGATGGTCCCGATGGGTGTGGGCTTGGCTATTGTCGAATATTTGCGTCAATTATAGAGCGAGCTTTCACCGAGGACGGATTGCCTGAAGCGGGTGGTGAGGATGCCGCCGTCGGCGGGCGGCAGCACGAAGTAAAGCGCTTCCGGATTGATCTTGACCTGCGCGAACACGGGCCCGTTTGCATGGTGTGCCAGCTCGCGGATCTCGGTCACCTCAGCCATGGTCCTGACGATCCGCGATGTCCTGAAGCCGGCGGCCGCAGCTATCCCGGCGAGGTCGACGCCGCCTGCCGTGTGGGTCTTCTGCATTCCGGTCTCGCCGAAGCGCTCGTTGTCGAGCACGGCGATAGTGAGGTTAGGAGGGTTCTGGACGGCGATCGTGGCAAGCGCGCCGAGGCTCATCAGCATTTCGCCGTCGCCGGTGATGACGAGCACGCGGCGCTTGGGCTGCGCGATGGCAAGACCAAAGCCCATCATGGCGGCGGCGCCCATCGCGCCCCAGAGCGGGAAGTTGTTCGGGCTGTCGCCCGCAGCCGAGATATCCCAGTTGGGCGCGCCGAGCCCGGCAACGACCAGGAGATCGCTCCGGTCGCGCAGCAATTCATTGACGACGTCGCGGCGATGCAGCAGTTCGTTGGGAACGTTCATTTGCGGGCAAGCTCCTTGAAATTCTTGGCACCGAGCACGCGCTGTCCGATCAGGACGGCGGCAGGCCGCCAGGTGTTGAAGGCAAGGTTGGCCGCGCCGGAAACGGTCGAGGCGACCAGATGCGGCTCATCGGCGCGGGTCACGATCACGCCCATGGCTTCGAGCACGGCCCTGGTGCCCTGGCCCATCGGGACCTGCCACGGGTTGAACTCACCCCATTCGCCGCGCATCGTCACCAGCATCAGGAGCGGCATGCGGCAGATCATCGGCAGCGACAGCATGTTGATGCAATTGCCGACCCCGCTCGATTGCAGCAGCAGGACGCCCCGTTCTCCGCCGAGCCAGGCACCTGCCAGCATGGCGATCCCTTCCTCTTCGGTGGTCAGGGTGATGACGCGGGCTTGAGGATCCGCCTCGAATGCGCGGATCAGGCGGCTGTGGCCTGCATCCGGCACCATTCCGACCTGGCGCACGTCAGCGTCCTTGAGGACGCGGTACACTTCGTCGGGCCAGGTCGGCAGTGCGACCGGCTCGTTTCGGGCCGGCTCTTGTTTCTGCGGATCCGCCATGGAGAAGCTCCCCCCTTTTTTTATCGGGCTCGAACGAACCCCGTTGAGGGATAGTACGCCGCCGTTTCGAAAAGAAGGTCAAAAATCGATATGGCTTCTATTGCAGAATTGAAGAGCTGCCGGACGCGCGACAGGCCCGGTGACTTATGATCACCACTGGCGAATCTTCGCTGTTCCTCTCATTCTCGCGCCAACTCCGGCAGCACGTGGTAGCGGGCGATCTCATGCGGAAACTCGCCGCGGTTGGCGAGCAGGACGATGCCGGTCTTGTGTGCCGGCACCAGGCCGACATAGGCCGACGCGTTGTTAAGTCCGCCCGGCTTGTCGACGACGACCTCGTCGTTCAAGTGGATGTTTTCCCAGGCCATCGCCTGTCCGAACTTCTCGGTCACGTGAAATGCCTCGCGCTGCGTCATCTGCAACGCCTGCCGCAACTGCGGATCGATCGCCTGGCCATCGATCAAGGCGGCCAGAAAGGTGGCCAGATCGCGCGCCGAGGTGAACATCTGACCGGTCCCCGGGAAATCGTAGTAAGTCTGCTGATCCCCACGTGGACCAATCGGCATGCCCGTCTCGGCGTAGCCCTGCACGACATTTTTCATCAGCTCCGGAGCCATCATGGCGCGATGGTCCGGCCCGCGCTCGGGGAGGAATGTCTGGTTCATGCCGAGCGGTTTCAGGATACGCGCCTCGATAAGTTCACCGATCGGCCGGCCGTAGTGGCGTTCGAGCGCGAGCTGCAGCAGCACATACCCCGCATGCGTGTAGATGCGCTGCTTGCCCGGCTGCTCGCCTGATTGCGGCGTCCATGCGTTGAGCGCCTTGAAGAACTGCGGCAGCGTAAACGAATCGTTCGGCCATGGCGGGTGATCGGTCGGCAGCAGGAGTCCGGACGTATGCGTTGCCAGTTCACCGACCGTCACGCCTTTGATGTAGTCGCCGCGCAGCTCGGGGACATACCTGCTCACGGGGTCATCGAGACGGAGCTCGCCGCGAAGCGTACCCAGCGCGACCAGGATTGCCTCAAACGGTTTGCGCACTGACGCTACGTTGAACAACGTGTCTGAAGTGATCGGCTGCCCTGTCGATTCATCGGCGACGCCGTAGTTGAAAAAATCGGTGTGACCCGCAGCGTAGACGGCCACAGCGAGACCGCCCGGCTTCCCTACGGTCTCCGGCGCCAGATAGGCCGTGACGATGTGCTGAATTTTGGCGTCCATACCAATATCCGCAACCGACCCGCCCGCCAGCGCGAGTAGCAGAACGGGGAAAATGATCAGGCCTGTCGATCGACGATATCGCCACCAGCGCATGGAACTTGTCACCATACTGAGCCATCGTCTCGTTGACGCCGAAGGATCTTCTTACCTGCGCGATTCCGGCGGTTATCGGGAAGCGGCCGTCAACTTGCCGTGAAGTGGTCGAATTCCGCCGACTTGCGGACCTGCTGCGTCGAGCGCTCTCGCGCTGCGGCGGGACCTCCTGCGCAGCCTCGCCGTCGCGGTCGACCATAAGCTCACAAGACGCTGCGCTCCACGCATCGGCTGCGTCTTGTGCGGTGGGGTTCAAGAGATCGCAATGATCTCGAGCTCTTGACCGGATGTGCCGACGACATCTCCGACAGCTTTGCCCATCAGGGACCTTGCCACCGGGGACACGAAGGAAATGGAGCCGGCCTTGGGATCGGCTTCGTCCTCTCCCACGATGTGATATTTCTGCACGCGCCCATCGTCGCGCCTGAAGGTCACCGTGCTCCCGAACGCAACAGTATCGGTCGACGCAGGAGGGGTGATGAGCTGGGCCGTCCGAACTCTCGCCGCAAAGTAGCGCGCATCCCGCAAGGGAGTCGCCGCTTGCCGCCGCCGCTCATTCACGTCTTCGATCTGCTGCGCCGTCTCGTACGCCTCGCGCGCCTGCTGCAGTTGAAATTCCAGCGCCTTCAATCCCGCTTCCGTAACCAGGTTCGGATGAGGCGAAATCGGGCGGTCGGGGAGCAGCGTCTCCGATGCGGTTTCGGCACTGTCTTCCTTGGTGAAGGCAACGCTCAACTCGGCCTCCTTTCGAGTGGGATACGCCAGCAAATGGAATTGTAACACAACGCTCGGCGGTTTTTGCGTATCACATATCGCGGAACGGATGGAACCTGGTCGTCTCTTTTGGGGTACCGCCTCTTCTGGAGGCCGCTCAATCCTGCCGCAAAGCGGATGCCAGCCGTGGAAACATCCCAAGAGACCTTAGCGCCAGCCGAGGGCGGGCGCCACGTGCGTCAGAATCGATTCAATGACATGGGCATTGTAGGCAACGCCGAGCTGGTTCGGGACGGTCAACAGTAACGTGTCGGCCTCATTGATCGCCTCGTCCTTCCTCAGCTGCTCGATCAGGACGTCCGGCTCGGCCGCATAGCTGCGGCCGAAGATCGCCTGGGTCTCGGGAGAGATAAAGCCGATCTGGTCGTCATCGTCTCCGCCGCGGCCGAAGTAAGCGCGATCACGATCATCCATGATGGCAATGATGCTGCGGCTGACGGACACCCGTGGCTCGCGCGCATGGCCTGCCTCCTTCCACGCCGAGCGATAGGCCCTGATCTGGGCAGCCTGCTGGATGTGGAAAGCCTCGCCGGTCTCGTCGTTCTTGAGCGTCGAACTCTGGAGGTTCATGCCCAACTTTGCAGCCCATATTGCCGTGGCGTTCGAGCCAGCTCCCCACCAGATGCGATCACGCAGCCCTTGGGAGTGCGGTTCAAGACGCAGCAAGCCCGGCGGATTTGGAAACATCGGACGTGGATTGGGCTGCGCGAAGCCATGGCCATCAAGCACGTCGAGAAAAACCCTGGCATGGCGCCGGCCCATGTCGGCTTCGGTCTCGCCTTCGGCCGGTTGATAGCCGAAATACCGCCATCCATCGATGACCTGCTCGGGCGATCCCCGGCTAATTCCAAGTTGCAGGCGCCCGCCCGAGATGAGATCGGCCGCGCCGGCGTCTTCGACCATGTAGAGCGGGTTCTCATAGCGCATGTCGATAACGGCCGTGCCGATCTCGATGCGGCTGGTTTTCGCGCCGACCGCCGCCAGCAACGGGAAAGGCGAGGCGAGTTGGCGGGCAAAGTGATGAACGCGAAAATAGGCGCCGTCGGCGCCCAGTTCCTCAGCCGCGACGGCCAAATCGATCGATTGCAGCAGCGTGTCCGCCGCCGAGCGGGTCTGCGATTGCGAAGCGGGCGTCCAGTGCCCGAACGAAAGGAATCCGATGCTTTTCATGCGGGCTATCTAAGTGGTCTCTGTCGATTTGCCACCGTCACCACCGCAAGCATGACGGTAAGCGCACCGAACATGGAATCGACTGCTCGTCGCCGTTTCCCGCATAGGCTGGACCAAAAGTGCCCTTGGGTGTTACAGGGTCGAAACACAAGCCGGTCGAACATCGTTGAGTGTTGTTGGCTTTTCGGCGCGCTGAAACGGTGATCAGGACTGCCCTCATGCCCGTCGGCGAACTCTTCATCCTCGGCTTCTTCGGCAAGACCATCCCGGCATGGTTGCGGGAGTTTGCGGCCAATTACGGCCTGGGCGGCGTGATCCTGTTCGACTATTCCTGCCAGACGCAGAAATACGACAACAACATTGAATCGCCGGAGCAGGTGCAGTCTCTCTGTGAAGAGATTTCCTGCCTGCCGTCGCGCCCGATGGTGTTCATCGACCAGGAGGGCGGGCTGGTGCGGCGGCTCAAGGAGAGCAAGGGGTTCAAGCCGCTGCCGAGCGCGAAGGAATTCAACCATCTCGCCTTGAGCGAGAAGCGGGAAGTACTCGCCGCCAGTTTCGCCGAAATGCGCCGCCTCGGCATTCACTACGACTTCGCGCCCGTCATCGACGTCGATTACAATCCCGACAATCCGAACATCGGCAAGATCAAGCGTTCCTGGTCCGCCGATATCGGCGAGGTGGAGGCCAATGCGCTGCTGGTGAGCGAGGTCGCGCGCGAGACGGGCATCGGGCTTTGTCTGAAGCATTTCCCCGGCATCGGCGGCGCGGCGGTGGACTCGCATCAGGAGTTCATGGACATTTCCGACAGTTTGCGCACCGAACAGGAAGAGCTGTTCTATTCGCTGGCGCCAAAAATGTTCGGCGATGCCGTGCTGGTCAGCCACGCCATCGTCAGGCAATGGGACCGCGACAATCCGATGACCCTGTCTGCCGCGGGCCTTGGCCGGTTGCGCCGGCGGCTTCCCGATACGCTCCTGATCACCGACGACATGCAAATGCAGGGTCTGCAGAAGGCGTTGGGCACCAGGCAAGCCAGCCTTCAATCGCTGAGGGCCGGTATCGACATGCTCTGCATCGGCAACAATTTGTTCGATCAGGAGCGGGAAATGGCCGGAATCGCCCAGTCCATTGAACAGGGCCTGCACGAAGGGACCCTGGCGGGTTCCGCCATTAGGGGTTCGATCGCCCGGGTAGCCCGGCGAAAGGCGCTTTTGGCTGCCTGACGGGCCCCGGAGACTGCGCTATGCGTACCGGCGCGCCGGTTCCCCGCCAATGGCGGGTTGCCTTGCGAGGCCGTTGAGACTACAAGCCTTTTTTCCAACGGGAAGACAGGCGATGGCCCACAATTACGCAATCAATGACGACGTGCACCACCAGCTGCAAGGGCCGCAGGGCCGCGCCACCGTCAAGGAACGCAGCATCTACACCATCGTCACCTGCCTGCCGATCGAAGCCGACGGCCGCCCGCGCTACCGCATCAAGAGCAAGACCGAGAACGTCGAGCGCGTCGTGACCGAGGAGCAGATCAGCCGGCTTGGCTGATCCACCGCCATTCTTCATTTGGACGGAAGCTTGTTTGGACGGTTGGGGCGCGCCCGCATCGCCTTGCCGTGCGCGGCGATGTCGGCATCGCCGTCTGCCTTCTCTTGATTTCGTTATTGTTGATGTCGCGCGTCGGTCATCGCGCGGCCGCCGGGACCTGCACCTCGCAAATCGGTGAAGCCGTGGTCGCCTGCGATCACAGTGTTTCTACGGCTCTTTGTGAAGCAAGTCACACGCGGGTGCCGACACGGGCGTTAACGACGGCGCATGACAACGCGGCGGATAGCATATTGGTGGTTCAGGCTCGTTGCCTCGGGACGCTTCCTCGAAAAGTTCCTGAGGCTCCCGCGCAACTGAACCGCGTCGAGGTTACTTCCGATCCGTCGTTTAACGGAAACGGGTCGATTATTTCATGGAAGCCGCGCCTATGAATTGCCGGTGAGGCCCTCACACGCGGCTTGTTGCGTTGCCGCGTGGCTGCCTGGGTTTAAATAGTCCGGCGGACGGGGACCATAACGAATCAAATTGAATGCATTAGAGAACCAAATACGCATAAGGCGGAATTATGAGGGACTAGGCGCGAGGCCAACGCATTTCTACGGGCCGTAAAACTACGGAGTCCTGACCTGATGGCATCATACTTCCTCGATTGAAGGCCAAAACCCTTCCCGTTGGTTCAGTTTCCGGTCCACTTGCCGGTTCCCCGTATTCTTACTGGTTAAAAAATTAACCACCGGCGGCAATGGAATCGATAAATTAGTTATATGTCGCAGCAAGACCATCGAGCCGGTGATTCGCACTTCCCGAAGTGGATGGAAACCGCCGCGCCTCTTGAGAGCAATCTTGAAATCGTCCAATTGTCCGTCGCGCGCGCTCGCGCAACGGAAGAAGCGGAAGCGTCGATCGCTCGCCAGTTGAACGGGCCGCTGACGGCGCTGCTGCTCTACATGAACGAGATCAAGCAGCACAGCCACCAGTTCTCCGAGGCGCCCGGCAATCGCGTATACCTGCAACAGGTCGTGGACAACGCGGTTCAACAACTCGAACGCGTCTGCGTCGTGGTGAAGCAGATGTCGGACAAGCATCCCGCCTTTGCTTCCGAATCCGATCGCAAGCAGGGGCGGGAGAGCCAGGCCAGCCGCGCCAAGGATGGCGGTCGCACGCCGGGGGTGATGTTCGCCTCGGAGTCCGGTCAGAAGCCGCTGACCAAGCGCGAGCGCGAGGTGCTGAGCCTGATCAGTGAAGGCTGCTCCAACAAGCAAGGCGCCTTGCGGATGAACATCAGCCCGAGGACGTTCGAGAGCCATCGCGCCGAGGCCATGCGCAAGCTCGGCGCCCGCAACACCGCGGATCTCGTCCGCAAGGCGTTGTTGCAGCCAGCCTGATTATTTCATTTGCTCAAAAATGAAGGCGAAGCGCACTGCGCCTGCAGTGAAAGCACCGCAATGCTGCAGGCTCACAAAGGCCGATTGTAACGCGACAGGGCCGACGAGGCCGGACCAGGGCGTGATCCGGAACAGCGGGAGCCGGCTTTCCGAGAAGATCGCGCCAGGTTGCCGCTCAGCAGAGGTCTTCCGCGAAAGAGCGCATACGGGGCGCTGGCCGGGTCGCGATAACAGGTTTTGGCTCTTCCGGGATGATGGTGATCACCCAGGCCGCCGGAACGCTCGACTTGTTTTCCACGATCGATCGAACGTGGCCGGTGACGGCCGAGCCGGCCGAGCGGAAGGTTGCGGTTCTGCCGTTGAACTGGGCGATACGAAAACGCCGCACTTCTTTCTGATCGCTCGTTTCGAACGTGAACATGAGGAGGCTCCTTGGTCCACGCGACTATCGCGATTCAACGTTATCCGTCTGTGAAAATCGTAAACCGTAGTAGTACGGCAAGCCGCGTGTGCAGCGCGCGGGGCCGTCCCGTCCGGACACACCACAAGACAGATCGGATGCCGCCTCGGCGTTCGCCGATCCCGCTCTGCGTCTGATGGTCGCGAGAATAGAAGGCGAGGCGGCCGGCGGCCTTCAGCGTAACGCGGCGCGCCCGGGCACGATGCTATTCGGCCGCGCTGGGGAACACGGCTTCCATTTTGGTCTTCAGCGTCGCCGCGTTGAACGGCTTGACGATGTAGTTGCTGACGCCGGCCTTCTTCGCGGCGATGACGTTCTCTGTCTTCGATTCCGCTGTTATCATGATGAAGGGCGTGTTTGAGAATTCCGGGCTCGCGCGGACTTCCTTCAGCAGGTCGTAGCCCGTCATCGGCTCCATGTTCCAGTCGGAGATCACGAGACCGTATCGCTTGCCCTGCATCTTGGCGAGCGCCGCCGAGCCGTCGCTGGCATCGTCGACGTTCTCGAATCCGAGCTGCTTGAGGAGGTTGCGGATGATGCGGATCATGGTGCTGTAGTCATCGACCACCAGGATCGGCATCGACAAATCAAAAGCCATGTCTTTACTCCGCGCAGCTAGCAAACCGCCGAACACGGGTGAACTCGCGTGGCATTCGAAATCGTCTCGATGCTCTTTCCCGAACCTGCACCCGTCAGCACCGTGACAAGTATCAGGGGTCATTGAACAGCGCGTTAATTCCCGGCCGAATAAATCCCGGGCAAATGCCAAGTCGGCCGTAATTATACGGTGAGTTCCCGCTAGCCGGATCGCAGGGCGCAATCTTCACGCGCATCGCCGGGCCGGCGCCTATCAATGGGTTCGGGCACCCGCCCGCCCATGGACAGCGGCCGAGGGGTCACGCTGCCGCGCAATGGATGCGCGGATGCAGCAGGCGGTCGTACTGGGTCTTGACCGTCGCGTAGCACTCGCAGGAGGTCCTGATCAGGCCGTCCAGATTGGTGATCTCGATATGTCCGCGGCTGTAATGGATGAAATTCGCCTGCTGCAGCGTGTTGGCCACCAGCGATACGCTGTTGCGGCGCGCGCCGATCATCTGCGCCATCGCTTCCTGGGTCAGCACGAGTTTGTCGCTGCCGGACAGGTCGCGGGTATGTAACAGGCAGCGCGCCAGCCGGGACTCTACCGTGTGCGAGGCGTTGCAGCCCGCAGTCTGCTGGATTTGCGCGTAGACCGCCAATCCGTGCCGGGCCAGCAAAGTGCGGAGCGTCAGGCTCTGGTCGGCAGCCGCCCGAAGCTGATCGAGGTCGATCGTCGAGGCCACGCCGGGAACCAGCACCAGCGCGCTGTTCAGCGCGGTTGGATCGCCGAGGGCGGAGAATGCGCCGAAGATGCTGTCGCGGCCGACCATCGCGATCTGAACGTGCTCGCCTCGCGCGAGCTTGACCACGAGCGAGATCACGCCTCGGTGCGGCAGGTAGGCGCGCTTGAGCGTCTCGTCGACTTCCACCAGCACCAGATCCTGGGTGAGGTCGGCGGAGCGCAAATGCGGGCGGATCAGTTCAAAATCGTCCGCAGTCAGCGAGGACAAAAATCCATTCGGGGAACGAGGGGCTGAATCCAAAGCAGTCTCCTGCCTTACGGTCAAAGCCGGTCTCAGGGTGCCAGGCACCAAAAATATGCAATATCCGCCGTATCCGCCGTCAAAAATGTCCGTTCATCTTGCCATGAATCGCCGGCGGGAAATATCGGCAAATAGCCGCACTCCGACGGCGGCAAAGCTGTCGCGGCTCACGATTCCGGACCTCCGTCGGGTAGCTTTGGAGCCCTGTGAGGCAGGTAGGCCTGCGGCAGAGGCGCCCCGGCCTTGCTCGGGCCCCTTGGCAGTTCGAAGGCCTCCAGGCACGGATGGAACGCCGCTGGCCCGATGGCCCAAAGGTTGTGGAACACGCCCTAGGTGGTGTGGACACTAGCGCATCCACAGAACGATGGCTGCGAGAGTGACGACGGCCCGGTAATTCCGGGCCGTT
>NZ_JAFCLX010000091.1:0-9199 GCF_018130205.1 Bradyrhizobium sp. AUGA SZCCT0222
AGCCGTAAAGCCATTGCGCAGGGAATGTCGGATGTTCTCCGCTGCCCTGTATGCTCATGTGCAGCATTCTTATGCACGATCGCACATGAGACCGCGGGTGCAGCGCGCATCCGGCATTCCCTGCGCCCTCTGAATTTTGGGGGCGCGGAATTTCTAGCAAAGCTCGGGCGCGATGTGCCGCGAGAACGCGAAATTGCGTTTGTCGTCATTGCGAGCGCAGCGAAGCAATCCATGCCGCCGCACGAAGAAAGAATGGATTGCTTCGCTTCGCTCGCAATGACGTTGGTGGGCTGTTTGAAATTCAAATCGGAACAGCAGGGCAAGCGAAACGACCTGGCACAACCAGCGCTTGTCCGTGACGGTGCGCACAGCCGCGGTCGTCGGCCGGCATGAAGCTGTCAGTCCGGCAACGGATTGTCCGTTGTCGGACGATGGAGACAGCGATGACTTCGAACATGCCTGCCTTGGACGACCATGCACTCGATGCCGTCAGCGGTGGTCTTGGCAAAGGAGACGTGTGCGTAGGAACCACGACGATGATCAAAACCAGCGCGGGTACCCTGACACTCGGCGCTGCCAACTGCACCGCCGGCGGGGTGACGGTTTCAATTCCGTTCGGAAGCTGGGAGCCCGCTTAACGCGTCGGGTCCCGCCGCGATGCCAGCCACGGCCGGCCTCTCACCATCTCGCTACCGGTTGACGGGCGGCAAGAAGCGGATTGTCACCGCAGCGACAGACCCGTGGCTCTAGACGTGAGGCGCGCTCGATCCGCGCAATCGTTCGACATACCAGAATGCCCAGATGGCAACGAACGAGAGGACGAATATCCCCCCGCATGCAAGGAACGTTGATCCAATACTTGTGTCCATGACATCCTCCAACAGGGTTGATCGCTTGCAGTCCCGCCAGTCGATGTTGCGAGCATCAAGCTGGTTTCAAATCGTGCGGTCGCGGCGGACGTTCACTTGCCCGTCAGAGCGTCAATGCCGCTGACGTTTCACTGGGTCGGTCATTCCGGACAGCGCTTTGCGAGCGAGATCTCGTTCGCGGATCAATCGATCCATGAACTGACCTCGAACCGTAGGCGGGAGTGTTACCGAACTCTCAGTCACCGAAGGGTGCCACGGGCAGGGCGGTGATAAGGGAAGGATGCGCGCTATTACGCGAAAGTGCCAATCAATAGTGCTCACGCAAGGCAGAATGTTTTTGACCGCACACCATGGATGTCGGAACTTTTGCGCAAAGCGGAACAGAAGGCGGAAGGCAGCAACTATTCCGCCGCTTTGCTGGTCGGCGGATGGCCCCGCAGCCTGTCCTGGGCCCCGCGCGGCGCTCACGTGACGACAGTCACGGAAGAGTTGGCCTTGCCGGCATAGGTTGCGATCACAACGAGCGATGATCGCTTGCGCCAACGGATGGAGACTTGCCATGACCAAGGTCAATCATGAACTGCGCATCGATGAGCTGGATCTGATCAGTGGAGGCGGCTTGAAATCGGCGTTTGATAAGCTGCCGACCACCACCACCACGACCGGCGGCTCCGGCACCGGTGCGCCGGATTGGTGGAAGCCGTTCCCCGGCTATCTGACTATGGATTCGATCAGGGCGCTCGGCCCCATTGGATTCTGATAGTCTGAATGGCTTGCAGGGCGGAATGGCACTTGTCGCGCCGTAGCCCAACGGGCGAAGGCGGAATCCATTCCGCCGCTTTTTCCTAAGCCCGCACCGCAATCAGCTGCGAGCCGACCGCGCCCAGCAGGAGCTGGTGCGCGCGATCGACGATCTCGTCGAGCGAGCGGGTGCGCGCAAACATGGCCTGCGCCTGCGCCAGCAATTCGTCGCGCGTGGGAATCCTCGGATGGAACGACGCCAGTACTTCGGCCGTTTGCGACCGGGCCTGGCTCAGCGTCTCCTGCAACGCCAGCAATTCGGACGAATGCAGCGCCGATGAAACGGCGAGCGCAATCCGCTCGGGATTGAACCATGCGACGAGTTCGTCGGCGGCGCGATTGATGACGCGCGAACCCAGCCGCTGCTCGTTGCGCAGCACCTCGGCGGGCGGCGTCTTCAGGTCCCGGACGACGCGAACGAATGACAGCGCCTTGAGGATATAAAAGGTGACGTCGATTTCCCACCAGCGAAAACCCTGGCGGGCGCTGCTCTGGTAGGCGTGATGGTTGTTGTGCCAGCCTTCGCCCATGGTGAAGAACGCCAGCAGCCAGTTGTTGCGGGAATCATCGCCGGTGACGTAGCGCTTGCGGCCGTGAACATGCGCCAGCGAATTGATGCAGAAGGTCGCGTGATAGAGCAGCACCGTGCTCCAGACGAAACCGACCACGAGGCCGGACCATCCGCCGATCAGGAAACAGATGATCGCGAGGATCACGCTCGGCAGCTGCTCGAACCGGTGCAGGAACCTCAATTCCGGAAAGGCCGCGAAATCCGCCACCTTGACCAGATCGGTCAGGTCGTGCTGCCGGTAAAAAATCCATCCGACATGGCTGTAGAAGAAGCCCTTGTGGCGCGGCGAATGCACGTCATGTTGCGTATCGGAATGCAGATGGTGATGGCGATGCTTGGCGGCCCACCACAGCACGCTCTTCTGGGTGGTGCTTTGGGCCAGGAACGCCAGCACGAATTGAAACAGCCGGCTGGTCGAATAGGAGCGGTGCGAGAAGTAGCGGTGATATCCCGCCGTGATCGCGAACATGCGCAGCCAGTACAGCGTCACGCAGATCGCGACGGCCTGCCAGGTGATGCCGGTCCAGAACGCGGCAAAGCAGCTGAGGTGCAGCACGATGAACGGCAGCGCGGACGGGTACATGATGTCGTCATGCGCATCGGCGGTTTGGGCGTCGGCATTGTCTGGCTTGTCGGACATGAAGTGCGTACTTGGCTCCCTGGCGCATGCCGGCGCTGCCGGGCATGACTCACGGCTGATGGACGAGGTGATGATCGCATCCACCGGTTAAAGACCCGCTGAGGGGCCGGACGATGTTAGTCGAGAGTGGGCTGAGGCTCGTCAGTCACGCGCACTATGGGCGGGGCCAAGTCGGTCGGCCGAAGTTCGATCACCATAAATAGTTCCGGCCAGCCGGCGGCGCAAGGCAATGTCCGGTACCGATCCTGAGGCCGTGGGTCGCACTCCGGCCGAAAGGGGCGCGGGGCAGGCGAAAGGGCAGGCGAAATGACGGCCGGCCCCGCGCCCTGATCGGAATTGGAATTGTTCCAAATTATTGGGAACCCGTTCCATGCCGCTCGCCCGATAGGACCTGAAAATCGGGCGATATCAGTATCCAATGAGCTCCGAAACCGCGTGATTGGAGCTCGGCTTTGACGTATGGGTCCAGCGGTGGCCGTGGTATTTGTCACCGCGGGACGATGGGGTTAACCGACCAGATTCACTGAGGCCTTCTTGCTCGATAAGCTTGAACTATTGCTGGCGCTCGCAAAGGAGCGGCATTTCGGACGCGCCGCCGAGGCGTGCGGTGTCACCCAGCCGACCATGTCGACGAGCCTTAAGCAGCTCGAGGAAATCCTCGGCGTCATGCTGGTGCAGCGTGGCTCGCGCTTTCAGGGTTTCACGCCCGAGGGCGAACGCACGCTCGACTGGGCGCGGCGGATCGTCGGCGACACCCGCGCCATGCGGCAGGAGATCAACAGCCTCAAGGACAAGCTCTCCGGCGAGATCAGGCTGGCGGCAATCCCCACCGTGCTCGGCATGGTGGCGCAGCTCACCACGCCGTTCCGCGCGCGCCATCCCGATGTGCGTTTCCAGATCCGGTCCTGCACCTCGGCCGAGGTGCTGGGGCTGCTGGAAAATCTCGAGGTCGACGCCGGGCTGACCTATATCGAGAACGAACCGATCGGCAAGGTTCGCACCATTCCGCTCTACAACGAGAGCTACCGCCTGCTGACGGCGCCGGACGCGATGTTCGGCGATCGCAAGCAGGTCACCTGGAAGGAAGTCGGCCAGGTGCCGCTGTGCCTGTTGACGCCGGATATGCAGAACCGCCGGATCATCGACCGCGCGCTGACGTCGGTCGGCGCCGAGGCGATGCCGACGCTGACGTCGAACTCGCTGCTGGTGCTCTATACCCACGTCAAAACCGGGCGCTGGGCCAGCGTGATGCCGGCGAAGCTGGCGGAGACGTTGGGGCTCGCGGACACCGTCCGCAGCATTCCGATCGTCGATCCCGTGGTCGATTACAGCATCGGCATGGTGGTCCCGCAGCGCGATCCGATGACGCCGCTGATCGCAGCCCTGGTGCAGATCGCCCGCGAAGTCGCGCCGACCCTGGAATCGGCTTGAGGCCGGCTAGGCTGCGACCGACAGCTTTGCGCTCGGCTTTTGCGGCTCGCGCGGCAGCTTGATCCGCACCACCGTTCCGGTGCCGAGCTTGGAGCGCAGCCGCATCGTTCCGCCGTGCAGACTGGTCAGCGATCTCGCGATGGCGAGCCCGAGGCCCGAACCCTGATAGGTCTTGGTGAGCTGGCTTTCGACCTGCTCGAACGGTTTGCCCAGCCGCCGCAGCGAATCCGGAGCGATGCCGATGCCGGTGTCGGCGATCACCAGCACGATGGAATCGCTGAGCACCTGGCCGCGCACGGTGACCCGGCCGTCGTCGGGGGTGAATTTGACGGCGTTCGACAGCAGGTTGACGAAGATCTGCTTGACCGCGCGGCGGTCGGCCATGACCGAGATGGTGCTTTCGATATCGGCGTCCAGCGTCAGATGCTTGTCTTCCGCGCGCCCGGACACCACGCGCAGCGACTCCGCCAGAATGTTCGACAGGTCGAGCGGCTCCATGTCGAGTTTCATGCGGCCGGCCTCGATCTTCGACATGTCGAGGATGTCGTTGATGACTTCGAGCAGATATTTTCCCGATGTCAGGATGTCGTGGCAGTACTCCTGGTATTTGTCGGAGCCGAGCACGCCGAACATGCCGCTGCCCATGATCTCGGAGAAACCGATGATGGCGTTCAGAGGTGTGCGCAGTTCGTGGCTCATATTGGCGAGGAACTTTGATTTTGCCTGGTTGGCTTCCTGGGCGCGGGTCCTCTCCTGCGAATATTTCTCGGCGAGGTCGGCGAGTTCGGATTGCGAGCGCTTCAGGTCGAGGACGTTGGCGCGCATCCGGGCGTCGTTTTCGACCAGCTTCTGCTCGTGCTCCTTGATGCGGGTAATGTCGGTGCCGACAGAGACGTAGCCGCCGTCCTTGGTGCGGCGTTCGCTGATGTGCAGCCAGCTGCCGTCGTCGAGCTGTGCTTCGAAGGTGCGCGCTCCCGGCGCTTGCGCGCCGGTCTCCTGCAGCCTGGTGCGGACCTCCGGCATGCTGCCGACTTCGATCACGGTTTCATAGGAGGTGCCTGATGTCACCGCCGAGTCAGGCAGTTTGTGCAGGCGCTGGAAATGCGAGTTGCAGAGCACCAGGCGGTCTTCCGCGTCCCACAGCACGAAGGCTTCCGGAATGGTCTCGATCGCGTCGCGCAGCCGCAAATCCGCCTCGACCGTTTTCTCGGCGAGGCTCTTCTGTTCGGTGATGTCGACCGCGATGCCGATCAGATGCAGGCCAGAGTCGGCGGCGGCCTGGCTGAGTTCGCAGCGCACCCGCAGCCAGATCCAGTGACCGCCGGTGTGCTGCATGCGGAAGGTCTGGTCGATATGGTCGAGCTTGCCGGAAATCAGCTGATCGGCGATCGCGAACAGATCGATGTCGTCGGATTTCACCAGCGCGTTGACTTCGCCGAACGTCAGCAGGTCGTTGCGGGAGTCGAGCCCGAGCATCGTGAACATCGACTGCGACCAGAAAATGCGCCCGCGCGACAGGTCCCAGTCCCACAGGCCGCAACGGCCGCGGTTGAGCGCGGTGTCGATCCGGCCGCGCACCGCGTCATTGATCAGGTCACCCTCGCGGGCGCGGGTCGATTGCCAGTGGAACGCAAAGCCGAGGATCAGCACGACGAAGCCGGTGGTGGCGGACAGCGTCATCGACAGCGCCGCGTCCGATCCCCACAGCGGATCGCTCTTCTCCTGGATCACGATGACCTGGCCGGGCAGCGCCTTGACCAGCCGCGAAATCGCCAGCGCGCCGTTGCCGCTCGGCAGCGTCATGTCGTTGACGACGCCCTGCTGAGCCGGCGCGGCGAGCAGTTGCGCGGTGGAGATCACGTCGAGCACGCGGTCGCTTCCGCTGAGGCCTTCGACCGGAATCCGCGCCAGCACGCGATGCTCAACCCCGGTGATGATGAAATGGCGGCCGGCCGCGTTGCCCCAGGAGGGAATGAGTTCGGGCAGCAGGCTCTGCAGCCGGTCGATGGTGAGGGCGCGATCCTGCCGGACGGAGGCGAGGCGATCGATGCGTTCGGCCATGAGGTCGGTGACGGCGGCAAGGTCGCGCTTCATCGCGGCGCGCTTCTGCCGGGTCTGGTCGATCACCTGCACGACCGCGCCGAGGCAGATCGTGATCAGGAAGGCAATGATCAGGGTCGGCACGGCGCGTCGCAGCGCCGGCTCGGCGATGAGCAGCCTGTGGTAAGCCGGTTTAGCGATCGATTGCGCCAATCCCTTGATCGAGTCGGATTGGACACACGCGTTCGCCGCATGCGCGCGCGCCATGCTAATAAACCCCCGCCGAAATTAATTTTTTCACATCGTTCGGAAGAACCCCACGTCGTTTCCGAATCACAGCGATTTGAATCCGTTTTTCCCGGGCTGTCGAGAGTCAACGATTCGTTAATATGAAATAAATCTTGTCCAACGGCGAATCGGGGACTCCAAAAAGAGTCCGAAACAGGAACGCGTCCGTATTAGTACGTCCAGCTCACAGATAAGGCGGTTCGGCGTGGCTGATCACGCGCTTGATGGTCGGGAAGGCGCGGCGCAGTGCGCGCTCGATCTCGTCGACGTTCTCATGCACCTTGATGACGCTCATCGACGGCGCGGCGCGGCAATGGAAGTTGACGATTTCGCCGGCGTCGGTGTCGCGCACCCGCACATTATGGATGTCATGGATGGCGCCATTGGCCGCGAAACCCGCCAGCGCCGCCTTGATGACTTCCACCCGTTCGGGTGAGGCGTCGGTGCCGTGGGGCAGTTCCGGTTCCAGCGGCTCGATATGGGTGTCGACCTCGACGTCCTCGCCAAAATCCTCGCGGATGCTGCGCTCCAGTTCATGGGCGATGTCGTGCGCCGCTGATAGCACCATGTCGCCGTCGACTTCGAGGTCGATGCTGACCGTCAGCCTTCCGCCGAGATCGTGCACCGTGACATGGTGGACCGCGAGGCCGGAATTGCGTGCGATCACCATGATGCGCTCGCGCACGCTCTCATTGTCGCGCGCCACCGGCACCGCGGTGAACGTCAGATCGGCATCGCCCAGCGCCTGGCTGACGGCCGCCTGCGCGGTCCGCTTGATCGCTTCGACGCGGTCGATCGGGGTGGTGCGGGGCACGTTGACGATGGCGTCGATGAAATGGGTCGGCCCGACCATGCGCACGCGCAGCCGTTCGACGCCGACCACGCCGGGCAGGGCGCGGATCGCCGCGGTGGCTTTCTCCGCCGCGCCTTCCGGCGCGCGGTCGAGCAGGGTTTCGATGGTGGATCGTCCGAGCCGCAAGCCCAGCAGCGATATCATCACGGCGACCGCGATCGCCGCCACCGTGTCGCCCCAGGCATAGCCGAAGCCGGTCAGCACCAGGCCGATGATGACGGCGATCGAACCCAGCACGTCGGAAGCAAAATGCAGCGCGTCCGCGGCCAGCGCCTGGCTCTTGGTTTCGCGCGCGGTGCGATGCAGCGCCCGCGCGCGCCAGAAATTCACGCCGATATCGATCACCAGCACCACGAAGGGAATGGCGGACAGCGTCGGCGGCGGCGCGCCGTCGCGCAGCCGGCTCCAGGATTCCACCAGAATGCCGCCGGCCAGCACATAGAGCAGCGCGATGACGAACAGCGCCGACAGGCTTTCGAACTTGCCGTGGCCGTAATGATGTTCCGCATCGGCCGGCTGGTCGGATACGCGCACCACCAGCCAGGTGATGATGGTCGCGACCACGTCGACCGAGGAGTGCAGGGCCTCCGAGATCAGCGCCAGGCTGCCGATCGCAATCCCGACCGCGAATTTCGCCGCCGCCATGCCGGCGCTGGCAAAAATCGAGATCGCGGCGACGTTGGTCTTGAGGTTGGAAACGCGGGCGTGGGTTAATGTCATGTTCGGCGGTTTAGCAGGGCGTCCGTCAACATCAAGCGCCCATCCACAGCGCCAGTCGCAACTGGTTTGCAGAAGCAGGTTTGTTGCGAATTGTTCTGAATTAAGAGAGCGCCATTGCGGTGGTTTATCCGTTGTGTCGTCCCGGCGAAGGCCGGGACCCATACCGCGTGATCTCTCGGTGAAGCCTCGGTAGCAGAGACCTTTCGCAAAACTTCTCCCTGTGGTTATGGGTCCCGGCCTTCGCCGGGACGACGGCAACATATGGCTCCGCGATCTCGCGACGCATTGCGCCCGAGTCTTGCTTGAAATCTTCCCGCCCTCTCAAGAGAGGGCGCAGGGAATGCCGGATGCACGCTGCACCCGCGGTCTCGTGTGCGGTTTGCACAAAGGAAAGTGCACACGAGCATACAGGGCAGCGGAGGCGATCCGACATTCCCTGCGCAATGGCTTTACGGCTTATGCCGTGCTCTCCCCGGTGACGAGTTCCTTTTTGTCACCGTCGTCTGCGGATTGACGGCTCATCGAGACCCGGTCGGGTTCGACTTGCCTCCGCAAACTTGACACCAGCAACGGGTGCCAGGACCACACGGTTTTGCCGTACGCAGCATTCCCGTCTTCGCCTTTGGCTTCGCCGGGCGCGGCCCGTCTTCGCTTCAGGTCCATTCGGGCGTTGGCATCGCTCGTCTTGCGCGCCGTGTGCCGCTCATGAGGTTCATCTCACCCTGCAGCCACGTATCGCGCGCGACGCTGCTGCGTCCACCGCACCCCGTCCCACGTTCGTGACGATCGCGAGCGCCCCTCTCATTGGGACGGGATGGATGAGGTGTGCAGGTGATTTGGGGGTGAAGGGAAGAGAAATATTTTCGACTTTCGGAAATTTTGGGTTTGACATGAATTCTGCTAATCGGAAGTGATTTGCCCGACGAGGCTGGGCAAGAACCTGCGTCTAGCTCGTGCAAGGGAGCGCTTGGCGGCAAGGGGCGAAC
>NZ_JAFCLX010000092.1:0-8709 GCF_018130205.1 Bradyrhizobium sp. AUGA SZCCT0222
CCAACCTGACGCTGGCCGATACCAACGAGGAAGCGGCCAACAGCCAGGCGCTGTCGACCCGCCAGTCGATCGCGGTGTCCGCGCTGGCGCTCGCCAACCAGTCGCAGCAGAGCGTGCTCCAGCTCCTGCGGACCTAGCGGCGACCAGAGAAAAGTCGAGGGCGGCGGGGGAGACCCCGCCGCTTTCTTTTGAGTCGGCGGCGTAGCGGTTACCGCCGATTTATGGACACATTTGGCAACCGCAGCTAACCATATTTAAAGACGCGACCTGTATGAAAGTTGGGCAGTTTTCAAGCCCCGCGGTTCTGCGAATCGCTCCCATCGAGGTCAGTTAATGTCCAATGCAGCCCAAGCCTACGCTCGCACGTCACAAACGACAGCCTCTCCCCGTGAAATCGAAGCGCAAGCGCTGCTGAAGGCCGCACGACAACTCCAGGACGTTCAGGCCAACTGGGCTGGTCCCGACAAGAACATGCACAACGCGCTGCTGTTCAACAGCCGGCTTTGGTCGATCTTCATGAGCGCCGTGGAGACCAACGACAACCCGCAGCCGATGGAAGTTCGTCAGAACATCGCCAATATCGGCGTCTTCGTGATGAAGCAGACCATCGAGATGCAGATGAATCCGGATCCGGCCAAATTGAACTCGCTGATCGACATCAACTGCAACCTGGCTGCGGGCCTGTCGGGCCGCGGCTGACCGGCTAAGGGGGCGAGATCGTGGCTGACGTTTTCAGCATCCTGTCGGCCAACTACAAGACCGTGGGATTGGCGGTTCCGTCCAAGACGCCGTATGTGCCGGTCGATCCCACGCTCTATCAGGGCAGCTGGACCGGAAAATACGCCGACAACAAGTCATTCAAGTTTACGGTCACGAACGTCACGGGGTTTCGTGCCAAGGTCCACTACCAGAGCGGCGGCACCAACAAATACGCGGACGTTCTGATCAGGGACAATGCGTTCCGGATCGGTGACACGAAATTCATGGTGACCAAGGTCGGAACAGCGGTCATCAAGAACGTCGTCACCGACCCGGCAACCGGCGGAACGATGCTCGATACCGCCTATGCGACGCAGAGCAAGTGAGCGGAATTCCTCAAAGCTTTTTCAATCATGCCTTGACGTCGGTGGCGAGCAGCCGCGCCGGCGCGTCCCTGGTCAGGTCTAGCGCGTGGAAATAGGCGCGGCGGCGCAGCACCGCTTCCTCGGGGAATTGCTTCACCACCTGGCTGGTCCGGTTGTCGACGACCTGATACACGACCGCTCGCGCGTCGCGATCGAACACCACCTGGTTGGAGACGGACGGATTCGAAATCGAAATGTGGACCGCGCGGGAATCGCTGGTGCGCGCGCCGGCGTCCGACGCCGCGACGCTCTGAGGCGCCGGCAATTCGGTCGCGACCGCATTATGCGCCGCTTCGCTGATCGGTTGAACGATCGGCGCGGCAACCGGTGCCCCCACCGGTTTGATGTTGAAATCCGTACTCATGGCAGCCTCCAGGCTTGCTTCGAGTCAAATCCCAACCCCTCTCAAACCGCAATATAACTTCCCACCCTTCAACACGGTGTTAGGGAACGCGCTGAATCCCGTGCTTATACGGGGGCGCGAGTTTGTCGAAAATTTTAGATGTTTAGAGCGAGCGGCTCACCGCGAGCGGCGTCATGTTGCGCGGCCCTGGCGTCGCGCGCTGGCCGCTCGCCGTATAGGTGTTGGGGATATTGCGGCGCTGGATCTCGGTGTTGACGCCGCGCACGATGCCTTCGGACACCGCATGCGCGGTCGCAAGCACCGTGAGATTGATCTGCAGCATGGCGCGGAAGGTGTCGTGATGGCGCCGCAGCGTAGTCAGCAATTCAGGCGAAACCTGTGCCAGGTATTTTTGCGAGTTCTTCAGATGTTCGACCGCGACCATGTAGCGGCGCGACAGCTCACCCTTCTGGCCTTCAAGCTCCATCGCTTCGCGGATCTTGCCGGCGCGAACCAGTTCGGTTTCGCGCTCGATGATGCCGAGCAGCCCGCTCATCACGTCCATCAGGTCTTCCGCGAGCTTGCGGGCCTCGACGGGCGAGGAGATCGCGCGTGCCGGAACTGCGGCGGGCTGTGCTTGCGGGCGCTGATTCATGTCGGGGTTCCCTATCTCAGCCGGCGCGGTTGGCTTGCTGCAGGATCAAGGTACGGAAGACGTCGTTGGAGATTCCGATGCCGCCGGATTTGGCGAACGACTTCGAGTATTCATCCGTCAGCATCGAGCGCCAGGCGCCGGTGCCCGTCGTATCGCCGAACGGGCCTTCGCCTTTGACGCCGGTGGTCATCTGCGAGAACATCGAGTTCAGGAACATCGCCTCGAAGTCCTGTGCCTTGGCGCGAGTCTTCTTCTGCGCCTCGGGCGAAACCCTGGTCAGGGCCTCGGCCAGCTGCGGATCGTTGCGGCCGTTGATCAGCGTGGATTTCGGGTACGAATTGCTGATGCCGTTCAAGCTGCTTTGCATCACATCACCTCGATGTCGGCCTGGATCGCGCCGGCGGCCTTGATCGCCTGCAGGATGCCGATCAGGTCCCGCGGGCCGATGCCGAGACCGTTGAGGCCGTCGACGAGTTGCTGCAGCGAGACGCCGTCTTTTACGACCGCGAATTTCTTGCCGTCTTCGGAAACGGACACACTCGAGCGCGGCGTCACCACCGTTCGGCCGCGTGACAGCGGATTGGGTTGGCTCACTTGCGGACTCTCGGAAATCGAGACCGTAAGGTTGCCCTGCGCGACCGCAACGGTGGCGACGCGGACGTCGCGGCCCATCACGATGATGCCGGAGCGTTCGTCGATCACGATCTTGGCGGTGAGGTCCGGTTCGACCTGCAATTGCTCGATCTCGGTCAGGAAGGCGACGACATTGCCCTTGAACTCGGCGGGAATCGCCAGTTGCACCGTGGAGGGATCGATCGGCTCGGCGGTCTTGACGCCGAGGAAATCATTGACGGCCGCGGCGATGCGCTTGGCCGTGGTGAAGTCGGCGTTGCGCAGCGCCAGCCGCACATTGGGCAGGCGATTGAGCGCAAATTCGATCTCGCGTTCGATGATGGCGCCGTTGGGGATGCGGCCGTTGGTCGGTACGCCGCGGGTGATGCTGGCCGCGGCGCCTTCCGCGGCGAAGCCCGAGATCGCGAGCGAGCCTTGTGCGACCGCATAGACATTGCCGTCGGCGCCGAGCAGGGGGGTGACGAGCAGGGTGCCGCCGGTCAGGTTCTTGGCGTCACCAAGCGCGGAAACGGTGACGTCCATCCGTGTGCCCTGGGTGCCGAACGCCGGCAGATTGCCGGTGACCATCACGGCAGCGACGTTGCCGGTGCGGATGGTGGCGCCGCGGATGTTGACGCCCATGCGTTCCAGCATTGCCTGCAGCGACTGCTTGGTGAAGGGGATGTTGTTCAGCGTGTCGCCGGTGCCGTTGAGGCCGACGACGAGGCCGTAGCCGATCAACTGGTTCTGACGCACGCCTTCGATATTGGCGAGGTCCTTGATCCGCGAGGTCGCGCCTGCGGACATGGCGGACAACGCCAGCGCCAGCAGCGCTGCGCAGCCCACCCACAACATTCTCGCCGTATGGATGCCGGGCATCCCAATGCTCCCCTGGAAGTCGTTCCCGGACAACGCGCCACTCCCATGACGGTAGCCCGTGATTAACTATGCGAGATCGATGCCACGCGGTTTCGGTGGCCTAGTCCGTTGAAAGTGCTATGCTTTGTTCGGTGGTGCGCGATCCGGCCGATCTCGCGGCACCGGCGAAACTGCCGCGCTGCGGCAGATTTTGCCGGGTCGTTTACGCGGCATTAACCATAAAGCGGCGAAGCTCCCTGCAATCGACCGGCGAGATTCACGACGATGCGCATCTACGGACCGAACGGCACCACGCTTGGATCGCCCGCGAGCAGCACGCGGCGAACCAGCTCGACCGGCTTTTCGCTGCCGGATGCGCCGGCGACGCCGGACGAGACCCGCTCCGCGGCCCCGCCGAAAGCCGCCGGCAGCATCGACGCGCTGCTGGCGATGCAGGGCGTCGAGGATCCGACCGAGCGCCGCAAGCGGTCAGTGGCGCGCGGGCGCGGCGCGCTCGACGTGCTCGACGAGCTCAAGCTCGGGCTGCTGTCCGGCAACCTCGACACCGCCACCATGAACCGGCTGCGCGATGCCGCGGCCAACCTGAAATCCTCCTCCGGCGATCCCGGCCTCGATGCCGTCCTGGCCGAGATCGAGCTTCGGGTCGAAGTCGAGCTGGCCAAGGCCGGGCAGTTCTAGAAACTCCCCTCAGACATCAGTGCTTCACCGAGAGGCCACGGCGTACTGGATGCCCCGCTTGAAGCGGGGCATGACAGCGGTGGGTTTGTCTCACGCCGCCATCGCATTGCGCTGCGCATCGTAGCGGCGCTGCGCGTTCATCACTTCCTTCAGATTGCTTTCGGCCCAATCGCGCAAGGCATCGACGGCCGTCGACAGCGTCGCCCCCAGCGGCGTGATCGAATACTCCACCGTCACCGGCACGGTTGCGATGACGCGGCGCTTGATCAGCCCGTCGCGCTCCAGGCTCTTCAGCACCTGCGACAGCATCTTCTGCGAGATGCCTTCGATGGCGCGGCGCAGCGCGTTGAAGCGCATCGGCTCGTCGCGCACCAGGAGCAGAATCAGCACCGCCCATTTGTCGCCGACGCGATCGAGAATCTGGCGCGTCGGACAATTGGCGGCATAGGCGTCGGGTTTCATCTTCATGGCGGTTACTCCGGCGTAATCAGGTGAGTTCAAAGTGCTCTCTTAACACCTACGCTCTTTGCGTTATCTAGTCACCATTGGATACCACATCCATCCCATCGCAAGGAGACCAAAGATGAAGATCGCCGTCGTCGGCGCGTCCGGCAATGCCGGCTCGCGCATCGTCACCGAACTGGCCAGCCGCGGCCACGCTGTGACCGCCATCGCCCGCCACCTCGAGAAGATCAAAGCCCAGCCGAACGTCACGGCGAAGGAGGGCAACGTGCTGGACCAGGCCGGCCTGGCCGCACTGTTCGCCGGCCATGACGCTGCGATCAGCTCGGTGCATTTCCTCGACAGTGACCCGGCCCGGCTGATTGGCGCCGCCCGTGATTCGAAGGTCGGCCGCTACCTCGTGGTCGGCGGCGCCGGCAGTCTCGAGGTCGCGCCGGGCGTCCGGCTGGTCACGACACCGAATTTTCCCGTGGTATACAAGGCCGAGGCCGAGAAGGGCGGCGCCTTTCTCGACCTGCTGCGGCAGGAAAAGGAACTGAACTGGACCTTCCTGTCGCCCTCGGCCCTGTTCACGGCCGGCGAGCGAACCGGCAAGTTCCAACTCGGGATCGACCAGCTTTTGACCGCGTCCGACGGCAAAAGCTGGATTTCCTACGAGGACTTCGCAGTTGCACTCGCCGACGAAATCGAGCGTCCGGCCCATATCCGCCAGCGTTTTACGGTCGGTTACTGACCGGGCGGGCTGCCCCGCTGCGGTGCACAGTTTTGCCTGTGTATGCGCTCCGGGGCGGCCTTCCTTGCCCCAGGGCCGATATTGTCTGTCACAACTCGCCGCTATATAAGGCGCGCGCGGACGGACGATTTTCCGTTTCGCCTTGCACTTAAAGATAGGCTGACATTGGAAAAGTTGAAGAATTATCGACCCTCCGAAAAAGAGCCTTTCATGAACGACCGCCAGCGCGATTATTTTCGCGCCAAGCTGCTGGCGTGGAAGGACGAGATCCTGCGGGAATCGAAGGTCACCCTGCAGACCCTCCAGGAAGAGAACGTCAATCATCCCGATCTGGCTGATCGCGCCTCTTCCGAAACCGATCGCGCGATCGAACTGCGCGCTCGGGACCGCCAGCGCAAGCTGATCTCCAAGATCGACGCCGCGCTGCAGCGTATCGAAGACAACACCTACGGCTATTGCGAGGAGACCGGCGAGCCGATCTCGTTGAAGCGGCTGGAAGCCCGCCCGATCGCAACGCTGTCGGTGGAAGCGCAGGAGCGTCACGAGAAGCGTGAAAAGGTTTACCGGGACGAGTAGAGTAACCTCCGGCATCTGACCGCAGCGCGCGGTCGGCATTGCCGGTTTGCAACGAGAGAGCTGCCGCCGATGGACAAAATTCTCGCGGCCGCCAAGCGCATCGCCAGCGCTCGCCGCAGCCGTTCGCCGCTGGCCGCGCTTTCGAGCGAACTCGTGCCGCAAGATGAGGCTGATGGCTACAAGGTTCAGCGCGCGGTCCACGATCTGCTGCTGCCGCAGGTAGGCAGCCTCGTCGGCTACAAGATCGGCTGCACCAGCGCGGTGATGCAGCAATATCTCGACATCCCCCATCCCTGCGGCGGCGGCGTGTTCGCCAAGGGCGTGCATGAGTCCGGCGCCAAGCTGCGCTTCGGCGATTACGTCCGTGTCGGCGTCGAATGCGAAATCGCGGTCCGGCTCGCGCGCGATCTCTCGCCGTCGGAAGCGCCGTTCACCGCCGAGTGGGTGATGGAGGCGATCGAGGCCTATCACCCCGCGATCGAGATCGTCGACGACCGCTACGTCAAATGGGAAACCATGGGCGCGCCGACGCTGGTGGCCGACGATTTCTTCGCCGCCGGCTGCGTGCTCGGCGGGGCAGTCCTGCGCACCGCGGCGCCCGATCTGCTCACAGTGGCCGGCCGCGCCATCATCAACGATACCGAAGTCGGGCGCGGCACCGGCGCCGATGTGCTCGGGCATCCGCACAACGCGCTGGCCTGGCTCGCCAATCATCTGGCCGAGGAGGGCAAGGGATTGCACGCCGGACAGATCGTTCTCACCGGCAGCCTGGTCAAGACCGTGTGGCTCAATGCCGGCGACAGCGTGGTGATGGAGCTCGACGGGCTCGGCACGGTGGCGGCGAGCTTTCGGGACTGAGCGGGAACCATGCAAGGGCAGGAGAGCGTTCCCTCGATTCTCGAAGCCGACGCGCGCGGTGAAATCGCCGAGATATTCACCGACATCCGAAAGGTGCTCGGCACCAGCGTGGTCAATCTGATCTGGCGCAACCTCGCGACCATGCCGGGCGCGCTGCCCTGGACCTGGGCCACGGTGCGGCCGCTTTATCTCGGCGCCGCACCGCTGCATGCCGAATCCATCAGGCGCACGATCGCCTTGCCCGACCTGCCCGGATTTTCCGCCGACACGTTGCTCGCCGCCGGCATCGATCAATCCGACCAGGCCATCATTCGCAATGTGCTGGACAGCTATCAACATACCAACGCGCTGGCGCTGACCGTGCTGTCGGCGTTGCTCGCGCATTTCGAACCGCGCCCGGCCGTTACAGTCACGGCCGCCAGCTCCGCAGCTCCGCCCTCCGGCGTCAAGATTCCGGAACTGCCGCCGATGGACGCGCTCGATCCCGAGGTGGCGCGGCTGGTTGGCGAATTGAACGGTTTTGGCGAGGACACTGAACCGCAATTGATTGCGAGCATGTATCGGCATCTGGCGTACTGGCCGGCGTATCTGGCGCTGGTGCGAACCATGCTGGCGCCGCTGCAAGCCGACGGCCGGCTCGATGCGCTGACGCGTTCGACACGCGCGCTCGGGCACGCGCATGGTCAAATGTTGGCGCCGCAGCTGAAACCCGCAACGCCGCCGGACGCGCTAGCGGGCGTGCTGAAATCGTGCCGGTTGTTTGTCGAACATCCGATCGCCCGGATGACCGGGCTCTGCGCATTGATCCGCCGCGCCACGCCGGAATGAAAAGATTCTGGTTTGACGCGTTTTCTTCACGCGAACCGGTATCCACTTCGCTCATCCGGGCTACGAATTCTTCATCAGCTACCCGAGCACTTCAACTCGGTGCGGTCATGGAACGCCTTGATGGCGTTGAAGGGGACGACGAACCGTTCCGGATAACCCTTGAACCACACCAGCACTTCGAAGCGGTCGTCCTTCACGGTCAGCTTGCCGAATTCATATTGCAGGACGACGGTCATCTCGTTCGGATATTTTTCCAGGAGATACCCCGGCATTTTCACGCCCTCGCTCCGGGTCGTGAAGGTGACATGGACCGGATGTTCTTCGGCCGCGTGCCACAGCGTCTCGGCAATGTTGAAACGCGCCGGCGTCGTGCTGCAGGGTTCAGCCGCCACCGCGCTCGTGGCGGCGAACATGGTCGCCAGCACGGCGAACAGGATTCCTGCTTTTCTCGTTATGGCCGCCTGCATTGGTTCGTCTCGCGTTGTCACACTGTTTCATGCGTCAGTGACCTCGGAGTGCACATGGGTTCAATTCGGTGGGCCAGCGGCGCTTCGAATGTGCGGGAGGTCACAGCTACACCGTCGTCCCGGCCTTGAGCTCAGATGCGCAGTTGCGCATCGGGGGACCCATACCGCGTGATCTTTCGATAGAGGCTCGGTAACAGTGATCGTTCGCAAAACTTCTTCCTGTGGTTATGGGTCCCGGCGTTCGCCGGGACGACGGCGGTGTTTGTCGCTGCACCGTGGTCTAACCGCACTTCCGCGATCTCGCCGCGCATTGCGCCCGAGCTTTGCCAGAAATTCCTTGCCCCCAAAATGAGAGGGCGCAGGGAAGACCGGGTGCGCGCTGCACCCGCGGTCCCGTGTGCGGTTAGCACAAGAAATGCTGCACACGAGCATACAGGGCAGCGGAGAACACCCGGCCTTCCCTGCGCAATGGCTTTACGGCTTATGCCGTGATC
>NZ_JAFCLX010000093.1:0-8632 GCF_018130205.1 Bradyrhizobium sp. AUGA SZCCT0222
CCAAGACTGCCTCCCAAAAAGAAGCCTTGAATCTGATTTGCGCCTAAAAGGGAATCCTTAGAGTCCACACCACCTAGGGCTTTCGCCGGGACGACGGAATATGGATCGCGATTTCCTGATCGACCTGTTTGCTGATTTCGGTCCGGTGACGATCCGCCGGATGTTTTCCGGCTTCGGCATTTCCGCTGACGGCACCAACTTCGCACTCGCGCTGCGCGCCGGGCTGTATTTCCGGGCAGATGAGACGACGATACCGCTGTTCGAGGCGGAGGGATCGCAGCCGTTTTCGTATCAAACCCGCACCAAAACCGTGACCGTGAATTCGTATTGGCAATTGCCGGCGCGGCTGTTCGACGATTCGGAGGAGCTGAGCAATTGGGCGAGGGCGGCGCTGGCCGCCGCGCAGCGCGCCGCGTTGCGCAAGCGTCCGAGGGTGCGCAAGGCGGCGAAGAAAATTGTCGCGAAAGCCGCGAAGAAGGTTGTGGCTAAGAAGAAACCTGCTGCGGAGAAGAAGCCTGCGGCAGTGAAGAAGAAAAAGAGAGCGAAGCGAATGAAGTCGTCATCCTGAGGTGTGAGCCCGGCGGTGCATTTGCACCGCTGGGTGAGCCTCGAAGGATGGGCCGCAAGCACCGTGCGAGTCATCCTTCGAGGCTCGCAAGAGCTCGCACCTCAGGATGACGGCGGAACCTCAAGCCACCTGGCTGCGGGAATCGGCGGCGAATTCGGGGTCGACTTCGCAGATCACGCGGTTGCGGCCGTTGCGCTTGGCGGCGTAGAGGCAGGCATCGGCGCGTTCGATCAGTGAATCCGTGTCGTCGTCCGGTTTCAGCATGGACACGCCGACAGAGATGGTGACGCGGCCGAGGATTTCGCCGGTGGATTTCTTCTTCAATTCCTTCGCCATCACGGCGCGGCGGATGTGATCGGCAACCGTCAGCGCCTGGCGCAGCGCGGTGTTGGGCAGCACGACCGCGAATTCCTCGCCGCCATAACGCGCGGTGATGTCCTGTCCCTTGATGGTCTGCTTCAAGGACATGCCGACGAGACGCAGCACCTGATCGCCGGTGAGGTGGCCGTAGGAATCGTTGAACGATTTGAAATGATCGATGTCGAACATCAATAGCGACAACGGCTCGCCGGTAACCAGCGCCGCCTGTACCGCCATCTCGATCGAGCGGTCGAAATATTTGCGGTTGCCAAGGCCAGTGAGCGGATCGGTCAGGCTCTCGGCACGGATGGCTTCCAGGCTGTGCTGGAGATTGCTGATCTCGCTCTTCGACAGCGACAGCCGGTTCTCCAGCGCCTTGTTGGTGTCGCGCATCTCGCGGGTGGATTTCACCAACTGGTCGACCACAGCCTTGATCTGGTCGCGGTTCTGCGCGGTCGACAGTTTCTGGCTGGCGCCGCTCAGGCTGGCGTCGTAGCTCGCCGACATGCCCAGCGCTTCGGTGATCAGCGTCATGACGTCGTCGATCTCGCCGATCACGCGCGCGCCGACCTTGTCGATGCGGTCGGAGGTCTTGATGTGAGAGAGGTAGGTTTCGTAGATCTGTTCGAGGTCGGCTTCGCTGAGCCTGCCGTTGCGCGCCAGCGTCTCGTTGATGATCTTGTTGAGGGGGGCGTTGTATCCGGTGGCGTAGACGTACCAGATTTCATAGTTGCGAGGCACGGCGGTCTGCCGAAGCGACTTGATCTGGCCCATCGCGACTTCGGCGAAAGCCAGCGTGCGTTCGTGTTCGTCCAGCAGTTTCACCACTGATCCGTCCCTAATAGCGAGCAACGCTTCGCGCCGCCCAGCAGGCAATAACTAAAATTATCGCCGTGAAGTTAAGGGAGGAGAATGAACGCCCGGTAAACAGGGTTGTACCCTGTTCACCGCGTGGACGGCGTTGAAAGCGTTAAACGCGGGCGCGCACGGGACGCAGCAAAAACGCCGGAAGATGCGAGTGATCGGCAGGCTCGGATTCGACCTCGCGCTGGGCGCGCCGCGGCTCGGCCCGGCCGATCGAGGGCACGCGGGAGGCCGGTGCGGGCGCTGGCGGCGTGAACGATTCGGTCGCTGCCTGCGGCTGCGGGCCGGAGTTGCGCTCGCCTCCCTTGGCGTGGCGCGGTTCGCGCTCACCTTGGCGCGGCTCGCGCTCACGTCGCGGCTTGCGTCCGCCACGTGAACCTTCCCGCGAACCTTCTCTCGAACCTTCCTTGACGCTTTCCCTGGAGCCTTCTCTCGCACCGTGGCGGGAGCCTCCGCGAGAGCCTTCTCTGCCGCGCGCCTCGCGCGGCGGGTCGATATCGCCTGACGCTTCCGATCGCACGGAATAGTCGCCTTCCGCACGGGGAATGGATTTTCCGATCAGCCGTTCGATCGCGGCCAGCGATTTGGTGTCGAGCGATGTGACGATCGAGATCGCGGTGCCGGCGCGGCCGGCGCGACCGGTTCGGCCGATGCGGTGGACGTAGTCGTCGGCATGATGCGGCACGTCGAAATTAAATACGTGGCTGACGGTGGGAATATCGAGGCCGCGGGCGGCGACATCGGAGGCCACCAGTATCGGGATTTCGCCGGAGCGGAATTGGTCGAGGGCGGCGGTGCGGGCCGACTGATCCATATCGCCATGCAGGGCACCGACACTGAAGCCGTGCTTTTGCAGCGACTTGTAGACGACGGCGACTTCGCGCTTGCGGTTGCAGAAGATCAGCGCGTTCTGGAGGTCCTTGGCGTCGCGCAGCAGGCGGCGCAGGATCTCGCGCTTCTCGTGCACCTCGCGCCCGCAGGCGACCTGGAACTGAGATACGCCCACAGCTGTGGTCGCAGGCTTGGAGACTTCGATACGTTCGGGATTGTGCAGGAAGGCTTCGCTGATGCGGCTGATTTCGGGCGGCATCGTCGCGGTAAAGAACAGGGTCTGTCGCGTGAACGGGACCAGCTTGCAGACCCGTTCGATGTCGGGAATGAAGCCCATGTCCAGCATGCGGTCGGCTTCGTCGATGACCAGGAGTTCGACGCCGGTGAGCAGCAGCCCGCCGCGCTCGGTATGGTCGAGCAGCCGGCCCGGGGTCGCGATCAAGACGTCGACGCCGCGGGTCAATTTGGTGTCCTGATCGCCGAACGAGACGCCGCCGATCAGCAGGGCGACATTGAGTTTTTGGCCAATGCCGTATTTGTCGAAATTCTCTTTGACCTGGGCCGCAAGTTCACGGGTCGGCTCCAGGATCAGGGTGCGGGGCATCCGTGCCCGGGCGCGGCCCTTTTCCAGCATGGTAAGCATGGGCAGGACGAAGGCAGCGGTCTTGCCAGTGCCGGTCTGGGCGATGCCGAGAACGTCGCGGCGGGCCAGAACGTGGGGGATCGCCTGTTCCTGAATGGGCGTAGGGGTGGTGTAGCCGGTGGCCGCAACAGCGGCGAGAACCTTGTCGGAAAGTCCGAGATGGGAAAAAGACATTGAGCCTCTAGTCGACACCGCCGTTCGGAATCGAGGGTAATAAGGCTGTCGCGTTCAACCCCGAAACGGCGCGCTTTAAAAAGCTGGGGGCTCTGACTTACGCTGACGAGCGGCTAACCCAGGGGAATCGCGTGTCGATCCAGGGCCGCGTTGGCCGGAACATAGGCGCGAAACGGCCAAAGTCAATCTGGGAACCAGCCAAATGGCCGAAAAAGCTTAATGTTTTCGCACAAATAACGGCCAAACCGTCATTTGCCGGTCAAATGCGTCGAGCTTGCCGAGCCCTGCTGCCACGCGACCGGTCGCGCGCTCATACCCTATTTCCTTGTCGCCGCTTCCCGGAAGTCACCGGGCGTGATGCCCTGCGCTGCGCGAAACACGCGGTAAAACGTTGCGAGGCTGTCGAAGCCGCTGGCGAAGGCGATCTCGGCAATGGTCATGGCCGGCGTCTCGCGCAACAGGCGACGGCTTCGCTCGATGCGCAGCGCGGTGACGGTTTGCGAGAAGCTCATGCTGGATTCTTCGAACAGCACGTGCAGATGACGAACCGAGATCGCGAGCTGACTTGCGACGAACGCTGGCGACAGTTGCGGCTCGGCGATGTGGCGGGCCATCAATCGCCGCGCCAGGGACAGGCGGCCGGCCCGAACCGCGTACTGCGCAACCCGGCTGGTCGGCCGGACAACGCCGCGCTCGATCAATGTGAGGTGCGTGAGTGTCTGCACCAGCGCCTTCGTTGTCGCCGGATCGCTGTCGTCATCCGCTTCGGTCAGGTCGGTGAAACAGGATTCCAGCAGCGGGGTGAGGGTGGCGCGGTCGGTAAACGGTTTTGGGACGAGGTCGTGCAGGCCGGGTAGCGGCAGCAGAATGTCGGCCACCGGTACCTTCAGAATGCGAAGATCGAAGCCTTCAGCGGCGATCGGGACCGTGTGGTAGGGCAGATCGGAATAGCTCGTCGCAAACGTTCCGCCGGCGACGTGGAAGTCATCGACATTGCGGACCCTGAACCAGCCGCCGCCGCCAAGCTGCTGGCAGATGCAAAGGCTGTCGCTGGGTGCGTTGGCGATATCGGTCGCACTGCGCTCGACGTGATAGCTCGAGGCGCGCAGTCCGACCAGTCCCGCGGAGCCGATCTTTCGAAGCGAGAATTCTCCGGAGAACTTTGGGCGGTGCTCCCGGTCGAGTTCGGCGGTCGCCCCAAAAAGCCCCTTGGAGCGCACCTCGCGCCAATAGTCGAACCGGTCCTTCGGATCGACCTGATCGGTGGACCATCTAAAGGCAGAGGTACCCTGATCTCCAGGAGGGGCATAGGCGACCGGCGCCAGACATGCCGCTCCTCTTAAAGCCGAAATAGCCACCCCCAGCACTCCTCCCCAAGATATGCCGCGGTGCGACAAATCACTCGGGAATCATGCCACGGCGGAGGAACCCGGTCCTGATGGGACGGCGGTGACTTTCTGAAATTTCTCTGATATTCGCTCTGCGCAGACCAGCCCTGAGAAGATTGCGGACATAAGTTGCTCTGTTTCGCCGGATTTGAACTCGACCCTGAACGCGCCAGGCTCCGCGGGCCCGGTGGCGAAGCGATCCGGCTGCGACCGAAATCCTTCGACATGCTGCAGCTGTTTGTGACCAACGCCGGACGCGTTCTCAGCAAGCAGGACCTGATTGACGCGATTTGGCCGAACGTCCATGTGGGCGACGACAGCCTATTCCAATGCGTCCGCGAAATCCGCGCCGCGCTTGGCGACGACCAGCGCCAATTGATCAAGCTGGTTTCCGGCCGCGGCTACCTGTTCGACGGGCAAGTGACGGTCGGGCCGGGCGGCCTTGGCGCGGCTGATCAAGCACCGCCTCCGGTCGCGACGGCCGACGCCGTTCCTGTCGCCGCGGCGTCACCCAAGCTCGCGGCAGAGCCCGCCCGGAAACGGCTCCGCTTCGGCTTGCGCGCCGCGCTTGCGACGGCGGCCGGGCTCGGTGCTGTCATCGGCCTAGCCGTCGCCGCGCCGATCTTCGTGCCCGATTTCATCTTCGCGCGAAAACCCCCGGCCGTTGCCGCAGAGCAGCTCGTTGGGGTGGGTGAGGGCCAGAAACTTGCCGAGTTGGCGGCGAGCGTGGCTGACCGCCTCAGCGCGGCCGTCAGCCTTGCCGCCGCAGCACCGGTGCTCACGCCCGATTCCATGTTCCCACGAAAGTCTCCGACCATCGCCATGATGCCGATCGTCGGCGTCGGTGATAGCCAGTTGGTTGCCGAGATGGCGGGGGACGTGACCGACCGGCTCACCGACGGCTTGGCCAGGATCGACAAGTTGCGCGTGCTGGCGCCGCGATCTCAAACGGCTTCGGCGGTGCCCCAGCCCGTCGCCGCGCACCCGGAGGCCGACTTCGTGGTGAGCGGCGAGTTACGGTTGGAAGGCGGGGCCTGGACCATCCAGGCGCGGATGAGCAATGGCGCCACTGGCGAGGTACGCTGGACCAACTCGGTTTCGGTCGGCATCGAGAAGTCGGATATGACGCTTCAGCAGATACGGCTCGCCGCGGGCGTCGGCCATCCACTAGCGCTTCGCATCAATGCGATGATCAATGCCGGTCCGGCCGCGACCGTCGACGACCTGGCTGGCGGCACCGCCAAGGTCGTTATCGAGCAGGCGATGGCCTCGATCAACCAGACCACGCCGGAGCGTTTCAAGGCCGCGCAAACCATGCTGGAGAAAGCCATCGCAGCCGATCCCGGTAATGTCGACCTCGCAGCCGCGTTGGCCGCGCACTTGCTGCGCGGCATCCAGATGACCTGGTACAACAAGGCCGATGTTGCCGAGACTCAACGCGCCGCGCAGTCGATGCTCGAGCAGGCGCTGCGGGCGAAGCCGACCTACATCCCGGTGCTGGAGGCGTATTGCCGCCTCCTCAACACGACAAACCAGTTCATCGAAAGCCTGGTGGCCTGCGGCCGGGTGTTGACCTTCGATCCCTGGGACGGGCTCGCGATCTATAATCTCGGCCTCGGGCAGCTTCGGCTCGGACGGTTCGAGGACGCGCTGGCGACGTTCAAACTGGCCGAACAATTCGACACGCCGCGAACGGCGCGCTGGACCTGGCTGCTGGGAGCAGGGCTGACCTTGGTGGTGATGGACCGCAACGAAGAGGCGATCCCTTATCTCACCAGATCGATTGCGATCACGCCGGCCACCGGACGATCACATGCAGTGCTGGCAATTGCCTACCATCGCACGGGCCGCACGGACGAGGCCAAGGCGGCCTTGGCCAAGACCATGGAACTGCGGCCCGGCTCCACTATCGCCAACATCAGGCTTGATCCCAGGAATGCCAGCCCCGTGTATAACGAAGCTTCCAAGCGTGTGGAGGATACTCTCCTGGCGCTTGGTATGGCGGCGAAATAGCGGGTCTATCGCTGACCTCACTCACGTGGCGGAAATGGGGCTCTGGTCCTGCCTGCAGGCATTGAACCGCCGGCGCGGCTTTATCGACTACGACAAAAGCGGTCCCGCGCGGCCGCGGATCATTGCGGGGAACTGGTTATGACGAGTTGGTTACGGCGCAAGGCCGGGCTGCTATCCGGACTGGCATTCGGCATTGTCGCCTCGTTGCTGGCGTTCGCTGCTCCCGCTTATGCCGAAAAACGCGTCGCGCTCGTGATCGGCAATAACGACTACCGGAACGTGCCGAAGCTGCAGAAGGCCGTCAACGACGCCCGCACCATGGGCGATACGCTGAAGCAACTCGGTTTCACCGTCATGGTTGCCGAGAACCAGACGCGCCAGGCTTTCAGCCAGAGCCTGCTCGCGTTCGACAAGGCGGTCGGCAAGGGCGACACCGCGTTCTTCTTCTATGCGGGCCACGGCTTTGAAATCGCCGGCCAGAACTTCCTGCTGCCGACCGACGTGCCGGCGGCAACCGAAGGCCAGGAGGAACTGGTGCGCGACGCTTCCATCCTCGCGGACCGCATCATCGAGCGCCTGCAGAACAAGGGCGCGCGAACCGCCATTCTGGTGTTCGACGCCTGCCGCAACAATCCGTTCGAGCGCTCCGGCACCCGCGCCGTCGCCGGTGGCGGCGGCCTCGCGCCGATGACGCAATTGCCGGAAGGCGTGTTCTCGATATTTTCAGCGGGACCGCGGCAGACTGCGCTGGACCGCCTGTCGAACGACGATGCCAATCCCAATTCGGTGTTCACCCGAACCTTTACCAAGGAACTGACGCAGCCCGGCGTCAACCTCGTGCAGGTCGCGCAACGCACGCGGCGGCTGGTCAGCGAGCTGGCGGAGACCGTGCGCCACAAGCAGATCCCGGTCTATTTCGACCAGATGGTCGATGACGTATTCCTGAGCGGCACGGCGAAGGCCGCGCCCGAGGCTGCCGTCGCCAAGCCTGCGGAGCCATTGCAGAAGGTTGCAGCGTTGCCGCCGGTGCACCGGCTGGCGCCGTCGAACGATTCCGTCAACGCGCCGATCGCGATGTTCTCGCGCCATAATAGCGGCTGGACCGTGGTGTTCTCGATCGCCGATCCGACGCTCGGGATTTCCTGGCGGATGGGCGAGGCCGGCGATTTCCGCGAGACCGGCTTCATCGACACGCTCGATCCGCGGACCCGCAAGCGGATGCCGAACCCGTCGATCGAGCTTCCGGCCGACGCGCCGGCCGCCACGATCCAGGTGCGCTATGTCGATACCAATGGCGAAGTGCAGGGGCCGTTTCCGATCCGCTTCGATCCCGAGGCGGCGCTGATCCGCGACCAGCGCAAGGTACTCGACATGACCGCGACCAGCTGGCTGTCGTTTCGTGAATTCAACGGGCTCCTGGTCTATTACACCCATCTGATGTCGTACCGCTGCGCGATCCGCGAGGTGCGCGTCGGCATCGACAGTGCCGTGCCCGACCACGTCCTGAAAATGCCGCCGTGCGATCCCAAGGATCCCAGCGTCATCCCGCGTGAGGCGCAGCCCTACCTCAAGCTTGCGCCGGCGACCAAGTCGGTTTCGGTCGAGCTGGTCTACCGCGACGGCAGCGTGTCCGAGATCAAGAGCTTCCGGCGCTAAAGCGTTTTCGAGCGAAGTGGATACCGGTTCGCGCCAAGAAAACGCGTCAAATCAAGAATCTAGTGTCCCGAATCTGAAGTTCAGCGGACTCCAAATCGACTCGAAGATGGCGGACTCTCCGCATTTTGGGGAGGA
>NZ_JAFCLX010000094.1:0-8170 GCF_018130205.1 Bradyrhizobium sp. AUGA SZCCT0222
GCCTCGAATACTTCCACGCCGCCGCCGCTGGATGGTGCCTTAGAGATGTGTGCATGCCCTAGGGCGTTCGCCGGGACGACGGAGAGATTTTACCTCCCCGCCTTCCACGCGCTGGTCAGCTCCCCAATCTCCGCCTTCTCCGCATCCCGGATAGCCGATGGCGTCCGCGAAAAGCGCGGTGCCGGCGCGGGTTGGGTTACGCCGTGGCGTTCGACAAAGATCTTTCGCGCGGCGTTGTGCGGATGCTTCGGCGCTTCCGCCATGGTCAGGATCGGTGCGAAGCAGATGTCGGTGCCTTCCATGATCTTGCACCAGTCTTCGCGGCTCTTGCTCTTGAAAACTTTTGTGAGTTTTTCCTTCAGTGCCGGCCAGGCATTGCGGTCCATCTGGGCGTCGAAATCGGCGTCGGTCAGGCCAGCGTGTTCGCGCAGCAGCGCGTAGAACTGCGGTTCGATCGATCCGATCGAGATGAAATTGCCGCAGGAGCATTCGTAAACGCCGTAGAAATGCGCGCCGCCGTCGAGGAAATTCTGATCGCGGCCTTCAGTCCAGCGTCCGATCGCGGTCATGTCGAAGAACATCGACATCAGCGATGCCGCCCCATCGCACATCGCGGCGTCGACCACCTGGCCCTTGCCGGATTTCGACGCTTCCAGGAGCGCTGCAAGGATGCCGACCACGAGATAGAGCGCGCCGCCGCCGAAATCGCCGACCAGGTTGAGCGGCGGCACCGGCTTCTCTTTGGTGCCGATCGCGGCGAGCGCGCCTGACACCGAGATGTAATTGATGTCATGGCCGGCGGCCTGCGCCAGCGGGCCTTCCTGGCCCCAGCCGGTCATGCGGCCAAATACGAGGCGCGGATTGCGCGCCATCACGATTTCGGGCCCGAGGCCCAGCCGCTCCATCACGCCGGGACGAAAGCCTTCGATCAGCGCGTCGGCATTGGCGAGCAGATCGAGCACGCCCGCGACCGCGGCCTTGTCCTTCAGATCGAGTTCGACGACTTTGCGGCCGCGGCCGGCCACCGATTTCAAATTCTTCTTGGCGCCGACGCGGTCGAGCGTCACGACCTCCGCGCCCATGTCGGCCAGCATCATGCAGGCGAACGGACCCGGGCCAATGCCCGCGAACTCGACGATGCGAAAGCCTGCGAGCGGGCCGGAGGCGCGAACTGCGGATTGGGCGGCGGGTTTGTCGAGCACGTCTTGTTCTCCCAAAAAGGTATTTTTAATTAGCTGATTAGCTAAATTGTCTCGCCTTAGGGAAGGCGTGGCAAGCTTCTTTTGTCGAGAATCTGACCAAATGCAGAGCGGCGCGCATACGCATGGCGTTTTTGAGCGAAGTGGGTCGGTTCGCGTGAAGAAAACGCGTCAAAACACAGAGCAGAGCCCGGTTCTGATCAAATCAGAACCGGGCTCGCACGCGCCGCTTGCATGGGGAACTTGTGTCTAGACGTTATCAGCCCGCCGCGGTCACCGCGCGCTGCGCCATTACCTTGACCAGGTTGGCGCGATAGGCGGCGGATCCGTGGATATCGGCGAGCATGCCGCTGTCGGAGACTTTGACGCTGTCGAGCGCGCCGGCCGACCAGTTCGCCTTCAGCGCTGTCTCGATCACCGGTACCCGCATGACGCCGTTTTGCGATGCGCCTGTTGCCGCAACCCTGACATCGCCGGCCTTGGTCTTGGTCACGAACACGCCGGTCAGCGCGAAGCGTGAGGCGGGATGGCGCATCTTCTCGTAACCGGCCTTGGCCGGCACCGGGAACGACACCTGCGTGATGATCTCGCCGTCTTCCAGCGCCGTCGTGAACAGGCCCTTGAAGAAATCATCCGCCGCTATCGAGCGCTTGTTGGTTTTCACGGTGGCGCCGAGCGAAACCAGGGCCGCGGGAAAATCCGCCGCCGGGTCGTTGTTGGCGATCGAGCCGCCGATCGTGCCGCGGTAGCGGACTGCGGGATCGCCGAGCACCGAGGTGAGGTAGGCGATCGCCGGGATCGACTTCTTCACATCTGCGCTTTGCATGATGTCGAAATAGGTCGTGGCCGCCTTGATAACAAGCGTATCGCCTGATGCTTCGATCCCGATCAGTTCCTTGATCTTGCCGAGATCGATCACGTCGGAGGGCGCGGCCAGCCGCTGTTTCATCACGGGGATCAGCGTATGGCCGCCGGCGAGATATTTCGAATCCGAGCCTTTGCCGAAAAGCGCCACGGCTTCGTCGACCGAGGAGGGGCGATGATAAATTGTCTCGTACATGGTGGTGCTCCCTGAAATTTTGCTCTTTGGTCTCCTCCGTCATTCCGGGATGCGCGCCTCTTGCGCGCAGACCCGGAATCTCGAGGAGTTAGCCGTGCTTCAGATTCCGGGTTCGACGCTTCGCGTCGCCCCGGAATGACGAGAATCAACCGTGAATGGCGTGCCAGACGCGATCGGGCGTCGCCGGCATTTCGAGTTTGTTGTTACCGATCGCATCCGTGATCGCGTTGATCACGGCGGCGGATGCACCGATCGCGCCGGCCTCGCCGCAGCCCTTGACGCCGAGCGGATTGCCCGGACACAGCGTCGTGGTGTGGTTCAGCTTGAACGACGGCAGATCGTCGGCGCGCGGCATGGCGTAATCCATGAACGATGCCGTCAGCAGCTGACCCGAACTGTCATACACCGCGCCTTCGAGCAGTGCCTGGCCGATGCCCTGGGCGAGGCCGCCATGGACCTGGCCTTCGACGATCATCGGGTTGATCAGCCGGCCGAAATCGTCCGCGGCCACGAAGCTGACGAAGGAGGTCTTGCCGGTGGCGGCGTCGACCTCGAGTTCGCAGATATAGGCGCCGGCCGGGAAGGTGAAGTTGGTCGGGTCGTAGAACGCGCCCTCCTTCAGGCCCGGCTCCATGCCGTCGGGCAGATTGTGCGCCGTGTAGGCGGCGAGCGCGACCATCGGCAGCGCGATCGACTTGTCGGTGCCGGTGACTTTGAACTCGCCGTTCTCGATCACGATGTCGCTTTCGGAGGCTTCGAGCGCATGGGCTGCGATCTTCTTCGCCTTGGCCTCGACCTTCTCCATCGCCTTGAGGATCGCGGTCAGGCCGACGGCGGCCGATCGCGAACCGTAGGTGCCCATGCCGAACTGCACCTTGTCGGTGTCGCCGTGGACGATCTGCACCTGGCTGATGGGAACGCCGAGGCGTTCGGCCACCAGCTGGCAGAACGTGGTTTCATGGCCCTGGCCGTGGCTGTGCGAGCCGGTGAGGATCTCGATGGTGCCGACCGGGTTGACGCGGACCTCAGCGGATTCCCACAGGCCGACGCCGGCCCCTAAGCTGCCGACCGCTTTCGACGGCGCGATGCCGCAGGCCTCGATGTAGCAGGAGAGGCCGATGCCGCGCAGCTTGCCTTCGGACTTGGCTTTCGCCTTGCGCGCCGGGAAGCCGGCGTAGTCGATCGCCTTCATCGCCGAGTCCAGCGAGGCGCCGAAATCTCCGATGTCGTAGGCCATGATAACAGGCGTCTGATGCGGGAACTGCGTGATGAAGTTCTTGCGGCGCAATTCCGCCGGATCGACCTTCAACTGCCGCGCCGCCGTCTCCAGCAGCCGTTCAACCACGAAACTCGCTTCGGGCCGGCCCGCGCCACGATAGGCGTCGACCGGGGTGGTGTTGGTGTAGACGCTGATCACCTCGGCGAAGATGTTGGGGATGTTGTACTGGCCCGACAACAGCGTCGCGTAGAGATAGGTCGGCACAGACGACGAGAACAGCGACATGTAGGCGCCGAGATTGGCGTAGGTCTTGACGCGCAAGCCGGTGATCTTGTTGTTGGCGTCGAGCGCCAGTTCGGCATTGGTCAGGTGATCGCGGCCATGGGCATCGGTCAGGAAAGCCTCGGTGCGATCGCCGGTCCACTTCACCGGACGCCCCACCTTCTTGGAGGCCCACAGCGCCACCATCTCCTCAGGGTAGATGAAGATCTTGGAGCCGAAGCCGCCGCCGACGTCGGGCGCCACCACCCGCAGCTTGTGCTCCGGGGCGATGTTATAGAACGCCGACAGCACAAGACGGGCGACATGCGGATTTTGCGAGGTCGTATAGAGCGTGAAGTGCTCCTCCGCCTCATTATATTCGCCGATCGCCGCCCGCGGTTCCATCGCATTCGGCACCAGCCGGTTGTTGGTGATGTCGAGCGAAACCACGTTGGCCGCCGCTTTGAACGCGGCTTCGGTGGCGGCCTCGTCGCCGATCGTCCAGTCGTAGATCACGTTGCCGGGCGCTTCAGGGTGAAGCTGCGGCGCGCCCTGCTTGATGGCCGCGCGAATATCAGCGGCAGCCGGGAGTTCTTCGTAGTTGACGACGACGGCTTCGGCGGCGTCCTTGGCCTGGTTCTTGGTCTCGGCGATCACGACCGCGACCGCCTGGCCGACAAAGCGCACGGTCTCCGGCGCCATCGCCGGCCATGCGCCCATCTTCATGCCGGTGCCATCCTTCGACGTAATGGCCCAGCCGCAAATCAGATTGCCGACCTTGTCGTCGACGATCTGCTGGCCGGTCAGGATGCCGACCACGCCGGGCATGTCCTTTGCCGCTGACGTATCGATGCTCTTTACCTTGGCGTGGGCGTGCGGGCTGCGGATGAAGTGCGCGTGGGTCAGGCCCACAATCTTGATGTCGTCGACGTAACGGCCCTTGCCGGTAATGAAACGGCGGTCTTCCTTGCGCACAACGCTTGCGCCAATGCCTTCAACGCCCATGTCCTGTCCTCCCGACCGGAGTTATTGTTTCCGCCATTTCCATCGAAACGAAGCGGCCTTTGAATGCTGGTTTGGTGGCCTGCGGCAGCTATTCGGCCGCCTGCGAGACCTTCATGCGCCCGGCCGCGTCGAGCACCGCCTTGACGATGTTGTGGTAGCCGGTGCAGCGGCAGATGTTGCCTTCCAGCTCCTGCCGGACGGTTTCCTCGTCGAGCTTGCCAGCATGGCGGTGCACGATATCGATCGACGACATGATCATGCCCGGGGTGCAATAGCCGCACTGCAGGCCGTGATTGTCGCGGAACGCCAATTGCATCGGGTGCAAATCGTCGCCCTTCGAGATGCCCTCGATGGTGGTGACGTTGGACCCGGCGGCCTGGCCCGCCAGCACGGTGCAGGATTTGACCGCCCGGCCGTCGATATGGACGACGCAGGCGCCGCACTGGCTGGTGTCACAGCCGACATGGGTGCCGGTCAGGTTCAGGTTTTCGCGCAGCAGATGGACGAGGAGGGTCCGGTCCTCGACGTCGGCTGAGACAGCCTTGCCGTTCACCGTCAATTTGATGGTAGACACGCGTGATACCTCCCGATGTTTTATAATTATTCCAATTAGAAACACGGGCGGGGGAACTTGCAACTAGGATTTTGGTCGCCCCTGTCATTGTGATGACATCCTCGCGGCGACGCGGCGTCGGTCAGCCGATTCTTCGGCCGTCCTCCAGCGGGCGGGTTGAGGTGCGGCCAAAGCGCTGCGTTCGACGGAACGTAGCTTGACGGGGTGAGGTCTCGTCTACCCCGCACCGCATCATACTTGCGGAGATCGTCCGGGTCCCAAAGGGGATCAAGACAAAAAAGCATGCTTCCGGCCCTGCAACCCAGGGGGAGTGGGGCCGGAATTTACCCAGCCTTATCCATTGTGCCTTAGCTTTGCGCACTGGATCGGGGGCAGGGCCTCCCGATCCGGGTTTTCAGAATGAAAACGGGGGGCTTGAGGTGGGATTTAAGAAACGTACGGGCTTGTTCTCGATCAAACTCCCAACCCTTCGATTCCGCGCCAAGATCATGCTTGGTTTTGCCGTGACGCTGGCCATCTCGGCGGTCAGCATGGGCATTGCCTATATGGGATTTGAACACGTTTCCGCAGGCGTGGACGCCTACCGGCGCAGCGTGCAGGAAGCCGATCTGGCGCGCGACATCGACCGCGAGTTGATTTCCTATAGTTCGCTCGCCCGCTATTTCGTGGTCACGGCCAAGGAAGAGGATGGCAAGGCGACGCTTTTGGCCGAAGCCAGCCTGAAGGCAGCCATTATTGCCTCGATGAAGGGCACCACCGATCCAGGCCGGCTTGAACAGCTCGCCAAGCTGGAGCGGGAATTCCGCGCCTTTGCCAAGATCTTTGCCGACGTCGTCAAGGTCAAGGACGAGAGCGCGCGGATCACCCAGAACCAGCTCACCCGCAGCGGCATGTCGCTGCATTACAAGCTCGACGATCTCCCCAGCAACGCCGACGAGTCCGAGCAGCAGGTCATCAGTCTCGGCGCGAAGAAGGTCTACGAGCAGTTTCAGGCCGTCACCGCACTGGTCAACACGTTCGTCATCAATTCCGACAAGGCAGTGGCAGCCAGCGCGTTGGCGCGTCTGAAATTCGTCGAGAACTCGCTGAAGTCGATTTCCTCGAAGAATGAAAAGGTCGTGGCCGACCTCAAGGAATCCGCCGGACTTCTGGAAGCCTACCGGGAGGCGCTGGCGAAGCTGATTCACAACGCCAAGGAAATCGACGATCTGACGCTCGACATGACGGATTCCGTCACCGCGATCAGCAAGGGCGCCGCCGTCATGAAGTCCAGCCTGCTGGCCGATCAGAAGCGGCTCGAGGCCGAGTCGAACGCGAGCATTGGCGAAACCGAACGGCTGATCCTGATCCTGGCGGCCGGCGGCTTCCTGCTCGGCTGTGTCTGGGCGTTCTTGCTCGGCAAGGGCATTTCCAGGCCGATGACCGCAATGTGCGGTGCGATGCGTGAACTCGCCGCCGGCAATTTCGACGTCGTGCTGCCCGGCCTCGGGCGCAAGGACGAACTTGGCGAAATGGCCAGCGCGGTCGAGGAGTTCAAGGTCCAGGCGGTCGCCAAGGCCGAACGCGACGCCGCCACGCAAGAGGCGCAGAACAAGGCGAGCAGCGCCGCGCGCCGCACTGAACTCATTCGCTTTGCCGACGAATTCGAGGCCGCGGTGGGCGCCATCGTCTCCAACGTTTCGGCCTCGGCCGTGCAACTGGAAGCATCGGCGGGAACGCTGACGCGAACCGCGGAAACCACCCAGAGCCTGTCGAGCCAGGTCGCCGGCGCTTCGGAACAGGCGTCCGGCAACATGCAATCGGTGGCATCCGCGACCGAGGAGCTTTCGGCCTCCGTCGACGAGATCGGCCGCCGCGTCAAGGAATCCAGCCAGATTGCGGAAGCCGCGGTGCGCCAGGCCGAACAGACCGATAGCCGCATCGGAAAACTGTCGCGCGCAGCACAAGAGATCGGTGACGTGGTCAAGCTGATCACGGCGATTGCCGAGCAGACTAACCTGCTGGCGCTGAACGCGACCATCGAGGCGGCTCGCGCCGGCGATGCCGGCCGCGGCTTCGCCGTCGTCGCCTCCGAGGTCAAATCGCTCGCCAGCCAGACCGCGAAGGCGACCGACGAGATCTCCAATCACATCTCGGGCATGCAGGGTGCGACCCAGGAATCGGTCGCCGCGATCAAGGAAATCGGCGGCACCATCGGCAAGATCTCAGACATCGCCACGACGATCGCGGATGCGGTCGAGCAGCAGAGTTCGGCGACGCAGGAAATCGCGCGCAGCGTCCAGAACGTCGCGCAAGGCACCGAGGAAGCCGCCGCCAGCATCATGCAGGTCAACCGCGGCGCGACCGAGACCGGTACGGCCTCGGAAGAGGTACTGCATTCGGCGCGCACGCTGTCGAGCGAAAGCACCCGGCTGCGCGAAGAGCTCGACCGCTTCATGGCGAACATCCGCGCGGCGTGAGGACATCGCTCCGTCGTCGTCCCGGCGAAGGCCGGGACCCATAGCCACAACTGTTTGTTGTTTGAAGAATCTCTGCCGGCTCGCCGTATCACCACGGCCGCGGCGTATGGGTCCCGGCCTTCGCCGGGACGACCATGAATGGGATCGCTCTTGCCTGAGTCGCTTCGCTCGCAAGAGCAAATGTCGTTGTCGCCTGCGACAAAACAACCCGACGGGCAAATCAATGCTGACTTTCAGAAATCGTGTCAAGTAGAAAATTTCTGTAAATCAAAAATATTTCTGTTGTTGGCCGACCCAAATCAGTGCGCATCTATCGCCATCCCGTCCTACTCAGAAGGGCGTCGGCCGTCGTCACGGACGTTGGACGGGTTGCGGTGGACGCTGGTTTACGCC
>NZ_JAFCLX010000095.1:0-4830 GCF_018130205.1 Bradyrhizobium sp. AUGA SZCCT0222
CCTCCCATAAACCCCGCAACGCCCGCCTCGATCGCCCCATCTTAATCGAGGCACCGAGACTTACGACCCATACGCCGTGGCCTCTCGTATGAGATACCGGCGTTAGACACCTTCCTCGACAATCAGGGCCGCGGAGTATGGGTCCCGGCCTTCGCCGGGACGACATCTCACTTCGGAAATCTCGCCGCCGTCTCCTCCGGCGGCAATGCCAGCGCATTGGCCAGATATGACACCGTGCGATAGAAGCCGCAGAGCTGGATGATTTCGACAATTTTCGCGTCGTCATAATGCGCCGACAGCGCCTTGAACTCGGCCTCATCAAGCGTCGCGCGCTCGTGCAGGGCATCGACGGTTGCGATCAATACCTGTTCGGCTTCCGACCAGCAGACGGCCTTGGCATCGCCGAGCACGGTGGCGCGGACCTGTTCGGCGGTCAGGTGGGCGGCTTCCGCGAACGCCGCGATATGCACGCCCCATTCGTATTCGCAACCGGTCCGCGCGCAGGTGCGGTCGATCACGATCTCGCGCTCTCGCAAGCTGAGCGGACCGCGATCCAGCAGGCTGCCGGCGCGAAACTTCTCCCAGGCGCGGGGCTGGCCGGCCATCACCCGGAACAGCACCAGCGGCGGCGCGCCGCGCATGATGCGGTCGAATTGTTGCTGAATCTCGGGTGGATAAGGCGGCTGCAACGGCGCGATGCGGGGCGCGGATTGTGACATCGGCTCACTCCTTTGCTACAATAAATGTAGCAAGACGCTACAATATCTGTAGCGGATCGCAAGAGGGTTTCCGATGCCGAAACAGGCCCCTGCCATGAAGAAACGCGCCGTCCGCGGCACGCGGACCGGCCGGCCGATCATGGCGCTGCTCGATCTGCTGGGCCGGCGCTGGACCTTGCGCATCCTCTGGGAGCTGCGCGAGGCACCGCTGACCTCGCGCGCGCTGCGCACTGCCTGCGACGAGGCCTCGCCGACTGTGATGCAGACCCGGCTCTCCGAACTGCGCGAGGCCGGCCTGATCGAACTGCTGCCGGGCGATGGCTATGGCCTGACCGGGCTCGGCCAGGAATTGAACGAAACCTTCCTTCCTCTCCACCGCTTTGCGGAGCGGTGGAGCAAGCAAACGACAGACTAGGCCACCGCCACCGTCAGGCTGGCGCCATCGGCTTGCACGACTTTGACACGACTGCCGGCCGGCGCATCGGGGCCGGCGACGCGCCAGATCGTGTCGTCGATCCGCACCGTGCCGGTGCCGTCGACGATCGGTTTTTCCAGCGTGAACTCCCGGCCGATCATCGCTTCGGTCCGCCGGTTGAGGAACGGGTTGCTCTGGCTGCTGCTGCCGGCGCTCTTCGCAAAATGCCGCCACGCCGGCACCGCCGCGGCCGCGAACAACGCGAACATCAAAAGCTGCGTCTGCCACGATGGATTGATCGCAAACGACACCAGGCCGACCATCAGCGAGGAAAGCCCGAGCCAGAACAGGAAGACACCCGGCGCCAGCAATTCCAGCGCCATCAGGATGAAGCCGAAGATCAGCCAGTTCCAGGTGCCCAGGGTAGCAAATATGTCGGCCATGACACGACCTCTGTCCTTTTTAGTCGAACTCGACAACACACCGGCAGTCAGCTCCCTCTCCCGCACTTGCGGGGGAGGGTTGGGGTGGGGGCTCTCTCGGCGATACGACTCGTGGAGAGAGCCCCCACCCGCCTCGCTTTCGCTCGGCACCCTAAGAGCGAGCTTCGCTCGTCTCGACCCCCGCAAGCGCGGGAGGGAAGTCTCCCTACCGCTGCGGCGAGAATGGCGGCGGCGGCGGCGGCGTGGCGGGACCGGTTGATGGCACCGAACCGCGCCGCGCGACTGCCGCGGTAGCGGCGTCACCGAAGGTCGCCTTGGCGATCTCGCCGATGCCGGCGAGCGAGCCCAGGATGCTGGTGGCCTCGATCGGCAGCATGAGGATCTTCTGGTTCGGCGATTCAGCCAGTTGCCCGAACGCCTTGATGTATTTGTCGGCGATGAAGTAATTCAGCGCGGCAACGTCGCCCTTGGAGATGGCCTCGGACACCATCTGTGTCGCCTTGGCTTCAGCCTCCGCCGAACGTTCGCGCGCCTCGGCGTCGCGGAAGGCGGCTTCCTTGCGGCCTTCGGCCTGCAGGATCTGGCCCTGCTTGGCGCCCTCGGCACGCAGGATCTCCGACTGCCGCTGGCCTTCCGCCTGCAAAATGTCGGCGCGCTTGACGCGCTCGGCCTTCATCTGCCGGCCCATCGCTTCGACGAGGTCGGCCGGCGGCACGATGTCCTTGATCTCGATGCGGTTGACCTTCAGCCCCCACGGCGACACCGCGGCGTCGACCACACGCAGCAGCCGCTCGTTGATCTCGTCGCGGTGCGACAGCACCTGGTCGAGGTCCATCGCGCCCATCACCGAGCGGATGTTGGTCATCGTCAGCACGATAATCGCCTGATCGAGATTGGATACTTCGTAGCTGGCCTTGGCGGCATCGAACACCTGATAGAACGCGACGCCGTCCACCGTCACGGTGGCGTTGTCCTTGGTGATCACCTCCTGCTCGGGAATGCTGATCACCTGCTCCATCATGTTCATCTTGCGGCCAACGCGGTCAAAATAGGGAACAATGATGTTCAACCCCGGCGACAGCGTGCGGGTGTATTTGCCGAACCGTTCGATGGTCCAGTCATAGCCTTGCGGCACCGTCTTGACGCCGGCGAACAGGGTCACAATGACCAGCAGCAAAAACGCAATCGCGAAAATGTCGAAACCAGTCATGAATTCCCTCCAAAACCGGCAAGACCGTTGCCGGACGCGGTCGTCCATATGTCTGCCGGATGCCACCGCCGGTTCAGCCCGGCTGTTCTCTAGCAATGGTTACGTAGGGAGCCGTTTGACGCCCGCCAGATGTATGGCGCTTGAACAATGGAATATCAAATCCAGCCCTGAAGCTCGCGCAACACGAGCTGGCGGATCACGTCCATGCCGGGCTCGGAATCGTTGAGGCAGGGGATCGCCGCGAACTGCTCGCCGCCATTGTGTTTGAATATTTCGGCGTTTTCCTGCGCGATCTCTTCCAGCGTCTCCAGGCAATCGGCGGAGAAGCCGGGTGTCACCACGGCAATGCGCTTGACGCCATCTTTCGCGAGCTGCGCGATGGTCTTGTCGGTATAGGGCTGCAGCCATTCGTCGAAGCCGAAGCGCGACTGAAATGTAAGCTTGAGTTTGGACGCATCAAGGCCCATGCGCCGGCGCAGGGCGTCGGTTGTTGCGATGCACTGCGCCTGATAGGGATCGCCCTTGTCGACATATTTTTGTGGCATGCCGTGAAACGACGCGACGATCAGTTCGGGCTGGAACGGCAAGGTCGCCAGATGAGCATTGATCGAAGCCGCCAGCGCATCGATGTAATCGGGGTCGTCATAGTAAGGCGGCGTCACGCGCAAGATCGGCTGCGCGCGCATGCCGGCCAGCACGCGGAAAACCTCGTCGCACACGGTGGCCGAGGTCGCCGCGGAATATTGCGGATAGAGCGGAACGACCAGGAGACGGTCGCAGCCTTGCGCGGTCAGGGCATCGATGCGCGAGCGGATCGACGGATTGCCGTAACGCATCGCCCAATCGACCACGACGTGGTCATGGTCTGCGATCGCCTCCGCCAGCTTTTCGGCTTGCGCGCGCGTGATGGTCTTCAGCGGGGATTCGTTCTTCTCGACGTTCCAGATCTTCTGGTAGTCGCGCGCCTTGCGGCGGGGACGGATGCGCAAAATGATGCCGTTGAGGATCAGCTTCCAGCGCAGCCCCTGGTCCTCGATCACGCGCGGGTCGGAGAGAAATTCCTTGAGATACACCCGCACGCCCCTGGCGTCGGCGCTATCGGGCGTGCCGAGATTGACCAGCAGCACGCCGACGCGCTCCGGCTTTGCTGCCGCCGCTGGCTTCGCGTTTCCTATGGGAACGACCACGGTCATGATTTCCGTGGCTTCGCGCGTTGCACCATCCTTGTCAAGACAACCATCGGTTCGATACGCTCAGGCCTTGCCCCGGGCGGGAGGAACCATGACGGTCGCCGAATGGTGCGTTTTCGGAACGCTGCTGCTGTACTTGCTGACGATCGCCTCGGTCAAATGGATCGGGTTTCGCCGTTTCGACAATGCGAGGCCCCGTGCCCCCGATTTCTACGAGGATCCGATCCGCGCCCGGGCGCTGGGCGCCCATCAGAACGGCATCGAGGCCTTTCCGTTTTTCGCGGTCGCGGTGCTGCTGGCCGAGTTTCGCCTCGGGCCGCAACATTTGATCGACGAACTGGCGGTGCTGTTCCTGATCGTGCGGATCGCCTACGTCTTCACTTATCTGGGCAACCGCCCGACGCTGCGCTCGATCCTGTGGTCCATCGGCTTTGCGATCAACATCGCGATTTTCTTCCTGCCGGCGGTCAAGGGGTATTTGCCGGGGTAGCGCCATACGCAAATCTCTCGTCGTCCCGGCGAACTCCGGGACCCATACTCCGCGGCAGTCGTTGTTGCAGAAGGTCTCTAACGCCAGCGCTCTTACCGATGGGCCGCGGCGTATGGGTCCCGGATCGCGCTGCGCTTGTCCGGGACGACGTGGATATAGCCTCGCGATCTCGCGACGCATTGCGCCCGAGGTTTGCCAGAAACTTCCCGCCCTCTCATAGTGAGGGCGCAGGGAAGACCGGGTGCGCGCTGCACCCGCGGTCTCGTGTGCGAATAGTGCAAAGAAAGCTGCACACGAGCATACAGGGCAGCGGAGAACACCCGGCCTTCCCTGCGCAATGGCTTTACGGCTTATGCCGTGATC
>NZ_JAFCLX010000096.1:0-3214 GCF_018130205.1 Bradyrhizobium sp. AUGA SZCCT0222
GCCGGCGTCACCGTCAGCATCGCGGCCAGCGCCGCATTGTTGGAGCCGAGGCCCAAAATGGTGCCCGAGGCCACCACGGCAGTCACCGTCGGGGTCACCGCGTCGGACAGATCCAGATCGGTCACCGTCAGCGTGCCGGCCACCGCCAGCGCTGCATCGGTCTCGACCAGGGTCTCGGCGGCGCTGTCGCCGCTACCGACCGTAATGTCCGGCCCGTCATTGCTGCCGGTGATCGTGACGGTCACGGTCTGCTCGTCGAATGCCAGGCTGTCATCGGTGGCCCGCACCGTGTAGGTCAGCGTCAGCGTCTCGCCGTCGTCGAGATAGTCGAACGCCTCCGGCGTCGAACTGAACGACCAGTTCAGGTTGCTGGCGTCGCCGGGATCGGCGTCGATCGCAGCCGGCGTCACCGTCAGCATCGCGGCCAGCGCCGCGTTATTGGAGCCGAGGCCCAAAATGGTGCCCGAGGCCACCACCGAGGCGACCGTCGGGGTTACCGTATCCGACAGATCGATGTCGGTCACCGTCAGGGTGCCGCCAACCGCCAGCGCCGCATTGGTCTCGACAAGGGTCTCGGCCGCGCTATCGCCGCTACCGACCGTAATGTCCGGCCCGTCATTGCTGCCGGTGATGGTGATGATGACGGTCTGCTCGTCGAACGCCAGGCTGTCATCGGTCGCCCGCACCGTGTAGGTCAGCGTCAGCGTCTCGCCGTCGTCGAGATAGTCGAACGCCTCCGGCGTCGAACTGAACGACCAGTTCAGGTTGCTGGTATCGCCGGGATCCGCATCGATCGCAGCCGGCGTCACCGTCAGCATCGCGGCCAGCGCCGCATTGCCCGAGCCCAGCCCTGTGGTGGTGCCCGAGGCCACCACCGAGGCGACCGTCGGAGTCACCGCGTCGGACAGGTCGATGTCGTTCACCGTCAGGGTGCCGGCCACCGCCAGCGCCGCATCGGTCTCGACCAGGGTCTCGGCGGCGCTGTCGCCGCTACCGACCGTGATGTCCGGCCCGTCATTGCTGCCGGTGATCGTGATAATGAGCGTCTGCTCGTCGAATGCCGGGCTGTCGTCGGTCGCCCGCACCGTATAGGTCAGCGTCAGCGTCTCGCCGTCGTCGAGATAGTCGAACGCCTCCGGCGTCGAGCTGAACGACCAGTTCAGGTTGCTGGTATCGCCAGGATCGGCGTCGATCGAGGCCGGCGTCACCGTCAGCATCGCGGCCAGCGCCGCATTGCCCGAGCCCAGCCCTGTGGTGGTGCCGGAGGCCACCACCGACGCAACCGTCGGGGTCACCGCATCCGACAGGTCGATATCCGTCACCGTCAGGGTGCCGCCAACCGCCAGCGCCGCATTGGTCTCGACAAGGGTCTCGGCGGCGCTGTCGCCGGCGCCTACCGTAATATCAGGCCCGTCATTGCTGCCGGTGATCGTGATGGTCACGGTCTGCTCGTCGAATGCCAGGCTGTCGTCGGTGGCCCGCACCGTATAGGTCAACGTCAGCGTCTCGCCGTCGTCGAGATAGTCGAACGCCTCCGGCGTCGAGCTGAACGACCAGTTCAGGTTGCTGGTATCGCCGCTGTCGGCATCGATCGAATCTGGCGTCACCGTCAGCATCGCGGCCAGCGCCGCGTTGTTGGAGCCGAGGCCCAGAATGGTGCCCGAGGCCACCACCGACGCGACCGTCGGAGTCACCGCATCCGACAGGTCGATATCCGTCACCGTCAGGGTGCCGCCAACCGCCAGCGCTGCATTGGTCTCGGCCAGCGTCTCGGCGGCGCTGTCGCCGCTGCCGACCGTAATGTCCGGCCCGTCATTGCTGCCGGTGATGGTGATGATGACCGTCTGCTCGTCGAATGCCAGACTGTCGTCGGTCGCCCGCACCGTATAGGTCAGCGTCAGCGTCTCGCCGTCGTCGAGGTAGTCGAACGCCTCCGGCGTCGAGCTGAACGACCAGTTCAGATTGCTGGCGGCACCGGGATCCGCATCGATCGAGGCCGGTGTCACCGTCAGCATTGCGGCCAGCGCCGCATTGCCCGAGCCCAGCCCTGTGGTGGTGCCGGAAGCCACCACCGAAGCGACCGTCGGAGTCACCGCATCCGACAGGTCGATGTCGTTCACCGTCAGGGTGCCGGCCACCGCCAGCGCCGCATTGGTCTCGGCCAGCGTCTCGGCGGCGCTGTCGCCGCTCCCGACCGTAATGTCCGGCCCGTCATTGCTGCCGGTGATGGTGATAATGAGAGTCTGCTCGTCGAATGCCAGGCTGTCGTCGGTGGCCCGCACCGTGTAGGTCAGCGTCAGCGTCTCGCCGTCGTCGAGGTAGTCGAACGCCTCCGGCGTCGAGCTGAACGACCAGTTCAGATTATTGGCGTCGCCGCTGTCGGCGGCAATTGCGGCCGGCGTCACCGTCAGCATTGCAGCCAGCGCCGCGTTGTTGGAGCCAAGGCCCAAAATGGTGCCCGAGGCCACCACCGAGGCGACCGTCGGAGTCACCGCATCCGACAGATCGATGTCGGTCACCGTCAGGGTGCCCGCCACCGCCAGTGCCGCATTGGTCTCGAGCAGCGTCTCCGCCGCGCTGTCGCCGGCGCCTACCGTGATATCCGGCCCGTCATTGCTGCCGGTGATGGTGATGGTCACGGTCTGCTCGTCGAACGCCAGGCTGTCATCGGTGGCCCGCACCGTATAGGTCAGCGTCAGCGTCTCGCCGTCGTCGAGGTAGTCGAACGCCTCCGGCGTCGAGCTGAACGACCAGATCAGATTATTGGCGTCGCCGCTGTCGGCGTCGATCGAGGCCGGCGTCACCGTCAGCATTGCGGCCAGCGCCGCATTGTTGGAGCCCAGCCCTGCGGTGGTGCCCGAGGCCACCACCGAGGCGACCGTCGGGGTCACCGCATCCGACAGGTCGATATCCGTCACCGTCAGGGTGCCGCCAACCGCCAGCGCTGCATCGGTCTCGACCAGCGTCTCGGCGGTGCTGTCGCCGGCGCCTACCGTAATGTCCGGCCCGTCATTGCTGCCGGTGATGGTGATCGTGAGCGTCGTCGACGCGGTCGCCCCGAACTGGTCGGTCACCGTGTAGGTGAACGCCTCGCTCGCCGATGCGCCCTGCGCCAGCGCCTGGGTGTCCGGATCTGAATTGTTGAGCGTGTAGGTGTAACTGCCGTTGCTGTTGATCGTCACCGACCCATAGGTGCCGGCAACCGCATTGCCGA
>NZ_JAFCLX010000097.1:0-2505 GCF_018130205.1 Bradyrhizobium sp. AUGA SZCCT0222
GAGACCATGGTCATCAGATGTTCCAGCGTGTCCACGTTGACGCGGATCGACTGGTTGGCGATCTTGTCGGCTTCCTGGACGTCGCCGACGTCGGAAGCCGCCGCCTTTTTGGGCTTGGCATCCTTCTTGGCGGCTTCTGGCGCGGGGGCAGCGGCCTTGGCTACCGGCGCGGGTACGACTTCGATCGCGGTCTCGCGGAAGGCGCGTTCGAGATCGTCGAGCGAGACTTCGCCCGGACGCAGAGGCCGCTCCAGAACCTGCTCCACCAATGTGCCGTGAGCCACTCCTTGCACCACTTTAGCCTCCTTGGGGGCAGCGGGTTGAACCGGGGGTGAAGTGATCATTGCGGCGGGTTGGGCCGGCGCCGCATGCGCGCCGCCCTCGGCCATTTCGTGCAGCTTCTCGATCAGGTCCTCATCGCTGCCTTCCGGCTCAGTCTCGGTTGCTTCAAGCCCTGCGAGGATTTCCTTGATGCGATCGATCGAGGACAGGATCAGCGTGACGGCGCCGGCGGTGACCGGCATGCCGTCGCGGAATTTGCCCATCAGGGTCTCGCCGGCATGGGCCAGCGCTTCCAGCCTCGGCAGGCCGAGGAAGCCGCAGGTGCCCTTGATCGTGTGTACCAGGCGAAAGATGTTATCCAGAATCTTCGCGTCGCTGGGATCCTGCTCGAACCGCACCAACTGATTGTCGACCGTATCCAGGCTCTCGTTGGTCTCTGTCAGGAATTCCCGCAAAAGATCATCCATCAGAGCGCGCCCTTCAACTATCGATGTAACGGTCGTCTGTTAGGCATAGCCTTTCTGATTTCACGACCACGTTAATTTCACTGTCCGTGCAAATACGGATAACCCAAATAAATTGTCGTAAAATGCTGCGCAGATAGCGCGATTGCACCGGCAAAACACCGTTGGCTGGCGCCTTGAAAATCCGCCGGCGGTTAGCCACGGAATCCGGCTGATGATTTCATGGACGAGGAGCCGCTTGGCCGGCGTAGACCGGGAAAGCCGCGGCATTATCATTTCTGGTAAACAAACTCCTACCAATGCTGCAGCTGGTTCGATCACGTCAGCAATGTCGGCTTTGCGTCCAAGCTGGGCCCTCTCGATCAGTTCTGCGATGGTTCTCGGATATGAGGCGAACCAGCATCCCCGACAGGGTCCAATCGACCCGGCAATGGCAGCGTGGACATCATCGCGATCGCGACCTGAAATTGCCGCATCCGAAAGCGCTATCTTGACCCGGCGGCGCCCGCATAGCGCGCTCGCGCTTCGGAGAGACATTCGTTAATCACCGTCAGCAATGCCGCCGGCGTAAACGGCTTGCGCAGACAGCGCGCCGCGCCGAGTTCGAGCGCCATGCGCAGAAAATCCGGCGCCGGCGATTCAAGATTCGCAAACGCATAGCCCGACATCGCGACCAGCGGAATCGCCGGCGCGCGCTCGTGGAATATCCGGATCGATTCGAACCCACGCATATGCGGCATGAAGATATCGACGATCATCAGGTCGAAGCTGGCGTCTTCGAGAGCGCGAAGCCCGGCTTCGCCGCCATTGGCTATCGTCACTTCGAAGCCGTGACGCTCCAGATAGATTTCAATGGCCGCGCAGACCATTGGATCGTCATCGACAACCAGTACCCGCGTCATTTCAGCCCCCGAAGCAAGATATCCGCTTTCAATCGCTCCTCAGTCGCAATGGGTGCCCGCCACCCTTTTCTGGTTCGACGCAAAGTTGTTACGTCTTGCTGGCAGCTCAGCCCGTAGCGATCCTCTCTTTCGAAATATCTGACGATACCGTTACGCCCCGCTGTTCCGACGGCGCGGTTGTGACGGCGGCAAGGGTTGCGGCGCATCTTCGGTGAGGCTCGGCTTCCGACAGACATTCGTCGATCACGCTGAGCAACGTCGCCGGCCGGAAGGGTTTGTGCAGGCACCTGGTCGCACCGAGGCTGAGAGCCATTTTTAGGCAAGCAACATTGTCCGTTTCCGGGCCGGAGAACGCGTAACCGGAAATGGCGATCAACGGCACTGTCGGAGCGCGCTGGTGAAATATCCTGATCGACTTGAAACCGCGCATGTTCGGCATGAAAATATCGACGATCATCAGGTCGAACGTTGCGTCGTCGAGCGCCGCGAGGCCGTTGGGCCCGCCGTCCGCGATCGCGACCCTGAAACCGCACTGCTTGAGCCAGGCGCGTATCGCAAGGCGGGTGTGAAGGTCGTCATCGACAACCAGAATGCGACGCATGACGGCCTCCTCCGCCGTATCGGACGCGTTGCAAGAGACACATAACGACGAGCCCCGCCCGACGGGACACGCCTGGCCAGGCCCCCCCAACAGCGCATCAAGGCATTCCCGCGCCAGTTTTGCCTTACGAATCAGCGCGCTATTCGCAATTCCGTCGCAAATTGGCGAGTCTGTCTGCCCTCTAGGTGGTGTGGACTCTAAGGATTCCCTTTTAGGCGCAAATCAGATTCAAGGCTTCTTTTTGGGAGGCAGTCTT
>NZ_JAFCLX010000098.1:0-1804 GCF_018130205.1 Bradyrhizobium sp. AUGA SZCCT0222
CAGTACAATGACATCATCACCCAGGTCACGACGACATCGCAGGATGCGTCGTTCAACGGCATCAACCTGCTGAACGGTGACGATCTCAAGCTGACCTTCAACGAGACCGGCAAGTCCACCCTGAACATCAAGGGCGTGACCTTCAACGCAGCGGGCCTCGGCCTCGCTTCGCTGACCTCGGGCACGGACTTCCTGGACAATTCGTCCGCGAACGCCGCACTGACCAAGCTCAGCGCCGCCAGCACCGTGCTTCGCACCCAGGCGTCGTCACTCGGTTCGAACCTGTCGGTCGTGCAGATCCGCCAGGACTTCAACAAGAACCTGATCAACGTGCTGCAGACCGGCTCGTCCAACCTGACGCTGGCCGATACCAACGAGGAAGCGGCCAACAGCCAGGCGCTGTCGACCCGCCAGTCGATCGCGGTGTCCGCGCTGGCGCTCGCCAACCAGTCGCAGCAGAGCGTGCTCCAGCTCCTGCGCTGATTTCGACCACGTCTCAGGATCAAGCGGCGGGGGAAACCCCGCCGCTTTTTTGTGTTCCAGGGCCAAAACGGGGCGAAAAAGCGTGGCGCGCCCTCCGGTAAGGAAGCGTTAATCACATCGCTTAAGCCGGCGTTTACCTTAATTTAAAGGAAGCTGACTAGAACTGAGGACATAAACTAGGAAAGTTTGACACATGTCCGTTGTTCTTTCGGCCTCGGTTCGCCAGAACCTGCTCTCGCTTCAGTCGACCGCGGACCTGCTCGCCACCACGCAGAACCGCCTCTCGTCCGGCAAGAAGGTCAATACGGCGCTCGACAATCCTACCAACTACTTCACTGCCGCGGGGCTCGACAACCGGGCCAGCGACATCAACAACCTGCTCGATGGCATCGGCAACGGCGTGCAGGTCCTGCAGGCCGCCAACACCGGCCTCACCTCGCTCCAGAAGCTGGTCGATACCGCGAAGTCGATCGCCAACCAGGTGCTGCAGACGACCGCCGGCTATTCTCCCAAATCCAGCGTCACCAGCGGCGCGAACGCCGGGGGAACCTCAGCCAACCTGCTGGGCGCCACGCTTGCGCAGGGCGACGTCCTGACGATCGCAGCGACCGGCGGCGGCACGGCGTCGAGCATCACGTTCGGTACCGGCGGGGCGGAGGTTGATACGCTGAACGAACTCAACGCGGCTCTGGCACCCAACAATCTGCAGGCTTCGGTTGACGACACCACCGGCAAGATCACGATCACAACGATCAACGACGCGGCTTCGGCCACCGTCGGCGCGCTCGCGGGCACCGCGACCGGTGCGGGCAAGGCATTCCTGCCGGCTTCGGTGGTCACCGTCGCACCGGTCGCCGATGCGGCTTCGCAGACCATTCGCTCCAACCTGGTGGCCCAGTACAACAACATCATCGCCCAGATCACGACGACAGCGCAGGATGCCTCGTTCAATGGCATCAACCTGCTGAACGGCGACGATCTCAAGCTAACCTTCAACGAGACCGGCAAGTCCATATTGAACATCAAGGGCGTGACGTTTGGCGCGGCGGGCCTTGGCCTTGCTCCGCTGGTGGCGGGCACCGACTTCCTGGACAATGCCTCGGCCAAGGCGACGATTGCCAAGATAAGCAATGCGTCGGACATGTTGCGGACGCAGGCCTCTTCACTCGGTTCCAACCTGTCGGTCGTGCAGATCCGCCAGGACTTCAACAAGAACCTGATTAACGTATTGCAAAACGGCTCGGCCAACCTGACGCTGGCCGATACCAACGAGGAAGCGGCCAACAGCCAGGCGCTGTCGACCCGCCAGTCGATCGCGGTG
>NZ_JAFCLX010000099.1:0-1786 GCF_018130205.1 Bradyrhizobium sp. AUGA SZCCT0222
CATGGGTCGGTGGACCAGCGTTCAGAGAATCCCGGAGGGCTTCAGCGGCCGAGAATGCCAGCTTCACAAGCTCCTCGTCCTTAAGCCTGGCTGGTCGCTTTGATAGTCGGTCCCACACCATCCAATTTGTGCCGCTGCCGTCTTGCCTAACGAGGAAGCGGGGTAGTGAGGATTCAACCATTACAGCCTTCCGTGGCAAGGCGCGGCCCGCCGGGCGTGATCCCGGCCGCCCAGTCAATCACGGCAGGACGAATTGGTTCCTAGCCGAACAGGTCAGCCCCGGCTTGGGTGAATTTAACGAACGTCCCACTCTCATGCAGCAACAGCCAACCGCGCGATATCGCCAAATCAAGCCCGGCTTTGTATTCGGCCGGGGTGGCGCGCTCCAGGTACAGCATCGGCGCGTTTATCTTCTCGATGTAAATCTTTCCGTCTACCGGCTCGGTAGCGTTGGCGATCTCCAGCAGCTTGAGCGCGGCCTTTTCAGGATCGGAATAGGGGCGGTCAACTCTAAACTTCATGCGCGCTGCGAATCCATATGTTCGTCGTGAACGTGACGGTCGGTTACCGCCATATCGATCGAGGCGCCACAGAAACAACGTGCCCGTCCACTGGTTGATAGCGTCGGCAGCGGCAGGCCGGCCCCGTGCATGGCGTATTTCCATGCCGTCCAGGCACGCTGGCGCCGGTACTCGTCGAAGTCGGCTTCCGTGCACCCGCGGCAGATAGTCCGTCCAGGCTCTTTCGAAGCCTGCCCGCGCCTCGTCGAAGGTTGCAGCGTAGCCGCTGCCGGAGCGACCGCGATGTGATGTCGGGTAGAAGCCGACGTCCCATCTCCATTGCTTGGCTTTGACCGGTAGGCCGGCCTGGATCGCGATCGTGCCGACCTGCACGTCAGCGTAGTAGACGGGCCAGCAGTCGGAGCGTTCGGGGTGAGGGCGGCGGGTAAGTTCAGGCACGCTATTGAAGCGCGGCGCAGCACCTAACGGCAAATTATCAATCCGTCGGGGCCTGGATGTCATTGACCTACAGCTGCCGTGGGTGGGGGTCAGCCGCCAAAAGCGGTACGTATAGCAAGTGTGATCATCCAGGCTAACAAGCCGGCTATCGTCGCGATCATGATGTCATTTTCCCGAAAGGGGCCCACGATTATGCCTTCATTCGCGGCAAGACAAGGTTCAGTTTCTTCGCCTTGGCTTGGACGCCCATAAAAGATCTGCCAAGCTGTTTACCGATGCTGCGGGCGTCCTTTCCGGCCTGAGCCATTGACCGCAGTGCGGCCAGCTCGGCTTCCGTCCAGCGGCGCGTTTTGTATGGCGCCCGCTGCGTTATCATTTGCCCTTACCTGACATTAATCGAAATCAGGATGGCCAGTTGATGGGCGAGTGCTGCATTCGCCGCTTGATCATTTCTTGACGTAGCTTATCCGCCCGTTCCCGGACGCTCGGGCTAGCCGTGAAATGCTCTTTATGCTTTCGATCGGCCTCGGCTTGTTCGCGTATGCTCTCGTAATAACGTGCGATGCTAGCGTCAGACATTCTCTCGAAACTCATAATCAAGAACCTGCTTTTGTGGGCGGCCGCCGATCGTCACGGGTAAGCGGGGCTGGGCAGTAGAGTTTACCATTTTTTCCCGATGTGTGAAATGGCACACAGGGTAACAGCCGACGTGATTATCTTAGGGGCAGGGGCGGCAATTTTGATCGTGCTGGCCTAGGGCTTGGCAATCGCGCCCACTTTTCCGGTTAGGCGAGTAGCCCTGCATCGGGCGCTTCACTGCAGAGACT